>DATLIG010000087.1:0-22581 GCA_035539555.1 Nocardioides sp. | reverse complement strand
CTCCTCGATCTCGGCGCTGGGCAACCGCGGCCAGGCGAACTACTCGGCCGCGAAGATGGGCGTGCAGGGCTTCACCCGCACCCTGGGCATCGAGCTCGGCCCGTTCGGCATCAACGTCAACGCGGTCGCGCCCGGCTTCATCGCGACCGAGATGACCGACGCCACGGCCGCGCGGCTCAAGATGGACGTCGACGAGTTCCGCCGCCTCAACGCCGAGGCCAACCCGGTCCGCCGCGTCGGCCTGCCCGACGACATCGCGGCCGCGGTCACCTTCCTGTCGGCCGACGAGTCGTCGTACATCACCGGCCAGACGCTGTACGTCGACGGCGGGATCTCGCTGGGAACCTGAGGTCCCACCCGAGCACACTGCAAAGCAGGACATGGAGCCGCTCCCGCGACACGCGGGGGCGGCTCCGTCGTACGCGGGGGTGCTGGGCCAGACTGGACGGGTGCGTGTGAAGACTCTGCGATCTGCCCTGCCCGCCTCGCTCGTCGTGCTGAGCCTCGTGCTCGCCGGATGCGGCGGGGGAGATGACGACTCCGGCGACAAGCCCGAGAGCGGCGACAGTCCGTCGCAGACCCAGGCGCCCGAGGAGCCGGCCACCTGGCCGCTGACCGGCGAGCTGACCAAGGGCGGGTCGTCGGCGGAGCTCACGCACCCGGCGTACATCGTCAAGATCGACAACTCCCAGGACAGCAACCCGCAGGTCGGCATCGGCAAGGCCGACCTCGTCGTCGAGGAGCTGGTGGAGGGCGGGATCACCCGCCTCGCGGTCTTCTACTACGAGAACCTGCCCAAGCAGGTCGGCCCGGTGCGCTCCATGCGGTTGACCGACATCGGCATCGCGAAGCCGCTCGGCGCCTCGATCGTCACCTCCGGCGCGGCGCCGGTGACCCTGCAGGGCCTCAAGAAGGCCGGCATCACCTTCCTCGACATGAACAACCCCCACGTGGTGCGCGTCAGCGACGGGACCCACGACTCGCTGCACAGCGTGATGGCCAACCTCAAGAAGATCGGCGCCGACGCCAAGCAGGACCCGGCCCGTCCGGCCGACTACCTCCCCTTCGGCGACGAGGCGCTCCCCGCCGGCAAGCCGGCGACCACGATCGACGTCAAGCTCTCGGGCTCGCGGACGTCGCACTGGGCGTTCAAGGGCGGCAAGTACGTCCTGCAGAACGGCTACATGCCCGAGGGCGACGTCTTCAGCCCCGACACCGTGATCGCGGCCACCGTGCGCACGACGCTCGCCCCCTACAGCGACCCCGCCGGCAACCCCGTCCCGGTCTCGCACTTCGAGGGCACCGGCAAGGCGCTGATCTTCCACGACGGCAAGGTCGTCGAGGCGACCTGGGAGAAGGCCGACGAAGGCGCCGAGATCACCTTCAAGGACGCCGCCGGCAAGGAGCTCGACATCCCGGTCGGCCGCACCTGGCTCGAGCTGGTTCCCGGCAAGGGCGCCGCGGCGACCGGTGCGGTGACCTACGGCAAGTGAGCCGTCGCTGAACGCGTGACGACCGGTCGGTCCCGCCAGGGGCCGGCCGGTCGGTCGTCTCAGTGGCTCTCGTCGGCCCCGGGCAGCTCGACGGTGTCGGCGGCACTCGGCATGTCGACGCCCTTCTCGACCAGGCTCTGCACGCCCGCGAGGAGGAAGCCGATCGCGTTCTCGACCCGGAGCGCCGCCGCCTCGGGGTCGTCCGACGTCGCGACGGACTCGCCCGCCGACGACATGGCCCCGAAGAAGATGCGCGAGAAGGTCTGCAGCATCGGCTCGTCGAGCTCCCACGCGCCGGCGTCGAGCGTCGCCCGCACGATCTCGACGATGTTCGCGTACGTCGAGCGCTCCTCCTGCTCGCGGAACCGCTCGTAGCCGAGCACGGCCGGCCCGTCCTGGATCACGATCCGCCGGTAGCGCATCTCCTGCACGACCTGGAGGAAGGAGCGCAGGCCCTCCGTGGCCTTGCGCCACGGGTCCTTCTCGCTGCGCAGGGCCTTCTGGATCCGCTTCGACGACTCCTGCTCGACCCGCTCGAAGACGGCCTCGAAGAGTGCCTGCTTGCCCGAGTAGTGGTGGTAGAGCGCGCCCTTGGTCACCCGCGCGCCCGCGACGATGGCGTCCAGCGAGGTGGCGGCGTACCCCTTCTCGGCGAAGAGCTTCTCGGCGACGTCGACCAGGGCCCGCTTGGTGGAGGCGGAGTACGCCGCCCGGCGGGTCGCTCCCGCGACCCCCGGGACCTTGGGGACCAGCTTGGAGACGGACGCCTTTGCCACCGCCTCAGCATAGGCAACCCGCGCCGCCGACCGTGACACCGGTCACCCCGGTGGGTGGGCGGAATCACGGTGTCGTGCCATAGGGCATACCCCGGGTCTGCGCCATACTCGTAGTACGTACCAGCGGTATGTCAGGTACCCCCAGTCTTCCCTCCCGAGGCCTGGCAGCCGCCCACGAGAACAAGGAGCTGACCATGACCTGGAAGGCCTACCACAACCGGGGCGAGACCCTCCGCGCCGTCATCAACACCGCTGCCGTCCGCCGTGACGGCGTCCTGCCCATGGACGTCGCCGGCGTCGCGGAGACCTTCCGCGACGAGCTGGACCTGCTCGCCGCGCTGACGCTCAAGTGGCACACCCGCCTGTCCGGCAACATCGAGCAGATGCTGGCCCACCAGCCGGTCGACCTCGACGAGGCCGTGACCGTCGCGTGGAGCAACACCGCCCACGAGCTCGCCGGTGTCCGCATGATCATCGACCACTACCGGGTGAACCCGGTCGACGACGCGATGGCGCGAGCCATGGCGACCGCCGCCGACAAGGAGCACTACCTCCTGGCCGTCATGGCCGGCCGCTCCAGCCTGCTGAGCGAGGAGGCTGCGCTGCGCATCGGCGCCGACCTCGAGGAGCGCTCGCGCCTGCTCCACCGCGGCATCCCGGTCATCACGCCGGACGCCGCCTACGAGGAGCCCGTCGTCCGCGGCTCGCTCCTCGAGCGGCTGCGCGCCGTGATCGCCGCCTGATCGACCCCCCTCCTGGTCCGACCCCGGATCCGACGCACCCTCCCTCCCAACGCGTCGGGTCCGGGGTCGCTCCGTTTCCCCGCCCTCTCCCCGCCGTCCCGGGCGATGGTCCGGGGCGGGAGTGGGATGATGGCGCCATGTCGAGCGCAACCGGCAACGGCGCGGGGGAGATCGCGGTCGGGAGCCTGCTCCTGGCCAGTCCGGCACTGCTGGACCCGAACTTCGTCGACACCGTCGTCCTGCTGCTCGACGTGAACGACGAGGGCGCGCTCGGCGTCGTCCTCAACCGCCCGTCGGCGCTGCCCGTCTCGGAGGTGCTGGGGGAGTGGGGCGACGTGGTCGACGAGCCCGAGGTGCTCTTCCAGGGCGGTCCGGTCTCCACCGACGGCGCCCTCGCGGTCGCCCTCGCCTCGCCCGACGGCCTCGATGCCGCCGGCTTCAAGGCGATGTGGGGCCGGGTCGGGCTGCTCGACCTGGACACCCCGCGCGAGCTGGTCGACGGCACGGTGGACCGGTTGCGGATCTTCGCCGGCTACGCCGGCTGGGGCGCCGGCCAGCTCCAGGAGGAGGTTGCCGAGGGCCACTGGTACGTCGTGCCGGGGCTGGTCGACGACGTCTTCGGCGGCGAGGTCCCGGACCTGCGGCGGCAGGTGCTGCGCCGCCAGCCGGGCGACCTCGCGATGCACGCCACGCGTCCGGCGGACCCGGAGCTCAACTGAGGGTGGGGATCGGGTTCCGTCGGCCGGAGGTCGGTAGAGTGGCCCGGTGACCACGATCGGCTTCTCGACAGAAACGGATGTCCGCGAGGACCGCCGGACCGTCCCGACCGACGAGGGCGACCACGAGCGTTTCTCGCACTACGTGGACAAGGACAAGCTCACCGAGGCGATGGTCATGGGCACCCCCGTGGTGGCCCTCTGCGGCAAGGTCTGGGTGCCGAGCCGCGCGCCGGAGAAGTTCCCGGTCTGCCCGGACTGCAAGGAGATCTGGGAGAGCATGTCGGACGACGAAGGGTCCGGTCCGAAGGAATGACGTCGCTCGGTCCGGCCTGGCCGGAGCGGGCGGCCTGGGGCACGGCGCCATCGCTGCGTGCCTGGCAGTCCGCCGCGCTCCAGGACTACCTCGCCCGCAACCCCCGGGACTTCCTCGCCGTCGCGACGCCCGGCGCCGGCAAGACCACGTTCGCGCTGACCGTGGCCGCCGAGCTGCTCGGCCGCCGCGTCGTCGACCGGCTGGTCATCGTCGCCCCCACCGAGCACCTCAAGCTCCAGTGGGCCGAGGCGGCCGCCCGGGCGGGGATCCCGGTCGACCCGACGTACTCCGCGGGCGCCGGCAAGATCGCCAGCGACTTCGTCGGCGTCGCCGTGACCTACGCCGGTGTCGGCGTCAACCCGCTCGCGATGCGCATCCGCACCGAGCGCTTCCGGACCCTGGTCATCCTCGACGAGGTGCACCACGCGGGTGACTCGCTGAGCTGGGGCGAGGGCGTACGCGAGGCGTTCGAGCCCGCGGCCCGCCGGCTCGCGCTGACCGGCACGCCGTTCCGCTCGGACATCAACCCGATCCCGTTCGTCACCTACGCCCCCGGCGAGGACGGTGTCCCGACGTCGGTGGCCGACTACACCTACGGGTACGCGGAGGCGCTGGCCGACCACGTCGTGCGCCCGGTGCTCTTCCTCGCCTACTCCGGCCAGATGAGCTGGCGCACCCGCGCCGGCGACGAGGTCGCCGCCTCGCTCGGCGAGCCGCTGACCAAGGACATGACCTCGCAGGCGCTGCGCACGGCCCTCGACCCGAGCGGGTCCTGGATGCCGTCGGTGCTCGCCGCGGCCGACAAGCGCCTCTCCGAGGTGCGCCGCCACGTCCCCGACGCCGGCGGCCTGGTCATCGCGACCGACCAGGACAGTGCCCGTGCCTACGCCAAGCTCCTCAAGCAGATCAGCGGCGAGTCCGTGACCGTCGTCCTCTCCGACGAGAAGGCGGCGTCGAAGAAGATCTCGGCCTTCAGCGGCGACGACAGCCGTTGGATGGTCGCGGTCCGGATGGTGTCCGAGGGTGTCGACGTGCCGCGCCTGGCCGTCGGCGTGTGGGCGACCACCACGTCGACACCCCTCTTCTTCGCCCAGGCCGTCGGGCGCTTCGTGCGGGCCCGGACGCGGGGCGAGATCGCGTCGGTCTTCCTGCCGTCGGTGCCGAACCTGCTGACGTTCGCCGCCGAGCTCGAGGCCCAGCGCGACCACGTCCTCAAGCGCAAGGTCAACAACGACGGCGACATCTTCGCCGCCGAGGAAGACCTGATGAACCAGGCCAACGCCGGTGACGCCGCCTCCGACGAGCTCGAGGCGCTGCCCTTCGAGGCGCTCGGCTCCGAGGCCCGCTTCGACCATGCGCTGTACGACGGCGCGCAGTTCGGCCACGAGGGCGAGGTCCACGTGGGCTCCGAGGAGGAGATGGACTTCCTCGGCATCCCCGGCCTGCTCGAGCCCGACCAGATGCGGAGCCTGCTGCGGCAGCGGCAGGAGGACCGGCGTCGTACCCGGTCGAAGGCGGTCGAGGTCGAGGAGGCGCGACCTGCCGACACCCTCGCCGACGTGACCACCCACGAGCACCTCGCGGTGCTGCGGCGCGAGCTCAACGGCCTCGTCGCGTCGTGGAACCACCGCACCGGCCAGGCGCACGGGATCACCCATGCCGCCCTGCGCAAGGAGTGCGGCGGACCGGCCGCGGCGGTCGCGAACGCCGAGCAGCTGCGCAAGCGCATCGACCGGATCCGGGAGTGGTCGGTCCGCAAGACCTCCTGAGCCCGAGCGTGACCGACCTGACAAGACAGGTTAGGCTCACCTGAGTTAGGGTCCCCTTCGTGACTGCCGCTCTCGAAGGACGCGACCTGGTGCTGGGCTACCAGCGCGCCACCGTCGTGCACGGCGTCTCCGTGCGCCTGGAGCCGGGAGTGGTCACCGCCCTCATCGGTCCCAACGGCAGCGGCAAGTCGACCGTCCTGCGCTCGCTCGCCCGGCTGCACCGGATCGACGCGGGCTCGGTGCGCGTCGACGACGTCGATGCCGCCCCGCTGAGCGCCAAGGAGTTCGCGCGCCGGGTCACCCTGCTCTCGCAGTCGCGTCCGCATCCCTCCGGCCTCGAGGTGCGCGACGTCGTCGCCTTCGGCCGCCACCCCCACCGTGGCCGCTTCTCCGGGGTCACCGACGCCGACCGGGCCGCGATCGACCGGGCGATGGCGGTGACCGGTGTCGACGGCATGGCCGACCGGCCCGTCGACCAGCTCTCGGGCGGCGAGCTCCAGCGGGTCTGGCTGGCGACCTGCCTCGCCCAGGACACCGGCGTCGTCCTGCTCGACGAGCCGACCAACCACCTCGACCTGCGCTACCAGGTGGAGACACTCGACCTCGTCCGCGACCTCGCGGACGACCACGGGACGGCGCTCGGGGTCGTCCTGCACGACCTGAACCACGCCGCCACCGTGGCGGACCGGGTCGTGCTGCTGCACCAGGGCACGGTCCGCGCGGTCGGCACACCTGCCGACGTACTGACGGAGGAGCACCTCTCCGACGTCTACGGACTGCCCATCCGCTGCCTCCTCGACCCGGAGACGGGCGCGGTGCGCGTGGAGGCCCAGGGCAGGAACCACCAGCGGCGCCGCTGAAGCGCGCCATCCCACCAGTGAGGAACCCGATGAAGACACGACCGCTTGCTGCTGCCCTGGCGCTGCCGCTCGGCCTGCTCCTGGCCGCCTGCGGCACCACCGACACCGGCTCGGACGACGAGGCCCCGAAGGCCAACGACTCGGTCGACTGCGCGGCCGACGAGACCGCCACCTCGACCGACGCGGTGAAGCTGACCGACAGCTACGGCCGCACCGTCGAGCTCGACAAGCCCGCGGAGCGGGTCGCCGTGCTCGAGTGGCAGCAGGTGGAGGACGTGCTGTCCCTGTGCCTGACGCCGGTCGCCGTCGCCGACGCCGAGGGCTACCGCACCTGGGACACCGCCGAGGAGCTCCCGGCCGACGGCGTCACCGACGTCGGCACCCGCGGCGAGCCGAACCTCGAGACCCTGTTCGGCACCAACCCCGATCTGGTGATCGTCGAGGCCTACACGGCCGAGGACGAGATCATCAAGCAGCTCGAGAAGTACGACGTCCCGGTGCTCGCCACGAAGGGCGCCGACGCCCAGGACCCCGTCGCCAACATGATCAGCACCTTCGAGCTGATCGCGCGGGCCACGGGTCGTGAGGAGCGGGCCGAGGCCGTCGTCGGGGACTTCAACGCCGCGCTCGAGGAGGCCAAGGGCAAGGTCGCCGACGCCGAGACGAAGGAGTTCGTCTACTTCGACGGCTGGATCCAGGGCGGCAACGTCTCGATCCGTCCCTTCGGCCAGGGCTCGCTGATGGGCGAGATCGGTGAGGCGCTCGGCCTCGAGAACGCCTGGACCGGCGAGGTCGACCCGGCCTACGGCCTGGGCCAGACCGACGTCGAGGGCATGAGCGAGGTCGGCGACGCCACCTTCTTCTACACGGGGACCGTCGACCCGGCCGGCGACGTCAACGCGGCGCTCGCGAAGAACGCCGTCTGGAAGAAGATCCCGGCCGTCGCCGAGGGCCGTGCGCACGCGTTCCCGGAGGGCGTGTGGACCTTCGGTGGCCCGCGCACGGGCGAGCAGATCATCGACGCGTACGTCGACCTCCTGACCCAGTGATCCCCGCATGACGATCGAGCAGCAGCAGTCCGTCGCCCCCGACCGGGCCGCGGTGACCCCGCGGCTCGGCGCCGGGGGCGCCCTCGGGGCGTCCGGCGCGCTGCTGCTGCTCGTCGTCGTCCTGCTCGGCGTGTCGGGATGGCACCTCACGCAGGGCACGTCCGCCGTCGGCGCCGGCGAGCTCTGGCGCTGGCTGCTGGGGCAGGGCGCGGGGCCCGGGGCGGACCCGGGCGACGTGCTGCTCGGCTCCCGCATCCCGCGGCTGGCGGCCGGCATCGCCGTCGGCTTCGCCCTCGGTGTCGCGGGCGCGCTCTTCCAGAGCCTGGCCCGCAACGCGCTGGCCTCACCCGACACGCTGGCCGTGACCGGCGGCGCCTACCTCGCCGTCACCGTCGTGGCGGCGTTCGGGATCTCGGTGCCGCTGTGGGCCTCCGGCCTGACCGCCTTCGTCGGCGGCCTCCTCGCCGCGGCGCTGGTGCTCGGCCTCGCCGGCGGCGCCGGTACGGCGACCACCCGCCTCGTGCTCGCGGGCTCGGCCGTCGCGCTCGCCCTCCAGGCCGGCACCTCGACCCTGCTCATCCTCTTCCGTGAGGAGACCACCAGCCTCTTCGCGTGGGGGAGCGGCTCGCTGAGCCAGCTCGGGCTGCGTGCCTTCGAGCAGGCTGCGCCGGTCGTCGTACTCTGCACGATCGCTGCGCTCCTGCTCGCCCGGCGCCTCGACCTGCTCGGCCTCGGCGACGACAGCGCCGCCGTGCTCGGTGTCCCGGTGCGCTCCACCCGTGCCGTGGGCACGGTCCTGGCCGTGCTGCTGACCGCCGCGTCGGTGACCCTGGCCGGACCGATCGGCTTCGTCGGCCTGTTCGCCCCGGTCATCGTCCGGCTGTGTGGCCGGTTCGTCCCCGCGCTGCACCGCCACGCCGTGCTGATCCCCGCCGCCGGCCTGACCGGAGCGGTCGTCGTGGTGTGCGCCGACGCGGCGATCCGGGCGCTGCTCGGGGCGGACGAGGCGATCTCGGTCCCGACCGGCATCACGACCACGCTGGTCGGTGCGACGATCATGATCATCCTGGCCCGCCGCTCCCGCGACGCCGGTCCGGCCCGCCTGCCGGCGGCCGCCCGTGTCGGTGTCGGCAGCCGGCTCCGCTTCCTGGTCGTCCTCGTCGTGGCGGGACTCGTCGCGCTCGCGGTGGTCGTCCTCGGTCTGCTCGGCGGCGACACCTGGCTGAAGGCCGGCGACGTCTCACTGTGGGCCCGCGGACAGGCCGCGCCACTGATCCAGTTCGCGCTCGACGAGCGGGCCCCGCGCGTCGCTGCCGCGGTGCTGGCCGGTGCCGCGCTCGCACTCGCCGGCGCCCTGGTGCAGGCGACCTGCCGCAACCCGCTGGCCGAGCCCGGCATCCTCGGCATCACCGGCGGGGCCGGCGTGGGTGCGGTCGTCGTGGTCACCGGTGCCGGCGTGACCCAGGCCGCGAGCAACACCGCGATCCTCGTCGGCGCCACGGTCGGGGCGCTGGTCGCCTTCGCGCTGGTCTACGGGCTGTCCTGGCGCGGCGGCCTCGACGCCGACCGCCTGCTCCTGATCGGCATCGGCACCTGGTACGGCTCCGCCGCGCTGACGACCTTCCTGCTCGTGCGCTCGAACCCGTGGGACACCCCGCGCATCTACACCTGGATGTCCGGTACGACGTACGGCCGCACCTTCGAGCAGGTGCTGCCCGTCGCGGTCGTGCTCGCGCTGGCCCTCCCGCTGGCGTGGCTGGTCCGGCGCGAGCTGGACCTGCTGGCGCTCGACGAGGACACGCCGCGCCTGGTCGGCATGCGGCTCGAGACGGTGCGCCTGGTGGTGCTCGTCGCGGCGGCGCTGCTGGCGGCGATGAGCGTGTCGGCCGTCGGCGTCGTCGGCTTCGTCGGGCTGGTGGCGCCGCACATGGCGCGGGCACTCGTCGGCGCGCGCCACGCACGCTCGGTGCCCGTCGCGGTGCTGATCGGCGCGGTGCTGCTGGGGATCGCCGACCTCGTCGGCAGGACGGTCATCGCCCCGGCCCAGGTGCCCGCGGGCCTGGTGGTCGCACTGATCGGCGCGCCGTACTTCGTCTACCTGTTGGCCCGCTCGCGCGCCTGAGGACCCGAACGGTCAGTCCGCGAAGGGGCGCACGCCCGGGCCGGGCCGCGTCGCCACCTGGCGCGGGTCCTCGATGCGGTGGCCGCCGGCGCAGCGGACCTCGACATGGACCGGCTGCTCGCAGTCGCCGCGGTGCACGAAGACGGTCGGCGGGCCGCCGGGGTCGGCGAGGTGCCGGTCCCCCCAGTGGCTGATCGCGAGCAGGATCGGCTGCAACTCGAGGCCCTTGTCCGTGAGGCGGTACTCGTGGCGCACCCGGGAGCCCTCCTGCTGGTAGGGCTCCCGGCGCAGGATGCCCTCGTCGACCAGCGTGGCGAGCCGGTTGGCCAGCACCTGGCGGGGGATGCCGGAGTGCCGGCGGATGTCGTCGAAGCGTCGTACGCCGAGGAAGACCTCGCGCAGCACGACGACCGTCCAGCGCTCGCCGAGGATCGCCATCGCCCGGCCGAGCGTGCAGTTGTCGACCGACCAGGCGAGTGCCGGCGGCGAGGTGGCCACGGTGCTCATGGGACCAGCATAGGCGACCTAGGTCTCATTGACAGACCCAGCATGCGGCGGCGACGATGGGCGCCATGACTGAGTCCGCGATCCAGACCCAGATCGACCCGAGCACGCTCGACGGGTTCGAGCAGCTGCACGCGATCCTCGACGGCCACCTGCCGCCCGCGCCGATCGCCGAGACGCTCGGCTTCGTCGGCTTCGAGGTTCCCGAGCGCGGCACCGCGATCTTCGAGCTCGACCCCGAGCTGCGTCACTACAACCCGATCGGCAGCATGCACGGCGGCGTCTTCGCCACCCTGCTCGACTCCGCCTGCGGCTGTGCGGTCCACTCGACCCTGGCCGTGGGGGAGGGCTACACCTCGCTCGACCTGACCGTGAAGTTCCTCAAGGCCGTCACCGTCGACTCCGGCCGGCTGCGCGCCGTGGGCACCGTGATGCAGCGCGGCCGTCGTACCGCCCTCGCCGAGGCGAAGCTGTACGACGGCCGCGGACAGCTGGTGGCCTACGCCTCCAGCTCCTGCCTCATCTTCAGCTGAGGTCGCCCAGCGCCTCGGCCTCCGCCTCCTCGGCGGAGTGCGGCGCCGGCGCGCCGTGCAGGGCGGTCGCGATGGTCCGCCCGCCGGCCAGCATCACCAGCACGCCCACGGCGACGGCGACCCCGCCGAACCAGAACGGCGCCGCCGAGCCCTGGTGCTCGGCCAGCTTGAGCGCGACGTAGGGGCCGACGGCGCCGCCGGTGAACCGCACGAAGGAGTACGCCGCCGAGGCGACCGGCCGCTCGACCGGTGCCGCACCCATCACGGCCTCCGTGACGAGCGTGTTGATCACGCCGAGGAAGGCGCCGGCCACGACGATGCCGACGATCACGACGGTGCTCGTGCCGGCGCCGAGCGCCATCAGCAGCAGGTCCAGTGCGAACAGGGCGAGCGCGCCGACGAGTGCGGGCACGGTGCCGACCCGGCGCTGCACCCACGGCGCCAGGGCGACCGACGCGACGGCGAGCAGCACCCCCCAGCCGAAGAAGATCCAGCCGATCTCCATGATCCCGGCGTCGGGCAGGGCGAAGGGACCCGCGGCGAGCAGCGAGAAGAAGCCCAGGTTGTAGCAGACCGCGACCGCCGCCATGATCGCCAGTGCCGGGTGGGCCAGTGCCTTGAACGGGTCCGCCAGCGTCGTACGACGTGCGGCCGGCGGGGTGGCGGGCAGGAAGAGCGCCGTCGCGACCAGGGCGATCGTCATCAGCACCGAGACGCCGAAGAACGGACCGCGCCACGACTGCTCGCCCAGCAGGCCGCCGACGAGCGGACCCGACGCGATGCCGAGGCCGAGCGCGGCCTCGAACAGGATGATCGCCTGCGCCAGCGAGCCCTTCGACGCGCTGACGATCGTCGAGAGCGCGGTCGCGATGAAGAGCGCGTTGCCCAGGCCCCAGCCCGCGCGGAACCCGATGACCGCACCGACCGAGCCGGACATCCCGGCCAGCCCGGCGAACACGATGATGAGGAAGAGGCCCAGCAGCAGGGTCCTCTTGGCGCCGATCCGGGTGGAGACCACGCCGGTGACGAGCATCGCGACTCCCATGACGGCCATGTAGCTCGTGAACAGCAGTGAGACCTGGCTCGGGCTGGCCTCGAGCTTCGCGGCGATCTCCTTGAGGATCGGGTCGACCAGGCCGATGCCCATGAAGGCGATGACGCACGCGAAGGCGACCGCCCAGACGGCGCGTGGCTGGTGGAGGAACGATCCCCCGGTGGTGGTCTCCTGGGTGCTGGGTTCGACGGTGGCGGTCACGCGTTTCCTTCCGTGCTGGTGGTGGTGTCGACGACGGCCTGGAGCACGGCCACGGCGGTCGCGAGGTCGTCGGGGGTCAGGTGGGGGTGCCGGGCGAGCCGCTCGGCGACGAGGGCGGCGCTCAGCGCGCGCACCCGCTGCAGCTCGGCGCTGCCGGCGTCGGTGAGGGCGACCAGGCTGCTGCGGGCGTCGGCCGGGTTCGGCGCCTTCGCCACCCAGCCCTGATCCCCGAGCTGGCGCACCTGGCCGGTCATCGTCGGCTGCGAGCAGCGGTCGGCCTGGGCCAGCGCCGTGACCGACTGCGGGCCGAGCTCGTCGAGGATCGACAGCACGCGCACGCCGGCCGAGGGAGCGTGGGAGCGACGGACCAGGCGGACGAGGCGGGCGGCATACACGGTGAGGTCGCTGCTGAGGGCGGCGGTGTCGGGCGTGCTCACGTCCGTCGACTTTACATCGGAAACCTATGTATGTCACGTGTCGGTGGCGCAGGACACAATCGACCCATGCCGAAGTACGTCGCGTTCCTGCGGGCCATCAACCTCGGGCCCCACCGCAAGTTCCCCAAGGCCGACATCGTGACCGCGACCGAGGCGGCCGGCGGCACGGACGTGCTCACGCACATCAACACCGGAAACGTGTGCCTGACCACCACGCTCCGGTCGCGGGCGAAGGTGGAGGCGGCGCTGGAGAAGGCCTACGAGGCGCAGGCCGGCTTCGTCGTGCCCACGATCGTCTACACGCCGGCCGAGCTGGTCGCGATCGCCGAGGACGCGCGCGAGCTGACCGCCGCGCGCTCGGACCTGGAGCGCCACTACGTCTACCTGCTCAAGGACGAGCCCGACGCCGCGCTGGTGAAGGCCGTCGAGGACCGCAGCGACGAGGTGAACGCGGTGGTCGTGCGCGGGCGGGCGGCCCACGTCCTGCTCGGACCCGGCTACGAAGCGGGCGGAGTGGACCCCTACAAGGTCGAGAAGTCGTTGGCCGTGGTGGCCACCAACCGCAACTTCAACGTCGTGACGACGCTGGCCGACACGTGGTGCTCGTGAACGTTCCCGGCCGCTGTGACACCATGGAGCCGTGACGACTGCGAGCCCGGAGAAGGTCGATCCGGGAGTCCAGAAGGACCTCACCCCGGACGAGATCACGCTGGCGGACACCCCGTGGGTGACGCTGGTCTGGAACGACCCCGTCAACCTGATGTCCTATGTCACCTTCGTCTTCCAGAAGCACTTCGGCTACGGCAGGAAGAAGGCCGAGAAGCTGATGATGGAGGTCCACGAGGACGGACGCTCGGTCGTCAGCAGCGGCAGTCGCGAGGAGATGGAGCGCGACGTGCAGGCGATGCACGAGTACGGCCTCTGGGCGACCCTCTCCAAGGCCGAGTGACGAAGGACTGTCCGTGACCTCCTCCACGACCGGCTTCGTCCGGCACCGCCGCAGCAAGCGCGCCATCGCGACCTTCTCGGTCTTCGAGGCCGACCTGCTGCGCTCCCTCGCGGCCCAGCTCGTCGAGCTGCTGCACAACGAGTCGGCCGTCGTCGCCACCGAGCGCGACCCGCTCGAGGCGCTGCTCGACTTCTCCGGGCCGACCACCGAGCCGGAGGACCCGGTGCTGCGCCGGCTCTTCCCCAACGCCTACCGGGGCGACGACGAGTCGGCGGCGGAGTTCCGGCGGTTCACCGAGGGCGGCCTGCGCGACGGCAAGGCCCGCGCGGCGGGGACGATCATCGACGTGCTCGAGGAGGCCGGGCTGCCGAACGAGCCGACCGAGGACGACATGGTCATCGACGTCGAGCTCGACGACGAGACCGCGCTGGTGTGGATGCGCAGCCTCACCGACCTCCGCCTGGCGCTGGGCACCCGGCTCGGCGTCGAGGAGGGCGACGAGGCCTACTGGTACGACCTGCCGGACGAGGATCCCCGTGCGCCGGCCCACCACATCTACGAGTGGTTGGGCTTCCTGCAGGAGACCCTCGTCCAGTCCGTGCGCTGATGCTCAGGGCGCCGGCTTCACCGCCAGCACGGGGCAGTGCGCCTCGAGGATGATCCGCTGGGCGACGCTGCCGAGCAGCAGCTTGCCCACGGGGGTCCGGTGCCGGATGCCGACCACGATGAGCGTGGCCCGCTCCTCGTCGGCTGCCGCGATGACGGCGTCGGCCACGTCGTCCACCATCTCGTGGCGTACGACGACCTCCAGCCCCTCCGCGGACAGCTGCGCCTGGAGCGCGGTGATGTCGGCGTCGTGGGCGAATCGGTTGTCGACCAGTTTGCCGCCCTGGGTGGCGTTGACGACGACCAGTCGGCTGCCGTCCTTGCGGGCCAGGTCGGCGGCGTGCTCCAGTGCGGCCGCGCCGAAGCGGTCGGCGCTGTAGGCGACGACGATGCTCATCGGTTCACCAGCTCCTCGGTCTCGTCGGAGTGGTCACTGCTCGGGACGAGCGGTGACCTCCTGCGGCGCAGGGCGCCGATCGCCATCGCGACCAGCATCACGCCGATCAGTGCGTAGACGACCTTCGCTGCCGGCTCGCTCCACAGCGTGCTGACGTCGCCCTGCGAGATCTTCAGCGCGGTGGTGAGCTGCAGCTCCATCGCCGGCCCGAGGATCACGCCGACGATGAGCGGCAGCACGGGCAGGCCGAAGCGGCGCATCGCCAGTCCCAGCAGGCCCAGCACGACGAGCAGACCGAGGTCGAACGCCGAGAAGTTCGCGGTGTACGCGCCGAGCGTGGCGAAGAACAGGATGCCGGCGTACAGCTGCGGCCGGGGGATCTGCAGCAGCCGGGCCCACAGGGGCGCCATCGGCAGGTTGATGACCAGCAGCAGGGCGTTGGCGATGACCAGGCTGGCCAGCAGGCCCCACACCAGGCCCGGCTCGTTGTCGAGCAGCTGCGGTCCGGGCTGGATCCCGTAGGACTGCAGTGCCACCAGCATGATCGTCGCGGTCGCCGTGGTCGGCAGGCCGAGGGTCAACAGGGGCAGCAGGGTGCCGGCGGCTGAGGCGTTGTTGGCCGCCTCCGGGCCGGCGACGCCCTCGATGGCACCCTTGCCGAACTCCTCGGGGTGCTTCGACAGCCTCTGCTCGGCGGCGTACGACAGGAAGGTCGGGACCTCCGCGCCACCGGCCGGGACGGCGCCGAAGGGGAAGCCCAGCGCGGTGCCGCGCAGCCACGGCTTCCACGAGCGCCGCCAGTCCTCGCGGCTCATCCAGGGCTGGCCCACGGGGATGATCTCGAGCGGCTTGCGGCGCAGGTGGGCGGCCACCCACAGGGCCTCGCCGATGGCGAAGATGCCGACCGCCACCACGACGACGTCGATGCCGTCGGCGAGCTGGGCGCTGCCGAAGGTCAGCCGGGACTCGCCGGTCGCCGTGCCGACGATCGCGATGGCCAGGCCGAGGAAGAGCGAGATGAAGCCGCGCAGCTTCGAGGAGCCGAGCACCATGGTGACGGCGAAGAAGGCCAGCAGCATCACGGCGAAGTACGACGGCGCGCCCAGCTTGACCACGACGTCGGCGACCCGCGGGACGAGCACCCACAGCAGGACGGTGCCGATCGTGCCGGCGACGAAGGAGCCGATCGCCGCGGTGGCCAGGGCCTGGGCGGCGCGCCCGGACTTGGCCATCTTTGTTGCCCTCGATGGCCGTGATGACCGAGGAGGACTCGCCGGGTGTGTTGAGCAGGATCGAGGTGGTCGAGCCTCCGTACATGCCGCCGTAGTAGATGCCGGCGAACATGATGATGGCGCTGTCCACGCCGACGCTGTAGGTCACCGGCAGCAGCAGGGCCAGCGCCATGGCCGGGCCGATGCCGGGCAGCACGCCGACGGCCGTGCCGAGCAGCACGCCGATCAGCGCGAAGAGCAGGTTCTCGGGGGTGAGGGCGGTCTGGAAGCCGTCGAGCAGCAGATCCATCAGAGGACTCCGTCCAGGATGCCGGCGGGGATGGGCAGGCCCAGCCCGACGTAGAAGCCGTACCAGCTGCCGAGCGAGAGCGCGGCGCCGATCGCGAGGTTGCGGACCCACGTCCGGCTGCCCAGGACGTACGTCGCACCGGTGAACAGCAGCGCGCCCGTGATCGCCCAGCCGAGCCAGTCGATGAGCAGCATGTTGAGCACGAGCACGCCGGTCAGCAGGCCGATGGTGCGCAGGTCGGTGCCCTGGCTGAGGTCGATGTCCTCGCCCTCCTCGGCCTCGGGGCGGTCGCCGCGCGCGGTGGCGACCGCGAGCGCCACGCCGAGCAGGAGCAGCGCCCCGCCGACGACGAAGGGCAGCGCCCAGGGCTGCACCGGCTGGTCGCTGAAGGCGTCCTCCAGCGTGGAGGCGTCGTAGACGACGTACCCGCCGACGAGGACGAGGAAGGCGGCCAGGCCGTACTGGGCCCTGTCGACCGCGGTGGGTTCCTTGGTGGGGGTGGCGGTGCTCATGCGAGTCCCAGCTCCTTGAGGGTGTCGGCCACGCGGGCGTCCTGTTCGACGAGGAAGTCCTCGAACTCCGGGCCCGTCGCGAAGTTGTCGGTCCAGCCGTTGTCGGCGAGCGCCTGCTTCCACTCCTCGGTGTCGTGCATGTCCGTGAGCACGTCGGTGAGGTAGTCGCGCTGGGCGTCGCTGATGTCGGGCGGGGCGAGCACCCCGCGCCAGTTGGTGAAGACCAGGTCGACGCCGGCCTCGGTGAGGGTCGGTGCGTCGATGCCGTCGAGCCGCTCCTCGCCGGAGACGGCCAGGACGCGCAGCTTGCCCTCGGCGATCTGTGCCTCGAACTCGCCCAGGCCGGACATGCCGACGTCGATCTTGGCGCCGAGGAGCGCGGTCGTGAGCGGCCCGCCGCCGTCGTACGAGATGTAGTTGACGTCCTTCGGGTCGACGCCGATGGTGTCCGCGAGCTGCATGGGGAAGAGGTGGTCGGGCCCACCGGGACTCGACCCGCCGCCGACGACGACGCCGCCCGGGTCCTTCCTCCAGGCCGCGGCCAGGTCGTCGACGGTCTTGAACGGGGAGTCGGCGGGCACCAGGATGCCCTCCTGCTCCTCGACCAGCCGGGCGATCGGGGTCATCTTGAGCGGGGTGGCCTCGGACTTGTTGGTGTAGACCGCGCCGACGACGCCGAGGCCCATCACCATCATCAGGTCGTCGTTGCCCTTCTCGTTGAGCAGCCGCTGCATCGCGACGGTGCCGCTGGCGCCGAGGACGTTGCGGATCTCGAAGCGTCCGGTCAGGTGGTTCTCCTGCATCGCGCGGGCTGCGGCCCGGCCGGTGAGGTCGTAGCCGCCGCCGGGGCTGTTGGGGATGAACATCCGCAGGCGCCGCTTGTCGGGGTCGTCGGAGCCGCGGGTGACTCCGCAGCCGGACGCGAGCACGGTCAGTGCCAGTGCGGTGATGAGCGCCACGAGGCGTTTCATGGAGGAACCTCCGGGTCGGGTCGTGACGGCCGTCACGTGCGAACCGTGCCAGCATTGCGGGAGGCTGTGGCGCCCGTCACGCTTGCGGACGCAAAGGAGGTTGTGGTCGTTGTGGTCGCCGTTCCGCCGTGGTGAGCTGACGCTCGCGGCCACGGTGCTGCTCCTGCAGCTCGCCGTCATCGCGACGCTCCTCGTCGCGGTCGGGGTGCTGAGCATCCGCCAGTCCAGCGCGGACTTCGCGGACGAGAGCGGCGCGCAGATGCGCTCCGTGGCGGAGTACGTCGCGGCGCTGCCGCAGGTGCGGGGACAGCTCACCGACGTGCGCGACGGCACGGCCCCGCCGAACGGCACCGCCCGCACCCTCGCGCCGTACGCCGCGCAGGGCGTCAATCTGTCCGACGCCTCCGAGGTGATCATCGTGTCCGTCGACGGCACGGTGCTCGCCGCGAGCGAGCCGAGCCTGGTCGGCGGACCGGTCGACCTGGGCGACAGCGACGCGCTGCAGGGGCGCGGCTGGACCGGAGACGTCCGGCTGGACGGACGGCAGTCGGTGGCCGCCCACGCCCCGATCATCGCCGACGACGGCAGCCTGCTGGGGATCGTGGCGGCGGAGGTGACCTACCCGTCGGTGGCCGACCAGGTGACCGGCGCGGCCCCCGACCTCGTGCTCTTCCTCGGCCTCGGCGCGGTCCTCGGCCTGGCCGGCACGTGGGTCGTCTCCCGGGTCGTGCGCCGCTCGACGCGTGGCCTCGGCACCACCGAGCTCGCCAACCTCGCCGACCAGCGCGAGGCGCTGCTGCACGCGATCCGCGAGGGCGTCGTGGGTGTCGGCACCGACGGCCGGGTGACCGTCATGAACGACGCGGCGCGCGCCACGCTCGGTCTCGAGGAGGCGCCGGACCCGGTCGGTCGGCCGGTCGACGCGCTCGGCCTCGACCCGCACGTGGTGGCTCTGTTGACGGGTGAGGGGAGTGCGGACGCCCGCGACGCGCTGGCCCTCGTCGGGCAGCGGGTCGTGGTGTTCAACCGCGGACGGGCATCCACCGGCGGGCGCGGCATCGGCACCGTCACCACGCTGCGCGACCGGACCGAGCTGGTCTCGCTGCAGAGCCAGCTCAGCTCCAACCTGTCGATCACCGACACGCTGCGCGCGCAGACCCACGAGTTCGACAACCGCCTCCACACGATCTCCGGGCTGGTCCAGCTCGGTGAGTACGACGAGGTCGCGACCCTCGTCGGCACCCTCACCCGGCACCGAGCGGAGGTGGGCGAGTACGTCGCCAAGCGGATCGCCGACCCGGCCGTGGCCGCCCTCGTGGTCGCCAAGCACGCGGTCGCCGAGGAGCGCGGGGTGACCCTCGAGCTCGACCCCGGGTCCCGACTGCCAGCGGTCGCGCCCGACCTCGCCGCCGACCTGACGACGGTCATCGGCAACCTCGTCGACAACGCCGTGGACGCCTCGGCCGGTGGCGGCCGCGTCACGCAGCCCGCCGTCGAGCTCTGGATCCACGCCGACGACGAGGCCGTCCACCTCCGTGTGCGTGACAACGGTCCCGGCGTTCCGGCCGACCTGCGTGATGCCGTCTTCGTGCGCGGCTGGTCCACCAAGGAGGAGGTGCTCGGCGGCCGTGGCATCGGCCTGCCGCTGGTCCGGCTGGTCTGCACGCAGCGCGGCGGCGAGGTGGTCGTCGACGACGCCGAGGCCGGGGGTGGCGGGGGTGCGGAGTTCCGGGTCGTGCTGCCCTTCGAGGACGCCGTCCGTCAGGATGGGCGACCGTGAGCAGCCCCGTCCTGCGTGTGCTCGTCGTCGACGACGACTTCATGGTCGCCCGGATCCACGGCCGCTTCGTCGAGCAGACCGACGGCTTCGAGGTGGTCGGCACCGCCCGCACCGGCGCCGAGGCGCTCGAGCTGACGGCGTCCCTCCAGCCCGACCTGCTGCTGCTCGACGTGCACCTGCCCGACCTGTCCGGGCTCGAGGTCCTCGAGCAGCTGCGCGGGCGCGGCCAGGACGTCGCCGTCGTGATGGTGACCGCCGAGCGGGGCGCGGCAGCCGTCCGCTCCGCCCTGCACGGCGGGGCGCTGCAGTACCTCGTCAAGCCGTTCGAGTACGACGACCTGGCCGATCGCCTGCGCCGGGTGGCCCTCACCCTGGCCAGCCTGTCCGGCACCGGCGGTGCGCAGCCGGCCGACGAGGTGGACCAGGCCACGATCGACCAGGCGTTCGGGACGGGCCGACCGGTCGACGTACCGGCCGTTCTGCCGAAGGGGTTGAGCCCGGAGACCGCGGACCTCGTGCTCGAGGCGGCCCGCGCCACCGGGGAGATCTCGGCGTCGGAGGCGGCCGAGGCGGTCGGCCTCTCCCGCGTCACGGCCCGCCGCTACCTCGAGCACTTCGTCGACAGCGGCGCGGCCGAGGTCCGCCTGCAGTACGGCGGGACGGGACGTCCCGAGCGGCGGTACCGGGTTCCCCGGTGATCCGCTCCCCGCTTAGGCTTGCCTGAGCAGGCCCGCCGATGCCCAGGGAGCGCCCATGACTGCGATCGACGACCGTCCCGAGCCGAGCGCCGTGCGCGCCACCATGAGTGGCGACCACCAGTCGTGGGCCGAACGGTTCGCACTCGCGCTCTTCATCGCCGTGCCCTTCCTCGCCTTCGTCGCCGCCATCCCGATCGCGTGGGGCGGGTGGCTCGGCTGGAGTGACATCGCGATCACCTTCGTGATGTACGCGCTGACCCTGCACGGCGTCACCGTCGGCTACCACCGGCTCTTCACGCACAAGTCGTTCAAGCCCAACCGGGCCGTCAAGATCACCCTCGCGATCCTCGGCTCGATGGCGATCGAGGGGCCGGTGATCCGCTGGGTCGCCGACCACCGCAAGCACCACAAGTACTCCGACAAGGACGGCGACCCGCACTCGCCCTGGCGCTACGGCAACAGCCTGCGCGGACTCACCAAGGGCTTCGTCTGGGCGCACGTCGGCTGGCTCTTCGACCCCGAGCAGACCCCGATCGAGAAGTACGCCCCCGACCTCGCCAAGGACCGCGACCTGGTCCGGATCTCCCGCACCTTCTGGGTGTGGGTGCTGACCTCGCTCTTCCTGCCGCCGGTGCTCGGTGCGCTGCTCACCTGGTCGTGGCAGGGCGCGCTCACCGCGTTCTTCTGGGGCACGGTCGTGCGGATCGGCCTGATCCACCACGTCACCTGGTCGATCAACTCGATCTGCCACACCCTCGGCGAGCGGCCGTTCGCCTCGCGCGACTTCTCCGGCAACGTGTGGTGGCTGGCCATCCCGTCCGGCGGCGAGTCGTGGCACAACCTGCACCACGCCGACCCGACGTCGGCCCGCCACGGCGTCAAGCGCTTCCAGTTCGACACCTCCGCCCGGGTGATCTGGGTGCTGGAGAAGCTCGGCTGGGTCCGCGACGTCCGCTGGCCCACCCCCGAGCGGATCCGCGCGAAGTCGGTCAGCCCGGCAGCCTGAGGGTCGGCCGACCGTCCCGCGCACCGGCCCGATTCCGGCGCGGCGGCCCCGACGCAATACGCTGGAGCGCGTGTTGCGGATCGACCAGGCGACGTACGACGCCCTCGTGGAGCATGCCAAGCGGGACCACCCGGTCGAGGCGTGCGGCATGGTCGTCGGCCCGATCGGGAGCGACCGCCCCGCACGGCACATCGAGATGGTGAACGCCGCGGGCAGCCCGACGTTCTACGAGTACGACTCGACCGACCTGTTCCAGCTCTACAAGGAGATGGACGACCGCGACGAGGAGCCGGTGGTGATCTACCACTCGCACTCCGCGACCGAGGCCTATCCGAGCGTCACCGACATCAACCTCGCCGGCGAGCCGGGCGCGCACTACGTGCTCGTCAGCACGCGCGAGCACGGGAATAACCCGGGCCCGGTGGAGTTCAGGTCCTACAGAATCATCGACGGCGTCGTGACCGAGGAAGAGGTCACCATCGTCGACACCGTCATCCCAGAGGAGAGCAGCTGACATGGCCATCGAGGTCCGGATCCCGACCATCCTGCGCACCTACACCGGTGGCGAGAAGGCCGTCGACGCCGATGGCGCGACGCTGAGCGCCCTGATCGACGCGCTCGACGCCAACCACCCCGGCATCAAGGACCGGCTGGTGGAGGACAAGGGCAACGGCATCGAGCTGCGGCGCTTCGTCAACGTCTACATCAACGACGAGGACGTCCGCTTCATCGGCAGCCTCGACGCCGGGCTCTCCGACGGCGACCAGGTCGTCATCCTGCCGGCCGTCGCCGGCGGCGCCGCCTGAGCAGATGGTCCGCTACGACAGCCTCCTGACGTCCGTCGGCAGTACGCCGCTGGTGGGGCTGCCGCGCCTGTCCGCTCCGTTCAACACCGCCGGTGACGCAGCTGCGCCCGTCGTTCGCCTCTGGGCGAAGCTCGAGGACCGCAACCCGACCGGCTCGATCAAGGACCGCCCGGCCCTGAAGATGATCGAGGAGGCGGAGAAGGACGGCACGCTCCGTCCCGGCTGCACGATCCTCGAGCCGACCTCGGGCAACACCGGCATCTCGATCGCGATGGCGGCCAAGCTCAAGGGCTACCGCACCGTCTTCGTGATGCCGGAGAACACCTCCGAGGAGCGGCGCCAGCTGCTGCGGATGTGGGGCGCCGAGATCGTGTCCTCGCCCGCGGCCGGCGGCTCCAACGAGGCCGTGCGCGTCGCCAAGCAGATCGCGGCCGAGCACCCCGACTGGGTGATGCTCTACCAGTACGGCAACGCCGCCAACGCCCTCGCCCACGAGGAGGGCACCGGCCCGGAGATCCTCGCGGACCTGCCGTCGATCACCCACTTCGTCGCGGGCCTGGGCACGACGGGCACCCTGATGGGCGTCTCCCGCTTCTTCCGCAAGGCGAAGCCCGACGTGCGCATCGTGGCCGCGGAGCCGCGCTACGGCGAGCTCGTCTACGGCCTGCGCAACCTCGACGAGGGCTTCGTGCCCGAGCTCTACGACGCGACGCTGATCGACTCGCGGTTCTCGGTGGGTCCGCGCGACGCCGTACGCCGGAC
>DATLIG010000086.1:0-4875 GCA_035539555.1 Nocardioides sp. | reverse complement strand
CGCGCAGCACCTTGAGCGCGATGGCCTGGCCCTGCCACCCGGCCGCGTACACCACGCCCGAGCCGCCGCGACCGAGCTCGCCCTCGATGACGAACTCGCCGAGCTCCTCCGGCATGGCGGGCGCCGCGTCCACGGTCACGCTCCTCGAGGGTAGACGAAATTCGACGACCTGAGCGGTTCGGAGCGACGCGAGGCGTGCGAGACGACACGGGTGCGAGATCGGAGACCGACCTCGCACGTCACCAGTGACCCCGTACCCCCTGAGTCATTGTTGACCGCTCGCTTCGCTCGCTTTGGGCCGAAAACGAGGACGCGCCCGTCACCGGGCGCGCCAGGCTAACTACGCTCGAATCTCACTGGGCGAACGCGAGCTTCACGGTCCGGATCCGACCCGAGTCCTGCGCCGCGGTGTCGGTGACCTTGAGGGTCCACGTCGCCCGGGCGGCGTCACCGCCGACCTGCGCCGCCTGGTAGGTGTAGGTCTGGACCAGGTTGGCTGCCGAGCCGCCGGTGCGGTCGTGCAGGGTGGCGACCTTGGTGCCGTCCTTGAGCAGCTCGACCCGCAGGTCGCCGCGCCAGGTGTGCTCGATGTCGACCGACACCGACAGGGTCTTGAAAGCGAAGGTGTCGGGGACGACGATGTCGACCGAGGCGCCGGCCGGGGCGTTGTCGGGGATGGCCGCGCCGGTGGTGTTCTCGTAGGTCTTCTCGTTGCCGCTCGGCGGGGTCGGGGTGGTGGTCTCGAGCGACAGGTTGATCAGCTTCTGGACCTCGGCGAGCTTGACGTGCGGGTTGCGGCCCGAGCTCGACGACGACACGCGGATCGGCGCCCACAGGAAGTCGGGGTGATCCTCGGCCGAGTCGGTGCAGTAGCGGCCACCGATGACCTTGCCGGTCGAGCCGAGCTCGAGGATGTAGTGGAAGGTGTCGGTGCTGACGTAGCCGTTCATGCCGAGGGGCCGGGTGCTGGCGTTGCCCTCGACGAGGTAGTCGACCGACATCGTGACCTCGTAGAGCTCCTTGGCGCTGCTGTTGTACGTGTAGCGGTCGCCGGTGCCGCCGACGCACTGCATGGCGCGGGTGGCGGTGACCTGGTCCTGCTGCGACACGTTGTAGGCGACGATCGGCTGGTTCCAGACCTCGAACGAGGCGGTGCGGTCCATGGCGAGCGCGCTGTCGTTGATGCCGAGGAAGTTGGTCATCACGACGTGGAGCGCGCCGGCGTTGCTGTCGAGGCAGGCGTCGTTGGCCGAGGTGGTGCTCTCGGGGTTGAACGTCTTGGCGTTGCAGCGGCCGCCGAGCATCATCGCCTCGTTGCGGTCGTAGAGCGTGATGATGAGGGCCTTGATGTCGGCGACCTCGAAGCGCTGACCCTGGTACTCGACCGCCTTCTGCGGCTCGGGCTCGAGCAGCGCGGCCGGGGTCCAGCTGTGGCACAGCCCCCACCAGCCCTGGGCGCCCTCGTCGTCGCTCGAGTCGCACTCGTCCTTCTTGCCGTCGCCGTCGTTGTCGAGACCGTCGATCTGCTCGTAGAGCGACTGGAAGCTCTTCATCTGCCACGTGGCGGCCGGGCCGGCGCAGGTGAAGTACTGGTCCCAGTCGGCCTTGGCGGTGTCACCGCACAGCCGGGCCGGCTGGGTCTCGCAACCGGCGGCGCTGTTGAACGCGGCGTCGTACTTCTCGAGCGGCGACTTGACCGAGCGGCCGTTCCAGCGGGCGTTGGTCGAGCCCTGGACGGTCGGCCAGTAGGTGTCCGACCAGGCGACCGGCGCCTTGCCGACCGCGTTGGGATAGCGGCTCGCCCACACCGGCTGGTCGAGCTTGCCGGTCCGGGGCAGCTCGGCGAGGCGGTAGTTCAGGTTGCGGGCCAGGCGGGCGGGGTCGTTGGTGTAGTCCCACGCGTCGCCCTTGCCGCCGGCGCCGTCGGGCGAGTTGTCGATGTCGCCGGGCAGGTTGGCCTCCTCGTCACCGACGGGGGCTTCGGTGCAGGCGGCGCCCACGAGGGGCAGGGTGAAGAGGCAGGCGGTGAGGAGGGGGCGCTTCATGGCAGGTGACTCCGAGGCGGGTCGAGTTGGTGTTGCCGGGCCCCTGAGCAGCCCCCGTGCCAGCGTCCCGCGGAGGCCGGCCGCGAGTGCTTCCCGCGGGTTACCCGCGTCGCCACGGCTCCAGCCGGCAGGCCGACCAGCCGCTCGGCCTGGGGTCAGTGGTTGCCGTCGCCGGCAATTCGATCAGCCACGCGCCAGGGCTTGAAGGAACGTCGCCGCGTATGCTGCGCGCATGAGCGACCCGTCTGGACTCCTCGGCGCGCTGCGCGATCGCATCGAGGCGATCGACAAGCAGATCATCGCGCTCCTGGCCGAGCGCCTCCGCATCGTCGAGGACGTCGCCGAGGCCAAGCTGGCCGCGGCCAGCCCGTTCCGCGATCGCGTCCGCGAGGATCTGCTGCTCGTCCGCCTGCGGGCCGACGCCACCGACGCCGGCCTCGACCCCCACGAGGTCGAGCGCCTGTACCGCGTGGTCATGGACATGTCGGTCGCCCACCAGGAGGCCCACGTGCGCCGCCGCGAGGACGCGCCGCTGCGGGTCACCTACCAGGGGGTCGAGGGCAGCTACAGCCACCTGACCGCCCAGCGCACCTATGGCGGGCGCACCGGCGGGGCGCTGCTGACCGGGGCCGACAGCTTCCGCGCCGCCGCCGAGGCGGTGGTCCACGGCGCCGCCGACGTGGCGCTCTTGCCGATCGAGAACACCACCGCCGGCAGCATCAACGAGACCTACGATCTGCTCGCCGAGGGCCACCTGACCATCACCGGCGAGGTGGTCAGCCTGATCGAGCACTGCCTGCTCGCCCTGCCCGGCAGCCGTCTCGAGGATCTGCGGGTGGTGATGTCGCATCCCCAGGCGCTCGCCCAGTGCCAGGCGTTCCTCGCCGCCCACCCGCACCTGCGGGCGCAGGTCGAGATCGACACCGCCGGCTCGGCGCGCAAGGTCCGCGACCTGCGCGACCCGACCCTGGCCGCGATCGCCAGCGCGTCGGCCGCGACCACCTACGGCCTGGCCATCGTCGCCCGCGGGATCCAGACCGCGGCCGGCAATGCCACCCGCTTCGTCGAGGTCGCGCTGCGGCCGCGCCCGGTGCCCGAGGACGCGGTGGCCAAGACCTCGCTCGTGCTCACCCTCGCCGACCGGCCCGGCGCGCTCGGCGAGATCCTGATGCGGTTCGCCGCCCGCAACCTGTCGCTGACCAAGCTCGAGTCGCGGCCGATCCCGTCATCGCCGTGGAGCTACCGCTTCTACCTCGACGCCCTCGGCCACGCGGCGTCGCAGCCCTTCCAGAGCGTGCTCACCGAGGTCGCGCCGCTCACGACCGAGGTGCGGGTCCTCGGGACCTACGCCGCCGATCCGGCGGGGCTGCCGGCGCCTCCTCCGAGCAGCTGAGGGCGCGTCGTGGCTGCGCCAGCCGCGCAGGCCTGAGACAGACCCCGTACGTCACCAGTGGCCCCACACACCCAGAGTCACTGTTGAGCGCTCGCCTGCGGCTCGCTGGGGCGGGCCTGCCGACGCCTCCTCCCTGACGCGATCCCATGTCATGCTGGGGCGTCCCCGCGCTGCGCGGCGGACCCGGACGAGGCGCGCCGTACCCGGTCACGACAAGACGACGCGAGCAAGGAGCTCGTTCGCCATGTCCTGGATCCTCGTCATCGTCTCCGGTCTGCTCGAGGCCGCGTGGGCCATCGGCCTCAAGGCCTCGCAAGGCTTCAGCCGTCCCCTCCCCACGGTCCTGACCCTGGCCGGGATGATCGCCAGCTTCGTCCTGCTGACCCGGGCGGCGCGCGATCTGCCGATCGGCAGCGCGTATGCGGTCTGGGTCGGCATCGGCGCGGTCGGCGCGACCGTCCTCGGCGTCGTCATCTATGGTGAGCCGATGAGCCCGGCGCGCGGGCTGTTCCTCGGCCTGGTCGTGCTCGGCATCCTCGGGCTGAAGATCACGACACCGGCCTGACCGCGGCGGGCGCGTGCGCGCCCTCGGGACATCCGCGCACGTTCTGCGCCCGCCGCCCGGCACAACCGCCCAGATCCACACCGTCGCCAGGCCGGCACGTCGGGTGCACCCCCGACGTCCATTCGGAGGAGGCCATGGCGGACGTCAAGAAGGAGCCCGACACCGGGCGATCCCGCACCGACCTCGCGCACTCGGTGCAACAGTTCTTCGAGCAGTTCGGGCGGGCGCTGACGGCGGGCGACGGAACGGCGATCGCCGGCATGTGGGACACGCCGGCGTTCGTCCTCGCCGACGAGGGCGCGCGGACGATCGCGTCGACCGACGAGATCGCGACCTTCTTCGACGGCGTCCGCGCCCAGTACGAGTCGCGCGGCATCGTCGACACCCGCGCCGACCTGCTGTGGGAGGAGTGGCTGACCGAGCGCATCGTCATGGTCGAGGTGCGCTGGCCGTACCTCGACGCCGCCGGCCACGAGCTCGGCGAGGAGCTGTCGACGTACACCCTCCGGCTCGACGACAGCGGCGCGCTGCGTGTCCGCATCGTGGTCACCCACGGCGTCAGCCAGCCGCACTGACCCGGCCAGCGCGGGGCTCGGTGTAAGGCCGGGCCACGGACCTCCGTTGTGGGAGCGATCGCCGGCGCGGCGTCGATTTTCGGCGCGGCGCGGGCTCCCTGCCGGAGGCCTGTCTCATGCGCTGCGTCCGCTCCTTCCCCACCCTCGCCCTCGTCCTGTTCGCTTCGTGCGCCGGCGCGCCCAAGGCGCCCTCCCCCGCGTCGGTCGCGCACGATCTCGCGCCACCGCCGCCGCCGCCGATGACCGTGACGCCGCCGGTCGCGCTCGGTCTCGACCCACGGGTTGATGCCGTGGCTG
>DATLIG010000085.1:0-4911 GCA_035539555.1 Nocardioides sp. | reverse complement strand
GCCCGCGATCAAGATCGGCGGCCGGGGCCAGTGGCGGGTCGAGGGATCACGCCTGGAGGAGTACATCGCGAACCAGTACGAGGCCACCCGCGAGTACGTCGCCGAGCACCCGTTCGTGGAGACCGAGTCCGAGGTCTGAGCGCCCGTGTGGAGCGCCGTCCGGGCGGTCCTCAGCCGTCCTCGCCGTTGAGGGTGACCTTGACCTTCCGCTGGTCCGACCCACGCTCGACGGTGAACTCGATCGTCTGTCCCGGCTGGTAGGTGCGGATCGCCACGATCAGCGAGACCCCGTCGGTGACCCGGACGCCGTTGACGTGGGTGATCAGGTCGCCCTTCTTGAGGCCGGCAGCCTGCGCGGGGCTCTTGGCGATGATCTCGTCGAGCTCCGCGCCGTCGCCGGTCGGAAGGCCACCGGTCTTCACCTTTGCGCCGATGACCGGGTACTGCGCCTTGCCCGACTTCAGGATCTGGTCGGCCGTGATGCGCACCTGCTCGACAGGGATCGCGAACCCCACGCCGATGTTGCCGGCCTCCTGGTCGACCGAGCCGCCGCCGGCCGTGGCGATGGCGGAGTTGACGCCGATCACCTCGCCCTTCTGGTTGACCAGCGGACCCCCGGAGTTGCCGGGGTTGATGGCCGCGTCGGTCTGCACGGCGTCGATGTACGACGAGTCGTCGGCCGTCGAGCCGGTGGTGACCGGACGGTGCAGATAGCTCACGATGCCCGAGGTGACCGTGTCGTTGAGGCCCAGGGGTGAGCCGAGGGCGACGACGGGCTCGCCGACCTGCAGCTTGGCGGAGTAGCCCAGCTTGGCCGGCTGGAGGTCGTCGTGCTTCTCGACGTACAGGATGGCGAGGTCGTAGACGGGGCTGCGCCCGACGACCTTGGCGTCGTAGCGGTTGCGGTCGTGGTCGATGACGACGATCGGGCCGTCGTCCTTGGCCGCGTCGGCGACGACGTGGTTGTTGGTCACGATGTGGCCGTTGCCGTCGAGGACCCAGCCGGAGCCGGTCGCGCCGGCCTCCTGACCGTCGTACTCGGCGAGGATCTGGACCGTGCTCGGCAGCACCGCCTTCGCCACGTCGGCGACGGAGCCGGGGGCCGCCAGCGGCGCGGCGTCCTTGAGGTCGACGTCGGAGAGCCCGCCGTCGGCGTACCCGGGACCGGAGGGGTCGTCGTCGAGGAGCTTGTCGTAGCCGAGGGCGCCGAGGAAGCCGCCGCCGAGGCCGACGACCAGCGCCAGCAACGCCACCAGTGGCCACCGCATCCGCGCACCGGTCGCGGTGACGGCGTCGGCCGACGGACGGCGGATCGACAGGTCGGCGGTGGTCGGCGGGAAGGTCGGCGCCGGCGGCATCAACGACGGGGCCATCGACGGGGCCATCGAAGCGGCCGGCGGGGCCACGGGCGCGGGCCCCGGCGCGGTCAGCGGCTCGGCCGGAAGGATCGCGGTCGGCTCGGGCGTCTCGTCGGGCGCGGCGGCATCCGGAAGCCGGGGGGCGCCGGCTGCCGGCGGGGCCCACTGCGACACGGGCTGGGTCGGCGTCGGCTCCGGGGTTGCCTCCGGGGTCGGCTCGGACGAGCCGTCAGCGGCGATCGGCTGGGTGGGCTCCCGGTCGGAGTCGTGCTCGTCGTTCACCGGTACATCATTGCCGATCCCCCCAGCGCCGCTCCCGGGCGGTGTCAGGGCAGCACCCGGCGCACCGGGATGGGCTGGCCGAAGCCGGCGCCCGGGGTCGTGCCGCCCGTGCCGCCGCCCGTGCTGGAGGACGGCGCCGGCGTGGTCGGGACCGAGGTGTTGATCTGGGTGACCGGGGGACGGCGGTCCGCGGGCGGTTGCGTACCCGTCGCGAACCCGAGGGCGACCACGCCGAGGATCGCGGCGCCGACGGCACTGCCGCCGATCATCACCGCGCCGGAGGTACGACGACCGGCGCCGTGGTGCGCGGGCGCGGCCATCAGCGCATCGCCCGGCGGCATGCTCATCAGCGAGCCCTTGAGCCCGGACGGCGCCTCCCCCTGGCCACCACAGAGCCCGGCGAGCCGGGTCTTGACCCAGCCCTCGCGCTCCACGAGGTCACGACAGGCGTGGCAGGCGTAGACGTGCGCCCAGGCGTCCTCGGTGTCCTTCGCCGACAGCTGGCCGTCGATCAGGGCACTGACCCGGTTGCCGAGGTGGCCGATCACCGGGGTCCCCGATCGATGGTTCGCCGGAGGAGCGAAGCGGGGGAGGCGGAGACTCGAGTGGGGTGGTTCACGGCGCCCCCACGGGGGCCGGGCCGGCGTACTGCGTGCGGCCGGCCGCCGGGGCGCGGTGGGCGAGCGCCGTCCGCAGCAGGGCGCGACCGCGGTGGATGCGCGAGCGGACGGTGCCGAGCTTGGCGCCGAGGATCTCGGCGATCTCCTCGTAGCTGAGTCCCTCGATGTCGCAGAGCACGACGGCGGCGCGGAAGTCCGGCGGCAGCGCGGACAGGGCGGCCTCGACGTCGTCGTCGAAGGTCTGGTCGGTGTAGGCCAGCTCGGGCGCCGGGGACGCGCTGGCGATCCGGGCGGCGCGCTCGTCGGACAGGGCGTCGAAACGGATCCGCTGCTTGCGCCGGGCCTGGTCGAGGAAGAGGTTGGTGGTGATCCGGTGCAGCCAGCCCTCGAACGTGCCGGGCGTGTAGGTGTGCAGCGAGCGGAAGACCCGCACGAAGACCTCCTGGGTGAGGTCCTCGGCGTCGTGACGGTTGCCCGTCAGGCGCAGGGCAAGGCGGTAGACACGGTCGGAGTGCTGCTCGACGATGCTCTCCCAGCTCAGCTCCGGTGCTCCGGGCACGGCGTGCTCGGGGCGGGGCTGCGGGGTATCGACGGACTCCTTCATCGTGGCCTTCTTCCACTGGACAAGTGCCAAGGTCTCCTGGCTCCTCTCACCGTAGGGGTCGGTCCTGAGCGTTCCCTGTGAACTCGTTGATCATTGACCCCAACGAACGGCGGCAGCGCCCTGTTCCCCGTGCTCCGCGCCGCCTCCCCGGCTCGGCGGCCGGGACGCCCTAGTCTGGGTCCGTGGCTCCGACACCCATCAACGCGACCAGCTGGACCTTCGCCGACACCTACGTCGACGAGGACGACGTCCTGGCGGCGGCCCGGGCGCGCGCCGACGAGGTCGGCGTCGTACCCATCGGGGCCGGGACGGGCGCGACGCTGCGCCTGCTCGCCTCCGTGCTGGAGGCCCGCGCGATCGTCGAGATCGGCACCGGCACTGGCGTCTCCGGCGTCTGGCTGCTGCGCGGCATGCGCCCCGACGGCGTGCTGACCACCGTCGACGTCGAGGCCGAGCACCAGCGCCTCGCGCGGGAGTCCTTCAAGGAGGCCGGGATCGCGCCGCAGCGGGTGCGCACCATCGCCGGCTCCGCGCTCGACGTGCTTCCCCGGCTCACCGACGGCCACTACGACATCGTCTTCGCCGACGGGGACAAGCGCGAGTACGGCGCCTACCTCGCCGAGGCCCTGCGCCTGCTGCGCCCGGGCGGGGTCGTCGCGTTCGACAACGCCCTGTGGCACGACCGGGTCGCCGACCCGGCCCAGCGCGACGAGGAGACCGTCGCGATCCGCGACCTCGTCCAGCAGGTCGCCGCGACCGAGGGCCTCGTCCCGGCGCTGCTGCCCGTGGGCGACGGACTGCTCGTCGCCAAGAAGGAGTGGGTCCCGGAGTCGGACGCCTGAGTCAGCTGGCTGACTCGGCCGCCCGGGTCAGCCGGCCGAGCCGACCGGCTCGGGCGTGCCGAGCCAGGTCAGCAGCAGGCGCGAGCCGAAGCCCGAGGGACCCACGGTCCACTCGTGCCACTCCTTCTCGACGTCGCCGACCGAGGCGATGTCGAGGTGCGCCCAGCGGACGTCGCCCGCGAAGTGCTGCAGGAAGAGCGCGGCCGTGATCGCGCCGGCGCCACCGGGGTCGTTGGCGGCGTCGGCGACCTTCGAGGCGAGCTTGTCCTCGTAGCCGGCGTACAGCGGGAAGCGCCACAGCGGCTCGCCAGCGCGCTCCCCCGCCTCCGCCAGGGCGGTGGCGAGGTCGTCGTCGTTGGCGAACAGGCCACCGACCTGCTGGCCGAGCGCGACCTTCACGGCGCCGGTCAGGGTCGCCACGTCGACCACGACGGCCGGGTCGAGCGTGGCCGTCGCGTAGGCGAGCGCGTCCGCCAGGACCAGACGACCCTCGGCGTCGGTGTTGCCGACCTCGGTCGTGCGGCCACCCCAGTGGGTGATCACGTCGCCCGGGCGCAGCGCGCTGCCGGAGATGGCGTTCTCGGCGGCGGCGACGAGGCCGACCACGCGGACCGGGCACTCCACGTCGGCGAGCGCGGCCATCGTCGCGAGGACGACGGCGCCGCCGGTCATGTCCCGCTTCATCGAGCCCATCGAGGCACTCGGCTTGATCGAGAGGCCGCCGGTGTCGAAGGTGATGCCCTTGCCGACGATGACGACCAGGGGCAGCTTCTTCGCCGCCCGCGCGGACACACCGGCAGGCGTGTAGTCGAGGCGGATCAGGCGCGAAGGGGACGCCGACGCGGCACCGACGGCGAGGATGCCGCCGAAGCCGTCCTTGGCGAGTCGCTCCTCGTCCCAGACATCGATGTCGAGACCGGCGACCGCGGCGAGGTCGCTCGCCTGCTCGGCCAGCCAGGCGGGGTTCTTCAGGTTGGACGGCACCGTCGCGAGGAGTCGCGAGCGCCACCCGGCACCGCCGAGCGCGACGGCGCGCTCGAGGCTCGCCCGGTCGGCGCTCAGCGTCGGGCCGGCGAGCACCACCCGTCGTACGGGCGTGTGCTCGGGGCCCTGGGAGCGCCAGTGGAAGACGAAGCCGCCGAGCATGGTGCCCACGACGAATGCCTCGACCGCGTCGTTGGCGTCGAGGTGGACGGTCGGGATCG
>DATLIG010000084.1:0-12209 GCA_035539555.1 Nocardioides sp. | reverse complement strand
CCGGTGTCGTCCTGGATCTGGTTGATCACCTTGCCCTTCGGGCCGATGACCTCGCCGATCTTGTCGACGGGCACCTTGACGGTGATGATCCGCGGCGCGTGGATCGACATCTCCTCGGGAGCGTCGATGGCCTCGGCCATGACCTCGAGGATCGCCAGACGGGCGTCGCGGGCCTGGGTCAGGGCCGCAGCCAGGACCTCGGCCGGGATGCCGTCGAGCTTGGTGTCGAGCTGGAGCGCGGTGACGAACTCCTTGGTGCCGGCGACCTTGAAGTCCATGTCGCCGAAGGCGTCCTCGGCACCGAGGATGTCGGTCAGCGCGACGTACTCGAGCTTGCCGTCGATCTCACCGGAGATCAGGCCCATCGCGATGCCGGCGACGGATGCCTTCAGCGGGACACCGGCCTGCAGCAGGGACAAGGTCGACGCGCAGACCGAGCCCATCGAGGTCGAGCCGTTGGAGCCCATGGCCTCGGAGAGCTGGCGGATGGCGTAGGGGAACTCCTCGCGGTTCGGGAGCACCGGCAGGAGCGCGCGACGGGCGAGCGCACCGTGGCCGACCTCGCGCCGCTTCGGCGAGCCGACGCGGCCGGTCTCACCGGTGGAGAACGGCGGGAAGATGTACTTGTGCATGTAGCGCCGGTGCGACTCGGGCGACAGCGTGTCGATCTGCTGCTCCATCTTGAGCATGTCGAGGGTGGTGACGCCCAGGATCTGGGTCTCGCCACGCTCGAACAGCGCGGAGCCGTGGACCCGCGGGATCACGTCGACCTCGGCGTGCAGCGGACGGATGTCGGCGAGGCCGCGGCCGTCGATGCGGACCTTGTCGCGCAGCACACGCTCGCGCACGACCTGCTTGTTGACCGAGCGGAAGGCAGCGCCGAGCTCCTTCTCGCGACCCTCGAACTCGCCGGCGAGCTTGTCGAGGACCTCGGCCTTGAGCTCGTCGGTGCGCGCCTCGCGCTCCTGCTTGTCGCCGATCGTCATCGCGGCGGTGAGGTCGGCCTTGACGGCGGCCTCGACAGCGGCGAACACGTCGTCCTCGTAGTCGAGGAAGATCGGGAACTCCTGGACCGGCTTGGCGGCCACGTTGGCGAGCTCGACCTGGGCCTCGACCAGCTGCTTGATGAACGGCTTGGCGGCGTCGAGGCCGGCGGCCACGACCTCCTCGGTCGGCGCCTGGGCGCCGCCGCGGACGAGCTCGATGACGTCCTCGGTGGCCTCGGCCTCGACCATCATGATCGCGACGTCGCCGGTCTCGGTGACGCGGCCGGCGACGACCATGTCGAAGACGGCCTTCTCCAGCTGGCTGTGGGTCGGGAAGGCGACCCACTGGCCCTCGATGAGGGCGACGCGGGTGGCGCCGACCGGGCCGCTGAACGGCAGGCCGGAGAGCTGGGTCGACAGCGACGCGGCGTTGATCGCGAGCACGTCGTAGGGGGTGTCGGGGTTGAGCGCCATCACGGTGATGACGACCTGGACCTCGTTGCGCAGACCCTTCTTGAAGGTCGGGCGCAGCGGACGGTCGATCAGGCGGCAGGCGAGGATCGCGTCCTCGCCCGGGCGGCCCTCGGACCGGAAGAACGAGCCGGGGATGCGGCCCGCGGCGTACATCCGCTCCTCGACGTCGATCGTGAGGGGGAAGAAGTCGAAGTGGTCCTTCGGGTGCTTGCCGGCGGTGGTCGCCGACAGCAGCATGGTGTCGCCGTCGAGGTAGGCGCTCACCGAACCGGCGGCCTGGCGGGCGAGGACGCCCGTCTCGAACTTGACCGTGCGGGTGCCGAACTTGCCGTTGTCGAGAACGGTCTCGACCTCGGAGATGACGGGTTCAGTCAACTGTTTTCTCTTATTCGAACGTGCGGGACGCGTTGCCCCGCGGGAATGGACGTGATTGTCACCGATCACCTTAACGACCGTGGCGGGAAAAGCAGAACGGGCGCCCCCCGGAAAGGGGACGCCCGTCAGGTGCTTTCCGCCGGGCGGCGGAGATCAGCGGCGCAGGCCCAGCCGCTCGACGATGGAGCGGTAGCGCTCGATCTCGGTCTTCTTCAGGTAGTTGAGGAGACGACGGCGCTGGCCGACGAGAAGGAGCAGGCCACGACGGCTGTGGTGGTCGTGCTTGTGCTGCTTGAGGTGCTCGGTGAGGTGGCTGATGCGGTGGCTCAGCAGCGCGATCTGCACCTCCGGCGAACCGGTGTCGCCCTCGGTCGTGGCGTACTCCGCGATGATCTTCTTCTTGGTCTCAGCGTCGGTACCGACTGCCATGGTTTCTCCCTGGTTCGCTCGTTGCGCGGCGCCCCAGCCTGAGTTCCTGGGGCTCTCTTTGTCCGCGGCCGTCCTGACGGCAACCGGAGAAGACTATCAACGGGCCGGGCGGGAACCGAATCCTTGACCGCGGGGGTCATGGCGCCGCTGGGACGGACGTGTGACGATGCCAGCGTGGCTGAGCAACACATCGGCGTGTGCAACCTGTGCGAGGCGACCTGCGGTCTCCTCCTGACCATCGAGGACGGCCGGGTGACCGGCGCCCGCGGCAATCCCGACGATCCGCTGTCGCGCGGGCACATCTGCCCCAAGGGCGTGGCGATCGGCGACATCCACGCCGACCCGGACCGACTGCGGCGCCCGATCCGCCGGACCGGCCGCGGCGCCGACGCGCACTGGGAGGAGATCGGCTGGGGGGAGGCACTCGACCTGGTCGCCGACGGGATCGCGCGCACGATCAACGAGTACGGCGACGACGCGTTCGCGCTCTACCTCGGCAACCCGAACGCCCACAGCCTCGGTGCACTGACGCACGGCATCGCGGTCGCCCAGTCGTTCCGCACCCGCAACAAGTACAGCGCCACGTCGGTCGACCAGCTCCCCCACCAGCTGATCGGCAACCTGCTCTACGGCCACCAGCTGTTGCTGCCCGTGCCCGACATCGACCGCACCAGCTACTTCCTCGTGTTCGGGGCCAACCCGATGGCGTCCAACGGCTCGCTGATGACCGTCCCGGACTTCCCGGGGCGGCTGAGGGAGCTGCAGGCGCGGGGCGGGCGGATGGTCGTGTTCGACCCGCGCCGCACCGAGACGGCGCGCGTCGCCGACGAGCACCACTTCGTCCGGCCCGGCACCGACGCGTGGGTGCTGCTGGCGATGCTGAACACGCTCTTCACCGAGGGCCTGACCAGCCCGGCGTCGTACGTCGACGGGCTGGACGCCGTCGCGGAGGCGGTCGCCGACTTCACGCCCGAGGCCGCCGAGCGCGCCAGTGGCGTGCCCGCCGACGTCATCGTGCGGATCGCTCGGGAGCTGGCAGCCGCCGACGGGGCGGCGGCGTACGGCCGGATGGGCGTGTCGACCCAGGAGTTCGGCCTCGTGTGCCAGTGGGCCGTGCAGGTGCTGAACCTGGTCACCGGCAACACCGACCGGGTCGGCGGCGCGATGCTGACCTCGCCGGCGATCGACGCGGTCGGGCGCGGGCTGCTGGGCCGCGGGCACTTCGACAGGTTCCGCTCGCGGGTGCGCCAGGCGCCGGAGTTCGGCGGCGAGCTGCCGGTGTCCGTGCTCCGGGAGGAGATCGAGACGCCCGGGGAGGGGCAGGTCCGGGCGCTGCTGACCATCGCCGGCAACCCGGTGCTGTCGACGCCCGACGGCGCGGCGCTCGACAAGGCGCTCGAGGGCCTCGACTTCTGCGTCGCGATCGACATCTACCTCAACGAGACCACCCGCCACGCCGACGTGATCCTGCCGCCGACGACGCTGCTGGAGCGCGACCACTACGACCTGCCGTTCCACGTGCTCGCGGTGCGCGACACGGCCCGCTTCACGCCGGCGGTGTTCCCGAAGGGGCGCGAGCAGCGCCACGACTGGGAGATCTTCCGCGACCTCTACGTGCGGGTGGCGCGCCGCCTGGAGCGCAAGGCACCCCTCAAGCGCCGCCTGATGACCGAGGCGCGGCTGCGGCTCAGCCCGACCCTGATGGTCGGCATGCTGCTGCGGACCGGAAGGTCCGGCGTCACGATCAGCCAGCTGCGCAAGCACCCCGAGGGCGTCGACATCGGTCCGCTGAGGGCCGGCCTCCTTCCGGGACGCCTGTTCACGAAGGACAAGCGGATCAAGGCGCTGCCGGCACTCGTCGCCGACGACCTCGCCCGCCTGCGGGCGCAGGAGCTGCCCACGGGTGACGAGCTGCTGCTCATCGGGCGGCGCCACCAGCGCGACTGCAACTCGTGGATGCACAACACCGACCGGCTGACCAGGGGCAGGCCGCGCCACCACCTGCTGATGCACCCGGCCGACCTGGACGCCCGGGGGCTGGTCGACGGCGCGCTGGTGACCGTGACCTCGCGCGTCGGCAAGGTGGAGGTCGAGGTGAGGGCCACCGACGACGTGATGCGCGGCGTGGTGTCCCTGCCGCACGGCTACGGCCACCAGCGCGAGGGCGTCCGGCTCGGGATCGCGACCGGCGTCGAGGGCGTGTCGATCAACGACCTCACCGACCCGGAGCGGATGGACGTGTCGGGCAACGCCGCCCTGTCCGGCGTACCGGTCACGGTCACGTAGGCGCCGTGGACCTGACCGTCCCCGCGGGCCCCGGCCTGCCCGACGGCCTGCTGATCCCGGACAGCGAGCTGGTGGAGCGGTTCTCGCGCTCCCCCGGGCCCGGCGGCCAGTCGGTCAACACGACCGACTCGCGCGTCGAGCTCGTCTGGGACCCGACGGGCTCGACGGCGCTCGACGAGCACCAGCGGGCGCGGCTGCTCGCTCGGACCGACGTGCCGCTGGTCGTGGTCGCGCACGAGCACCGCTCCCAGCACCGCAACCGCGCTGCCGCTCGTGAGCGGCTGGCTGCCCGGGTGCGCGAGCTGCTCGCTCCCCCGCCGCCGCCACGGCGCGCCACGAAGCCGACGCGAGGCTCGAGGGAGCGCCGGCTCGAGGCCAAGCGCCAGCGCGGCCAGACCAAGCAGCTGCGCGGGCGCGTCGAGGAGTGAGGCTCAGGCGACCGTCACCGGGTGGCGCACGACGGCGTCGAAGAAGTATCCGTTCGGGTTGTACGCCGCCACGTCGGGCTGGGTCCGTCCGTGGAGGTCCGTGGCACGCGCCAGCAGCTCGTACCGACCCGCCTCGGAAGCGCGCCAGGTGTGCGCCCAGCGGGTCCATCCGTGCCCCTCGGTGCGCGGACCGGGAGCCGGTCGCAACCGGGCCGCCGCCCACGTGACGCCGCCGTCGGTGCTGACGTCGACCCGGGCGATCGGCGCCGCGCCGGACCAGGAGCGTCCGGTCAGCACCGTCGTCCGGCCGGCCGGGAGGAGTGCGTCCCGCGGCAGCTCCCAGGCGGAGCGCACCGGGTTGACGCCCAGCGGGCCCCCGACGTTGTACCAGCGGGTGTTCCACGGCGAGGTGAGCTCCGACCTCGAGACCTCCAGCTCACCGAGCCACTTGATGCTCGCGATGCCGACCCAGCCGGGCAGGACGAGTCGCAGCGGGTGGCCGTGGTCGGGCAGCAGCGCCTCGCCGTTGGCGCCCCACGCGAGGAGCGCGTCGTCGAGCGCCTTGGCGATCGGGAACGGCCGGCGTACGCGGCCGAGGTTCTCCCCCTTGTCGACGTACTCGTCGTCGAGGCCGGTGCCCTGCACCGACACCGCGTCGGCGCGGAGTCCGGCCCGGCGCAGCACGTCACGCAGCCGAACGCCCTGCCAGGTCACGGTGCCGACCGCGCCGAGGGTCCACGGGGTGCCGGAGGCCTTGGTGCCCTGCTGGGTGTCGAAGTAGCTGCGCCCGTTGCCGGTGCACTCGTGCACCGAGGTGAGCTCGACGGTGCGGAAGTCGCGTCGCAGCTCGGCGAGCCCGAGAGTGACGCCGGCGGGATCGGTGAGGCCGTCGCCGAACACCCGGAGCCGGTACGACGCCGGGTCGATCGACGGCGTCCGGGTGTGGTTGCGCACGAACAGCCGCGACTGGGGCGTGGCGTAGCGGTGCGGGTCGACGGAGTCCCAGCGCGTCTCCGCGTTGGTGCCGTAGTCGACGAACCACTCCGGCGGGAGCGGCTTCACGATGGCCGGCGCGCCGGCCCTGGCCTGCGGGGCGGCGCCCACGACCTGGGTCGCGCCGGCGACCGCCAGTCCGGCGAGCGGTAGTCCGAGGACCGAGCGTCGTCGCAGTGGGGTGTGCACCATGTTGCGAGACTAACATCAGCGACTTACTACAGTTCGGGATCGACCCGCCGGTCCCGCAGGTAGCGGTAGGCGACCCGGGCGCTCACCGCACGCTCCAGCTCGCGGATCACGACCGAGAAGAACTGCTTGCGGTAGAGCTCGTCCGTGACGGCGTACACGGTGAAGTAGAGGCCGCTGAAGGCGGCCAGGAAGGTCGAGACCCGCAACAGCTCGAGGCTCAGCCGGTCCCCGAACCAGTCGCCGATCAGTCCGTCGAGCGGGTGGAGCGGACCACCGGTCCAGCTGCTCACGACCGACGGGTCCATCGCGACCACGCCGAAGACGATGAAGAACGCGAACACGGCGAGGGCCAGCAGCAGCACCTGCACGGCCTGCGCGACGAGGAGCACCAGGACCAGGTTGGCCTTCTGCAGGCCGGTGACCTCCGCGTCGACGGCACCGACCTTCTCGACCCGCGCCGCCACGCTGCGCGCGGCGGCCTCGAGCGGCGTTCCGGCGCACGCCTCGACGAGCTGGCGGGACTCGACCTCGTCGTCGACGCTGTCGAGCTCCTCGGGCAGCCGGGTCAGCAGGAAGCCGACCGCGATCGCGGCGAAGAGGAGCACGGTCACCCACAGGACTCCCCCGTCGAGACTCGCGGCCACCTGCCACACCTCGGCGTTGATGAACAGGAAGGTGATGAAGAGCAGCAGCAGCGGCAGGGCGCGCGTCACCAGCGGCAGGACCAGCCCGAAGGAGCGCAGCGTGCGCCGCACCGCCCAGCCGACGACGATCCACGCGCGCAGGGTCGCGACCGCGTAGCCGGCCAGCACGACCCCGGTCACGGTCATGCCCGCTCCGATGCCGGCCGCGGCCCCGGCGCCGGCCACGGCGCCGATGGCGACCCCGCCCGCGATCCCGACCAGGACGGCCAGCGCGAACACCGGCACCAGCCGGCCGCGCCCGAGGCCGCGGGCGACCGCCGCCCGCTGGTCGTCGACGAAGTACGGCAGGCCGTGGTCGACGAACCAGCGCTCGGCGGCGGCGAGCTCGTCCCGGTCGGCCACGTCAGTCGGCCACGTCAGTCGGCCAGGATGGTCCGGGCCCGCGCGACGTCGTCGGCCATCGCCTTGAGCAGGTCGTCGACCGAGTCGAAGCGCACCATGCCCCGCAGCCGCTCGACGAAGGCGACCTCGACCTCGCGGCCGTAGAGCGCGAGGTCGGTGCGGTCGAGCACGTAGGACTCGACCCGACGCTCGCGCTCGCCGGCGAAGGTCGGGTTGGTGCCCACGCTGATCGCGGCCGGGTACGACGAACCGGCGTCCGGCCCGTCGAGGACGGTCAGCCGGCCGGCGTACACACCGTCGGCGGGTGCGGCGGCGCCGGGACGGACAGGCACGTTGGCGGTCGGGTAGCCGAGCTCGCGTCCGCGCTTGTCGCCCTCGACGACGATGCCGCGCGTCGCGAACGCGCGACCGAGGGCCTCGGCCGCGCCGGTCACGTCGCCCGCGGCGAGGCAGGTGCGCACGTAGGTCGAGGACCAGACCTGCGGGCCCCCGTCGAGGCTGACCTCCTCGAGCACGAAGTCGTTGGCGCGGCCGGCCTCGCGCAGCAGGTTGCAGTCACCCGCGGCGCGATTGCCGAAGCGGAAGTTGGCACCGACGACCACCGCACGCGCGTGCAGCGTGTCGAGCAGGATGCGCTGGATGAACTCGGCGGGCGTCCAGGCGGCGATGTCACGGGAGAACGGGATGACGAGGACCGAGTCGACATGGTCCACCCCGGCCTCGCCCGTGCCGAGGAGGAGCCGGAGCCGCTCCTCGATCGTCGTCAGCGTCGGCGGGGCGTGCTCGGGCCGCAGCACCGCGATCGGGTGCGGGTCGAAGGTCACGGCCACCACGTGGTCGACCCCGACCTCCCCGGCCACCTCGCGCGCACGTCGTACGACGTGCTGGTGCCCCAGGTGCATGCCGTCGAAGTTGCCGATCGTCACCACCGTGCGGCCGAGATCGCTCGGCACCTCGGAGAAGTCGCGCCACACTCGCACGGCGGCAACTCTCCCACACCCGCCCGCACGGGCGGGCATCAGCCGACGAAGACCGCCGCCGGCTTCGCCTTCCCGCCATTCGGCTGGTAGAGCGCGAGGAACTCGCCGTCGGGCGCGAAGACGCCCGTCAGGCCGGCGATCGGGAGCGCCAGCGGACGCCCGTAGCGGACCGCCTGCGCCTGCTCCTCGTCGAGGTCGAGAGCAGGGAAGGACGCCCGGGCGGCCGCCGCCAGCGGGGTCACGGCGAGGTCGTCGAGGTCGGTGTTGGCGCCGTCGAGCGTGAACGGCCCGACCGCCGTACGGCGCAGGGCGGTCAGGTGGCCGCCGACGCCGAGCGCAGCGCCGAGGTCGCGGGCGATCGCGCGGATGTAGGTGCCGCTCGAGCAGCGGACCCGGATGTCGAGGTCCAGGAAGCCACCCTCGTGGCGGAGCCCGTCGGCCTCGATCTCGTGGATCGTCACCCGCCGCGCCTTGAGCTCGACCTCCTCGCCGGCGCGGGCCAGCGCGTAGGCACGCTTGCCGTCGACCTTGATCGCGGAGACCGTCGACGGGACCTGGTCGATCTCTCCGGAGAACGCGCCCAGCGCGTCGCGGACCCGTGCCTCGGTGAGGTGGGAGGCATCCGTGGTCGCCGTGACCTCGCCCTCGGCGTCGTCGGTCGTCGTGGTCGCGCCGAGCCGGACCGTCGCCGCATAGGCCTTCTCGGTCAGCATCAGGTGGCCGAGCAGGCGGGTGGCGCGCTCGACGCCGAGGACCAGCACGCCCGTCGCCATCGGGTCGAGGGTGCCGGCGTGCCCGACCTTGCGGGTGCCGAGGGTACGACGGACGCGGGCCACGACGGCGTGCGACGTCATGCCACCGGGCTTGTCGACCACGACCAGGCCGGACGGGACCTCTGCCAACTCATCTCCTCCATGCGCGGTAGGTCCACGAGACCCGCCAGTACCTGACGTCCCACTTGTTGCCGTTGGTGGTGCGGGCCTGGACCGCCGCGAAGAAGCGGTCAGCCGTGTCCGCGGTGGGCGCCTGCCGGGCTGCATCGTGCCAGCCGAGGCCGCCGGAGAGCACACCGGCGCCTCGCCACTGCACCTCCTCGAAGAGACCCGAGACGTCGTACACGATGCTGCCACGCATGCCACGGCGCACCGGGGCACCATAGGCGCCGACGCGGTACGAGAGCAGGCGCTGCTGACCAGGTGCGCCGCGGAGCGTGAAGAAGAAGGTCCGGAAGGCCCAGTCTGCCTTGCCCGCGGTGCTGCGACACCGACTCAGCGAAAGGACGGCCACGGAGCCCGGCCAGCCGTGCGGTCCTGGCTTCGGCGAGGAGGAGCAACGGCCGATCGTGCTGTAGGCCCATGTCGTGTCGGCCGGCGTGTAGCGCTTCGTCGTGGTGACGGTCTCGAGGTGGTCGATCCAGAGCGAGCCGACGTCGGCGACCTCGACCGTCCTTCCCCAGGTGTCCACCACGGTCATCACCGCGTGGTACTCCCCCGCCGGCAGCTTCGCCCCGGCGGTCGTCGTACCGGGCCAGGAGAAGTCGTACCAGGCGGCGTCGTTCGGGTCCGGTTCGAACTGACACGAGTCACCACGGCAGTCAGGACCGGTCGTGTCCGCCCACACCTCGTTGCCGGCGGCGTCGGTGACATGCAGGGTTCCGAGGTAGCGCGGGTCGTTGGTGCCCCCGACCGAGATGTACGCCGGAGAACCACCGCGCACGTCGCGCTGGATCGTCGACAGCCCGTATCCCGGCAGGTCCTCCGCCGGCGGCAGGTCGTCATCGAGGTGCAGCGCGAAGGACTTCGTGCTCGCGCGCTCGAGCCCGCCCTTGACGACCGCCGAGGTGATCTCGAGGTCGTAGTCGCCGTCGGGAAGAGGGACTCCGCCGTTGAGCACGGTGGGATCGAAGTCGAGGGTCCGCGTCCGCGAGCCGGTCGTCGGGTCGACGGCAGGGGCCCAGTCGACCGGGCCCAGCACGACGCCCCCGTTCGCGTCCAGCAGCCGGTAGGACAGCGTCTGGACCACGTCGACGCCGACGGTGACGGACACGGGCAACGATGTGCCGTACGGCGCCGTCGGGTCGGTGACGACCCAACGGTGGTCGTCCTCGGTGGCTGCCTCGAACCACAGGTCGCGCAGCAGCGCCACCCGCCGGCCCAGGTCGAAGCGCTCGCAGTGTTCGGAGATCACCTGGCCGTAGTACGTCGGCGTGAAGCCATCGGTGCACCGTGCGGCCTCGAGATCGAACGGGTCGTCCTGCGAGAGCGGCCATGCGATCTTCACGCGCTCGCCGGCGGCCACGGGAGTCATCCCGGTCCCCCTGACGTACAGCTTTCCCCCGCCCGGGTTGTGCACGGTGATCCACGAGTCCTCCTCGGGGAGAAAGACCGGGTTCGCAGGGATCTCGAGATCGGCGGTCACCGCGTCGGCGGGTTCCTGGGTGATCGTCCGGGTGAACGAGAGCGCCTGGCCGTAGCACGGTGCGTCGAGGCTGGTGCACAGCCGGACGACGCCGAAGGACAGGCCGTCGATGCCCCATGTCGGGACGTCGAGCTCGACGGGCGTGCCGGGCTCGGTCACCGGTTCCCGCACCGTGATCCGCTGGATGGGTCCGGCGCCGATCTCGACGACGACCGACAGCACCGCAGGGTCGTCGGTCGTCACGGTCACCGTCTCCACCCCGGACCAGGTGCCTTCCGGCACCACGATGACCGGAGAGTCAGCGGCCCGTGCCGGGCCTCCTGTCGGGACGAGCAGGAAGGTCGCGCACAGCGCGACGACGAGTCCCCGGATCGGTGCCCTCATGACGGTGTCCCTCCGTGTACGCCGCCACCCCGGTGTGGCGCTCGCCCGTCGAGCCTACGTCAGCAAAGGGTCACCAAGCGGCGCAACGATGCGATCAGTCGTCGCTGTCGACTTCCTCTTCCGGAGCGGCCTCGCGGGGCTTCTTGTAGGGGTCCGCCTCGCCGGCGGGCTGCGCGCCCTCACGGGCCGCTGCGACCGCGGCGTCGGCCTCGCGGGCCTTGGCCAGCACCTCGTCGAGGTGGCGGGCGATCTCAGGGACACCGTCGAACTCGAACGCGAGCGAGGGGACGTGCCGCATCCCGAGCTGCTTGCCGACCTCGGAGCGGAGCAGGCCCTTGGCCGACTCCAGCGCCTGGGCGCTCGCCTGCTGGTCGGCGTCCTCGCCGAGGACGGTGTAGTAGATGGTGGCGTTCTGGGCGTCGCCGGTGAGCCGCACCTCGGTCACCGTGACGAACCCGAGCCGGGGGTCCTTGATCCGGCGCTCGAGCATCTCCGCGACGATCACCTGGATCCGGTCGGCGATCTTGCGCACGCGGGGGCTTGCCATGGGGGTCTTCCTATCACTGGAACGGCCGCGCCGCCCGCCCCGGTGTCGGGACGGGCGGCACAGCTCGGATGGAGCGGTGGAGCAGGTCAGCTCCGCGGGATCTCGCGCATCTCGAAGGCCTCGACGATGTCGCCTTCCTTGATGTCCTGGAAGTTGCGGAGCACGAGACCGCACTCGAAGCCTTCCCGGACCTCCGACGCGTCGTCCTTCTCCCGCTTGAGCGAGGCAAGGTCGAGGTTGTCCGCGACGACGGCACCGTCCCGCAGGACGCGCACCTTGGCGTTGCGCCGGATGACGCCACCGATGACCATGCAGCCCGCGATGTTGCCGATCTTCGACGAGCGGAAGATCGCACGGATCTCGGCCTGGCCGAGGGTGTTCTCCTCGTACTCGGGCTTGAGCATGCCCTTGAGGGCCGCCTCGATCTCCTCGATCGCCTGGTAGATGACCGAGTAGTAGCGGATCTCGACGCCTTCCTTCTCCGCCATCTGGCCCGCCTTGCCCTGGGGCCGGACGTTGAAGCCGATGATGATGGCGTCGGAGGCGGCGGCCAGGTCGACGTTGGTCTCGGTGATCGCACCGACACCGCGGTCGATGACCCGAAGGCTGACCTCGTCGCCCACGTCGATCTGCGCGAGGGCGTCCTCGAGGGCCTCGACCGAACCGGACAC
>DATLIG010000083.1:0-30512 GCA_035539555.1 Nocardioides sp. | reverse complement strand
GCCCGGCGTCGTACAGGTCGACGACGGAGCGGAGCCACTCCACGGCCCGGTGGTCGAGCGGGCCCTCGAGCGCGCGCTGCGGCCCCGCCTTGGAGCGGGCGATGGCGTGACCGGTCCAGCTCTCGTCGGGGTGGGCGGCCGACAGGGCGAGCACCTCGAGCCACGAGGCGAGGCGCTGCTTGGGCTTGAGCCGGGAGTAGGACAGCGACACGACCTGGTTGGCGTGGACCCGCGGCACGGTGCCGGTGAGCCGGCGGCCGTCGCCGAGGTCGACGTCGATGTCGACGGTCCGCGGCGCCCCGGCGCGGACCTGGGCGCTGCGCGCGAACAGCTCCTGGCACTCCTGGACGACCTTGGTCAGCTCGCCCCGGCCGAGGTCGAAGGGCGGCAGCGTGCCGCGCAGCTGCTCGGCCGTCATCACGGCCTGCGCGGTCGCGCCCGGGTCGTCGGCGGCCAGCACCTCGCGCAGCAGCCGGTCGCCGATCTGCCAGACCTCCAGCCCGTTGAGCGACACCGGGATCGCGTCGGCGACCTGGTCGGGCTCGAACGGCGTCGCCACGTCGAGGCGGCTGCGGAGGAAGGTGCGGGCCGGGCGGTGCACGAATGCCACGAGGTCGGCGAGGGTCACGTCGCCGGCCGGCGCGGGCGGCAGCGCGCCGTCGAGGAAGGGCGGGACCGGCGTGCGCTCGCGCACCGATGCCCGGGCGCCCGCGAGGGACGCGCGGTCGAAGCTGAAGGGCCCGCGGGTGCCGAGCTCGCCCGCGGCATGGTTGCGCACGTCGTAGGACTGGAGGGGGTGGCGGACCACGACCTGGTCGCGGACCGGCGCGCCAGCGGTGCGGTCGAGGGCGTCGACCAGCTCGCCCAGGGGTACGGCGGGGGGCCGCTCCGCTCCCGTGTGCTCGGTCGCGCCGGTGTAGGTGATCACCAGCCGCTCCCCCGCCGCGAGGATCGCGTCGAGCAACAGCTGCCGGTCCTCGCCACGACGGTCGCGCTCGCCCACGAGCGGCGAGCGGCCGAGGACGTCGTCGCCGTCGATCCCGGTCGCGCGTGGGAAGACACCGTCGTCGAGGCCGACCAGGCACACCACGCGGTGCGGCACCGAGCGCATCGGGACCATCGTGCAGACGGTCAGCGTGCCGGTGCGGAAGTTGGCGCGGGTCGGCCGGCCGGCCAGTCGCGCCTGCAGGAGGGCGCGGACGTCGGCGAGCCGCAGCGGGACCGCCGGCGCGCTCTGCTCCGCACTCGCCCGGGCACGGGCGAGCTCGCGCTCGAACTGCGGCAGCTGCCAGGCGTCGTCGGTGTCGACCTCGCACAGGTCGCGCACGCCGGCCGCGACGGCGTCGAACCACTCCCCGGCGGCCTGCGCCGTGTCGAGCGCGGCCAGGCAGGCGCCGAGCCGGGTGACCGCCTCGGCGAGCCGGCCGACCAGCTCGATCTCACCGCTGGCGATGTCGTCGACGGGAAGACCACGACCGAGGCTGCGATGGTCGTCGCCGCTCATCGCGACGCCGAGCAGCAGGCGGTCGAGACCGGCGCGCCAGGTGTTGTGCTCGAAGCCCTCCATCGCGTACGCCGCCCGCTGGGTGCCGTCGATCCCCCACCGCACGCCGGCCTCGGCGACCCAGCGGGTGATCCGGGCGAGGTCGTCGTCGCTGAACCCGAACCGCCGCCGGCACACCGGCCGCGACAGCAGGTCGATCACCTGCGACGCGGTGGCCCGGCCGCCGGCGAGCTCGACCAGCGCGACCGCGACGGACAGCAGCGGGTTGGTGCTGCTGGTCGCGCGGTCGGCGAGCCGGACGCGCAGCCGGTGGGCGGGGTGCAGGCCGTCCTGGGCCTCGTCGTCGGAGATCAGCTCGCCGAGGCCGAAGCCGGCGGAGATCAGCGGCGCGTAGGTCTCGATGTCGGGACACATCACCACGATGTCGCGCGGCTCGAGCGTCGCGTCGTCCTCCAGCAGGCCGACCAGCACCTCGCGGAGCACGTCGATCTGGCGGGCCGCACCGTGGCAGGCGTGGACCTGGATGCTGCGGTCGTCGTCGGCGAGCGCCCGTGCCGCCCGGACCGCCGCGTCGGGGGCGGCGTTGGAGCGCAGGTCCGCCTGCAGCCAGCCGAGCAGCGTGTCCGGGGTGGCCGGTTCGGGGGCGGCGCCCGCGTCGACCGCCTGCCCGTCGGCGACCCGTGACCCCAGGACGGTCGCCAGCTCGCGGGCGTCGCGACCGAGGGAGGCGAGCAGCGGGTGCCCGGCGAGCTCCGCGGTGGTGGCCTCCGCGCGGGGCCGGACCTCGGCGCCGGCCGCCACCACCGCGTCCCACAGCGGGGCGGAGGGCTGGGCCAGCCACAGGTGCACGTCGCGGTGGGCGGCGAGCGCGACGAGCAGGTCGATCTCGGTCTCGGGCAGCCGGGTGTGGCCGAAGAGGGAGAGCCGGTCCGGGAGCTCGAGACCTTCGGCCTCCCCGGAGCGCAGCGCCGCGCAGACCCGGGCGTGGCGCTGGTCCGGCGCTTCGTCGTGGCCGGCCGACGCCATCCGGGCGAGCAGCCGCCGCCACAGCTCCGCCTCCCACGCGAGGTCGGGCGCGAGCGGACCGCCGGCACCGTCGGTGTCGCGGCCCTCGCGCCAGTCGGTGACGAGTGCGGGCCGCTGGACGGCGTACGACGAGAACAGCTCCGCCAGCCGCCGGGCCACCGACCACCGGCGGCTGCGGCGCAGCTCGCCGTCCTCGCCACCGACGCCGTGCCCGAGGTGGGCCGACAGGGTCGCGCACCAGGGCTCTCCGAGGCTGTCGTCGATCGTTGCCAGCAGCGGCCAGACCAGCCGGTCCGGGTGCCACGGGTCGTCGGCCGCGCGCCCCAGCAGCAGGCCGATGAGCGAGGCCGGCTGCAGGAAGTCGACGCCCGCGCACACCCCGTCGCCGCCCCGCGGCCCGGTGCCGAGCCGGTGCGACAGCCGCTGGGTGAGCCACCGCTCCACACCGCGCGCCGGCACCACGACGACCTCGCTCGCGAACGGGTCGTCCGGCGGGGTCGCCAGGAGCGTGCCGAGCTCGTCGGCGAGCAGGTCGGTCCGCGCGGCGCGGTGGAGGTGGAGGGTCATGACGGGCCGAGGTTAGTCCGGCGGTCCGACCGATTCCTCGCGACCCAGCGCGGCGTTCATCGTCACCCGCCCGCGCTCGATCGCGTCCGCGATCGAGTCGAGGTCGCTGCTCAGCCGGCCGACGTCGGGCGACCCGAGCGGCGGGCGCACCTCCACCAGGGTCGCCACCGGCGCGACGCTCGACTCGGCCAGGTGGAGGTCGTCGGCGGCGTACGTCTTGTGGCGGTCGATGTGCGCGCGGCCCGCCTTCCACCCGTGCCGCAGGAAGTACGGCGCCAGCAGGGTCCGCTCCAGCCGCGAGGGCGGTTCGGCGTACTGGTCGGAGCGCCGGGTGCGCAGCACGAGCACGTGCGTGGCTCCCTCGGCCAGCGCGCTGCGGTAGGGCACGCCCTCGGAGAGCCCGCCGTCGACGTAGGTCCGCTGGCCCATCCGCACCGGACGGCCCGCCAGCAGGGGCAGGCAGGAGCTGGCGCGCAGCGCGGTCTGCAGGCTGCGCCGGTCGGTGACGTACGACGACAGGTCGGTCGCCTCCCCACTGCGGGCGTCCGTGGCCATCGGGTGGAAGCCGATCGGGTTGGCGAGGATCGCCTCGAAGTCCATGGGGGTGATCGACTCGTAGACGTGGTGGACCAGGCGGCCGAGGTCGATGAGCGGTCCACCGCGCAGGATCCGGCGCGGGTTGGTGATGCCGGCGGCGGCGACCTCCGGCCAGGCCCAGCTGCGCATCCACCGCTGCGCCTCGCCGGTCAGCAGCCACGCGGCGTTGAGCGCGCCGCCGGACGTGCCGTAGACGTCGTCGAAGGCGTCGGTCAGGCCGGCCTCGTCGAGGGCCAGCGCCATGCCGGCGGAGTACGCCGCCCGGTTGCCGCCGCCCTCGATCGCCAGCGCGATCCGCAGGCCGTCCTCGCGCTGCCCGGGCCGGCTGCCGGCAGCACGCCGGGCCTCCAGCGCCTCGATCAGCGAGAGCCCGCTCATGACCGCCCGCTCATGTCCACTCGCTCATGACCGCTCGCTCATGACCGGCCCAGCTCACGCACGACCCTTGCGGGATTGCCGAGCGCGAGCACGCCCTCGGGCAGGTCCTTGGTCACGACCGAGCCGGCACCCACGACGGTGTCGGCGCCGATGGTGACGCCGGGGCAGACGATCACGCCGCCGCCGAGCCAGACGTTGTCGCCGATCGTGATCGGCTTCGCCGCCTCCCACTTGTCGCGTCGCGGCCCGGCCTCGAGCGGGTGGATCGGCGTCAGCAGCTGCACGTTGGGGCCGATCTGCACGTCGTCGCCGATCGTGATCGGGGCGACGTCGAGGGCGATCAGCCCGAAGTTCGCGAACGAGCGGGCACCGATCCGGACCTGGCTGCCGTAGTCGACCTGGAAGGGCGGACGGATCGTGGTGTCGTCCCCCAGCCCGCCGAGGAGCTCGCGCAGCAGCGTCGTACGACGCTCCCGCTCGCGGACACCGGTCGCGTTGAACGCCTCGGTCAGCTCCTGCGCGCGGAGGTAGGCCGCGACCAGGTCGGGGTCGTCGGCGAGGTACATGTCGCCGGCGTCCATCCGCTCCCGCATCGACCGCCCGTCGGGCGCGTACGCGCTCATGAGTCCTCCTTGTGCCGCCGCATCCGCTCACGCTGCGCCTCGGCGTCGTCATCGGCCTCGTCGATCCTGCTCTCGAGCGCCGCGCGGGCCTCCGGCTTCCCGTGGAAGCGCCGGTAGGAGTAGACGAGCAACCCGAGCGCGATCAGCGACGACAGGATCAGCGTGACGCCGGTCCACGGTCCGCCGACCAGCCACCACTTGTCGTCGAGCGGCCACCACGACGGCACGTCGGGCTTGATGATCCAGAGCGCACCGAACGCTCCCAGCCCCAGCGCGCCCACGGTCGACATGATGATCCGCGGCCAGGTCTCGACGCCCTCCGCCGCCGCCCGCAGGGCGCGCAGCAGGACCGGGTCGAGCAGCCGCTCGGCCCAGGTGTACTGCTGCGAGAGCACCGCGAGGCCCGCCGCCATCAGCAGGAGCCCGGGGCCGGGCAGCACCATCGCCGCGATGCCGGCCAGCAGCAACGTCCAACCGACGATCTCCAGCAGGAGCCGCTTCGCCGCGCCGGTCATCGTCCACCCCCGAACTTGTCGAGCCAGGTGAGCACGTCCTCGTCCGCGTTGCCGTGCGCGGCGGCGATCCTGGCCCACTTCAACGCCATCGCGTGGAAGCGGAGCGGGTTGTAGACGTCCTCCTCGCGGGAGAAGAGCCCGTCGCCGGCGTACGTCATGATCGTGATGTTGGGCTCTGTCAGCATCGTCCCGTCGCCGGGGTCGGGCATCGGGTTCAGCACCTCGCAGACGAGGCGGCCCCGCTCGGCGTCGACCACCTGCCAGCTGATCGGGAAGCCCGGCATCACCCGGCCCGGGTACGACGTCATCGTCCGCACCGCCCACTCCCGGATCTCGTCACGCCCGCGGAAGGTGCCCATCGCGTGCTCGACGTACTCGGCGTCCGGGGTGAACAGGTCCGCGTAGCCGGTCCAGTCGCCGGTCGTGGCCATCACGGCGACCGACTCGTGGAAGGCAGCGTAGGCATCGGTGATCTCGGCGGCCGTGAAGGCGACCGCGGGGGTACCGGTCATGCCGTCGATCCAATCAGAGGCAGGCAACCAGCACTACGCTTCGGCCATGCCGCGGGGATCCTTGTCCAGCCGGAGGAGCCCGTTCGGCTCCCGCCTGCTCGGGCCGCGCGACCAGCCGCCCCGGCGCCTCCGGATCCGGATCCAGGTCCTGCTCACCGTCCTGCTGGTCTCGACCAACCTGATCGGCGCCCTCGTCGTCTTCGTCGTCAACACCTGGGCGATCCCGTCGCCGGCGCCCAACAAGGAGATGGTCATCGCGCTGGCGATCGCCATCCCGACGTACGTCTTCGCGGCGGCAGCCGTCGGCGCCGTCTGGGGTACGACGACGTCGCTGCGCGCGCTGCGCTGGGCGACCCAACCCGGCGTCGACCCGGACCACACCCAGCGGGCCCGTGCGCTGCGGGTGCCCATGGCGCTGACGACGATGCAGCTGCTGATGTGGGGCGTCGGGACGGTGCTCTTCACGATGCTCACGGTGTTCTTCCAGCCCTCCCGGGCACTCGGCACGGGGCTGACGGTCGGCATCGGCGCGGTGGTCGTCGCTGGCATCTCCTACCTGCTGACCGAGTTCTCGCTGCGCCCGATCGCGGCGCGGGCGCTGGCCGACGTCCGGGTGACCGAGAAGGTCCGTGGAGTCGGCGTGGGCCCACGGATGGCGATCTTCTGGGTCCTCGGCACCGGAGCCCCCATCGTCGGGCTGCTCATCACCGCGATCCTCGCGCTGACGCCGGCCGGCTCCGACGCGACGCTCGAGCAGATCGCCGTCGTGACGATCATCGTCTGCGGGATCGTGCTCGTCTTCGGCTTCCTGCTCACCGACCTCAACGCGCGCGCCGTCGTGGCGCCGCTGCTCTCCGTGCGGGACGCGATGCGAGCCGTCGAGGCGGGCCACCTCGACGCCGACGTCGTCGTGTACGACGGCACCGAGCTCGGCCAGCTGCAGTCCGGCTTCAACGACATGGTCGCCGGGCTCCAGGAGCGCGAGCTGATCCGCGACCTGTTCGGCCGCCACGTCGGGCAGGAGGTCGCAGCCGCAGCGGCCGCGCTCGGTGCCGGCGAGATCGAGCTCGGGGGCGAGACCCGCGTGTGCTCGGTGCTGTTCGTCGATCTGGTCGGCTCGACGACGTACGCGACCCAGCACGGGCCGGCCCAGGTCGTCGCCGTGCTGAACCGGTTCTTCGGTGTCGTCGTCGACGAGGTCGACCAGCACCACGGCCTCGTCAACAAGTTCATCGGCGACGCAGTGCTCGCGATCTTCGGCGCGCCGGTCGAGCACGCCGACCACGCCGCCGCGGCCCTGGCCGCCGCCCGGGCGATGGCCCGGCGGCTGGCCGTCGAGGTGCCGGAGGTCGGCGCCGGTGTCGGCGTCGCGACCGGCCAAGTCGTCGCCGGCAACGTCGGCCACGAGCAGCGCTTCGAGTACACCGTCATCGGCGACGCCGTGAACTCCGCCTCCCGGCTCACCGACCTCGCCAAGGACGTGCCCGGCGGCGTGCTGGCCGCGTGGGACTCGGTCGAGGCCGCCCGGGAGGCGGGGTCGGAGGAAGCCGCACGCTGGGTCGAGCACGGTGAGACCATGTTGCGGGGACGTGGGGAACCCACCCGCTTGGCCGTCCCCGAGGAAGGGGCCGTGTGATGAGGCGGATGCTCGGGGCGTACGTCGCGGGGGTGCTCGCGGTCGTGGGGGTCGTCGCTGCTCCGGCCTCGGCCGAGGACGAGCCGCCGCAGGTGCAGATCGTCGACGCACCGGGGTACATCCCGATCGACGCGAAACCACGCCTCATCGGAGCCGTGCTCGCACCGACGCCGGGCGAGGATTCCGTGGTCCTCTACGAGTGGGACGTGGACGCCGACGGCTTCGACGACGGCACCAGCAACGCCATCATCTGGAACCCCGCGGAGCACGACCTCGGCAGCTACACGATCCAGGTTCGCGCGACTGTCGACGGGGTGCAGTCGACAGCGTCGGCGGAGATCGTGGTGATCGCGCAGTTCAAGGTCAGCCTCGGAACACCCGCCACCGTGACGACGGGCGAGCAGGCGTTCGTCGGAGCGACCGTCGAGAACTTCCCGTGGGACAGCACCCGTTCGTACGCGTGGGATCTCGACGGCGACGGCCAGTTCGACGACGTCGCCGATCCCACCACCGAGTACGTCGAGCCGTCCTGGCCCACTCCCGGGACCTACACGATCCGGGTCGAGGTCAGCCACGACCAGCTCGCAGACGGGGCGCCTCCAGCATCGGCGTCCACCACCGTCACCGTGCTCCCGCGCGTCGGCCTCACGAGCGCAGGCATCACCGGAACATTTCGGGCCGGCCACCTCCTCACGGCCACCGGCGCGACCCCCACGCCCTCCGACGCCGTCCGCACCCGGACCTGGCTCCGCGACGGCACGCCGATCGCCGGCGCCACCGGGCCCACGTACAAGCTGACGACCTCGGACTCAGGACGGCGGATCAGCGTCCGGGTCAACGCCACGCACCCTGACTTCGGCCCCGCCCTCCCGGTCACCAAGACCGTCAACGTCGCCGCCGCCTGCACCGTCCGCCCGACCTTCACCGGCACCCTCCGGGTCGGCCGGAGGCTGAGCGGCAGCAAGGGCACCTGGCGCGCGCCGAGCCACACCTTCGCCTACCGCTGGCTCCGCGACGGCAGGGCGATCACCGGCGCCACCCGGTCGACGTACGTCACCACCCGGGCGGACCGCGGCCACCTGATCACCTTCCAGGTGACGGCGAGGCGGACCGGCTTCCCGACGGTGATCGCGAAGAGTGTCGCCCGCAGGATCTCCTGACGTCGGTCCGCGGCCCCCGGACCGCCCGTGACGTCATGCGAACCGGTCGCACCGACGCCCGGTTCGCATGACGTCGGGCGCAGGCCGAGCTCGGCGCCTCCCGTCAGGCCAGCGCGTCGAGCGCCCGCGCGACCCGCTCCAGCAGGAGGGCGGTGTCGATCTCGGGCAGCATGTCGCCGAGCTGCGCGTCGCGCTGCAGCACGGCGAGTCCGTGCACCGCGGCCCAGCCCATGACGGCGAGCTCCTCGGTCGGGACGGCGGCGCCCCAGCCCTCGGCCTGCGCCGCCGACACGATCTGCACGAGCAGGTCGCTGTGGAGACGGCGGACGTCGAGCAGCCGGGGGTCGTCTACGTGCAGCAGCTCGGGGCGGAACATGACGTCGAACATCGTGGGGTGCCGCGTCGTGAACCCGACGTACGCCGCCCCCGCGGCCGCGACCTGTGCGCCCGACGCGATGCCGTCGGTCCCGGCGGCCTCGACGGCCGCGGCCGTCTCCTCCAACAACAGCTCGAAGCCCTCGACGGCCAGCGCCGTGAACAGTCCCGCGCGGTCGTCGAAGTGGTGGGCGGTGGCCTGGTGGGACACCCCTACCCGGCGGGCGATGCCGCGCAGGCTCGCCTTGGCGGGGCCGCTCGACGCGATCTCCTGCTCGGCGGCGCGGAGCAGGCGCTGGCGGAGATCAGCGTGCCTCATGCCCCGGATTCTGCCCCAGCCCCGACGGGCGGCTTCTGCGGCCACCACAGCCGCGGCCCCAGCAGCGTCGCCAGCGCCGGCACCAGGAGGGACCGGACGACGAAGGTGTCGAGGAGCAGCCCGACCGCGATCGTGAAGCCCACCTGACCGATCGTGGTGACCCGTCCGGCGAGCAGCGCCATCATCGACACCGCGAAGATCACGCCGGCCGAGGTGATCACGCCGCCGGTCGCGGCGGTCGCCCGCGCGATGCCGGAGGCCGAGCCGTCGGGCGCCTCCTCGTGCATCCGTTTCGTCAGCAGCAGGTTGTAGTCGGCTCCGACCGCCACCAGGATCACGAACGCGATCGCGGCGACGGTCCAGTCGAGCTGGATGCCGAGGCCGTACTGCCACACCAGGACGGAGAGTCCGATCGCGGCGCCGTACGACAGCACCACCGTGGCCATCAGCGCGAAGGCCGCGACGATGCTGCGCAGCAGCAGGAGCAGCACCAGGAAGACGGCGACCAGCGCACAGGTCGCGATCACCTCGAGGTCGGACACCGAGTAGTGGCGCAGGTCGTTGTTGGTCGCCGCCATGCCGGTGACCGACACGGTCGCGTCGTCGAGGCGGGTGCCGTTGAAGGAGGTCTCGATGATGCCGAGGACCTCGTCCGAGCGCTCGGCGGCCTCGGGCCCGAAGGCGTCGGTGCTGCCGAGGACGGCGATCCGCGCGGTGCGGCCGTCGTCCGACACGAAGAGTCGGCTGGCGCTGGCGAAGGACTGGTTCGAGAGTGCCGTCGGCGGCAGGTAGAACCCGCCCGCGCCCGCGCCGTCGGCCTCACGCCGCGTCGTGCGCAGGTGGCGTACGGCGACCGCGAGCCCCTCCTCGAGCTCGGGCAGCGATGCCGCGACCTCCTCGGTACCACCGCGCAGCCGGTCGGCTCCGCTGGCGAGCTGGTCGGCCCCACCGGACAGCTCGTCGAGCCGCTCGGCGAAGGTGCGCTGGCCGGTGGCGAGCTGCTGGGTGCCGCCGCGCGCCTGGGCCAGCCCGCTGCGGAGCTGGCGCAGGCCCTCCCGCAGGTCGCCGGTCCCCCGCGCGAGGGTCCGGGCGCCACGGGCCGCCTCCCGCAGGCCGGGCAGCAGCTGGTCCCGCTCGGCCTCCCAGATCCTCTTGATGCCGGCCCGGGCCTGGCGGCACGCCGGGTCGAGGCCGCAGGTGAGGGACTTGGTCGCCAGGGCGTCGTACACGAGGCCGAGGGAGTCGACGGCGACCTGGACCTGGTCGGCGGCGGTGGTGAGGCCGTCGGCGAGCTCGGCGGCACCGGTGCGCAGGCCCCCGGTGCCGGTGACGGCGGCGTCGGCGCCGTCGATGAGCTTGGTCATCCCGCGGGAGAGCCGGGCGGTGGCGGTCGCGATCCGGTCCGCGCCGGCGACGGCCTGGTCGGCACCGTCGGCGAGCTGGCTGGCGCCCTCGTCGAGCCGGCCGGCGCCGTCGGCGAGCTGCTGCGCACCGCCGGCGCCCTCGGCCACCTGCTCCTTCGCCTCGCCGAGCCGGTCGCCGATCAGGCCGGACTGGTAGGCCACCGACGCCTGGGTGATCGGCTTGCCCGTCGGGCGGGTGATCGTACGGACCAGCGCGACGCCCTCGTGCTGGGCGACCGCCGCGGACGCGCGCTCGATGAGGGCGAGGTCGCGGGTGTTGCGCAGGTCGTGGTCGGCCTGGATCACGACGTAGTCGGGCAGCACCTCGTTGACGGGGAAGTGCCGCGCGAGCAGCGCGTAGCCGCGGTTGCTCTCGGCGTCGTCCGGCAGCGGGTCGCGGATGTCGTAGGAGAGCTCGGCCAGCGGGAAGAGCGCGGCCAGAAGGGCGAGCGGGACCAGCGACGCCGCCAGCATCCGCACCGGGTGGGTGGCGACCAGGTTCGCGACCCGCTGCCACGCACCGGCGGCCTTCGAGTCCCGTGGCTCGGCCCAGCCGCGCTTGCCCGCGAGCGCCAGCAGCGCCGGCGTGAGGGTGAGGCTGAGGACCAGGTTGACCGCGATGCTCACCGCGACCGCCGGCCCGGTGGTGTTGAAGAAGCCGAGGTCCGCGAAGACCATGCACAGGGTCGCGAGTACGACGGTCACCGCCGACCCGGCGATCACGCTCCCGACCCGGGTCGCCGCGATCGCCGCGGCCTGCGCCGGCTCGACGCCGAGGCGGCGCTGCTCGTGGTAGCGGGCGACGAGGAAGACCGCGTAGTCCGTGCCGGCGCCCAGCACGATCGCGGTGAGGAAGGAACCGCTGAACGTGGAGACGGCGAAGAAGTCCTCCATGCCGCACCACGCGACCACGGCGCGCCCGACCCCCAGGCCCAGCCCCACGACGCCGAGCACGATCAGCGGGATCGCGACCGCGCGGTAGATGAGGAAGAGGATCAGCGCGATCAGCCCGATCGTGACGATGGTGATCCGTACGACGCTGTGCTCGGTCTCCGTCGTCAGGTCCACCACCGTCGCGGTCGGCCCGGTGACCTCGACGGCCAGCCCCTCGGGCGCGTGCGCGCGCACCAGGTCGCGCACCGCCGTCACCTGCCGCATCGACGCCGGCGCACCGGTCGCGCCCGTGATCCCGACCAGCAGGTAGCGCGCCTGGCCGTCGGTGCTGGTCAGCGCCTTGCGCAGCTCGGGGCGACGGATGTCCTGGACGAAGACGACGTCGTCCTTGTCCTTCGCCAGCTCGGTGACGAGCGACTCCGCGTAGCGGCGGTCCTCCGCGGTCAGCCCGGCCGTCCGCTCCATCGCCACCACGATGAAGCTCTCGCTGCCACCGTTGCCGAACGCCTCGTCCATCGCCTTCACCGCGACCATCGAGGGCGCGTCGTCGGGGACCATCGGCGAGGAGTCCTGGCCGGCGATCACCTCCAGCTGCGGCACCGCCACGTTCATCACCACGGTGAAGGCCAGCCAGGCGCCCACGATCCACGCTGCTCGTCGTACGACGAGACGGGCGAAGCCCGCCGCCTTCGTGCCGGTGTCCCCGCCGGCCGTCCCCATGCCCATCCGCCGAAACTAGAACCCGTTCCTTGCCACTGGCAAGGAACTGTGTCGGGCACCACTCACCACGCTGCTGCCGACCGCCCGTGTGGCAGGCTCCACCGCGTGACCGCAGACCCCGCCTTCCAGCCCGATGCGATCGTCGTGGGAGCCGGCCTCGCCGGGCTCGTCGCGACCTACGAGGCCACCCGGGCCGGCAAGAAGGTGCTCGTCCTCGACCAGGAGAACCGCGCCAACCTCGGCGGCCAGGCGTTCTGGTCCCTCGGTGGGCTGTTCTTCGTCGACTCCCCCGAGCAGCGCCGGATGGGCATCAAGGACTCGCGCGAGCTGGCGTGGCAGGACTGGCAGGGCTCGGCGGCGTTCGACCGGATCGGCGAGGACCCGGACGACGAGGGCCCCGCCCGCGGCGAGGACCACTGGGGCAGCCGGTGGGCGAAGGCGTACGTCGACTTCGCGGCGACCGAGAAGCGGGACTACCTGCACGGCCTGGGCCTGAAGTCGCTGACGTTCGTGGGCTGGGCCGAGCGCGGCGACGGGTCGGCCAGCGGCCACGGCAACTCGGTCCCGCGCTTCCACCTCACTTGGGGCACCGGACCCGAGGTGGTCCGCATCTTCCTGGAGCCGGTCGAGGCGGCGGAGGCCGCCGGGCTGGTGCGCTTCGCGTTCCGGCACCAGGTCGACGACCTGGTCGTCGAGGACGGCGCCTGCATCGGTGTCCGCGGCTCGGTGCTGGCGCCCACCGACCTCCCTCGCGGGGAGAAGTCGTCACGCGAGGTCGTCGACACCTTCGACCTCCGCGCGCCGGCGGTGGTCGTCACCTCCGGCGGGATCGGCCACAACTTCGAGCTGATGCGCGCGAACTGGCCCACCGAGCGGGTCGGCCCGGCGCCGGAGCACATGATCGCCGGCGTCCCCGCGCACGTGGACGGACGGATGCTCGCCATCTCCGAGACGGCCGGCGCGAGCCTGGTCAACAAGGACCGGATGTGGGCCTACGTCGAGGGCATCCACAACTGGGACCCGGTCTGGCCGGACCACGCGATCCGGATCCTGCCGGGCCCGTCGTCGATGTGGTTCGACGCCGACGGCCACCGCCTGCAGGGGATGTCCGGCGTGCCGGGCGCGGACTCGATCGGCTCGATGAAGCAGGTCCTCGCGACCGGCGCCGACTACTCGTGGTTCGTGCTGACCCAGTCGATCATCGAGAAGGAGTTCGCCCTCTCCGGCTCGGAGCAGAACCCCGACTGGACCGACAAGGACATCAAGCTGATGCTCAAGGAGCGGCTCGGCAAGGGCGCCACCAGCCCGGTCGAGGCGTTCAAGGAGCACGGCGAGGACTTCGTCGTCGCGACCTCGCTCGAGGAGCTCGTCGCCGGCATGAACAGGATCGCCCGCGGCGGCAAGGTCCTCGACGCCGCGCTGCTGCGCCGGCAGATCGAGGACCGCGACCGGCAGGTCGACAACGCGTACTGCAAGGACGCGCAGGTGATGGCGATCCACAACGGCCGCAAGGACCGCACCGGCAAGATCATGCGCGTCGCCAAGCCGCACAAGATCCTCGACCCCGCACACGGCCCGCTCATCGCCGTACGCCTCAACATCCTGAGCCGCAAGACCCTCGGCGGCATCGAGACCGACCTCGACAGCCGGGTCGTCCGGCCCGACGGGTCACGCTTCCCCGGCCTGTACGCCGCCGGCGAGGTCGCGGGGTTCGGCGGCGGCGGGGTCCACGGCTACAACGCGCTCGAGGGGACCTTCCTCGGCGGCTGCATCTTCAGCGGCCGCGCCGCCGGCCGGTCGATCGCCCGCGCCTGACCGGGGAGCTCCGTCGAGTTGCCGGTTCCGCCGGTCGAGTTGCCGGTTCACACACCGGGCCCGTCACGAACCGGCAACTCAACCCACCGAACCGGCAAGTCAACGGGTGGGGTGGGGTCAGCGGGACGGGTCGATGAGGATCTTGGCGTGCCGCTCGGGGTCGGCGAGGTCGGTGAACGCGCCGGCCACGCCGTCGAGGCCGACCGTCCCGGTCACCAGCGGACGCACGTCGACCTTGCCCGACGCGATCCACTGCAGCGTCTGGTGGAACTCGCTGGGGTCGTAGGCGAACACGAACCGCAGGTCGATCTCCTTGTTGATCGCCATCGACGGACGGAACGAGTCCTGGCCCATGCACACGCCGACCACGACGACCCGGGTGAGCAGCGGCGCGTTCGCGACGACGTGCTCGATCATCCCGGGGACGCCGACGCACTCGAAGACCACCGGCCCGCGCGGCGTCGCTCCCACCTTGTCCGCGGCGCGCATCACGTGCGCCCACGGCAGGAGGGGTACGGCGCGCAGCTTGTCCATCGCGTCGAGGCCGAGCTCGGCCAGCGCGATCGCCTCGGTCAGGTAGCGCTTCGACTCGGCGAAGGACGCCCACGGCGATTCCTCGGCGGGGTCCACGACGACGTCGGCGCCCATCTTCTCCGCGAGCGCCCGCCGGCCGGGTGAGAAGTCGCTCGCGATGACGTGCCGCACACCGGTCGCCTTGAGCATCGCGATCACGGCAAGCCCGATCGGGCCACAGCCGATGACGACGGCGGTGTCCTTGGCGCCGACCTGCCCACGGCGTACGGCGTGCAGGGCGACCGCCATCGGCTCGGTCAGCGCCGCCTGGTCGGCGTCGACGCCGTCGGGGACGCGCATCGTCATGGCCGCGTCGACGAGCACCTGCTCGGCGTACCCGCCCGATGCCTGGGCGGTCAGGCCGGTCAGGTGGACGCCGCGGTCGGTGCGCAGCACGGGCAGCGAGACGACGCGGGTGCCGACCGGCCACGACCTCTTCGTGCGCGGGCCGTAGTCCGCAACGGTGCCGACGAACTCGTGGCCCATCACGACCTTGTCGGACGAGCGCATGAAGTCGTCGTACCCGAGCTCGGCGACGTCGGCCGCGGTCTCGTCGCAGTGCGTGCGCGCGTGGAGGTCGGACCCGCAGATGCCGCAGCGTTCCACGTCGAGCAGGACCTGCCCGCGGGTCGGCGCCAGGTCCGGCAGGTTCTCGACGGTGAGCTCGGCCCGGTGGCAGACGACAGCGCGCATGGTGCGCAGCCTAGGGCCGAAAACGCCGAGTGCCCCGGCTCTGTGGGCCGGGGCACTGCGGTGATCTCGATACGCGCGTCGCCACCTCGCATGTTCGGTCGCGGCGCTATTCGATCTCCCGCCGTGGTCCGCGAGTTCGCAAGCTCACTCGCGGCGGCGTGATCAGGCGTTGTCGAGCGCCTGGGCGACGCGGCGGTGCGCCTCCCAGATCTCCTCAGGCAGGCCGTCGAACTGGGCGAGGTGCTTCTCGCGGAAGCCCATCTCCTGCTGCCAGCGCGGGACGTCGATCGTCAGGATCGTGTCCAGGTCGGCGAGGGTCTGCTCGTCGAGGCCCTCCAGGTTGAGCTCCTCGCGCTTCGGCAGGACGCCGACGGGCGTCTGGACGCCCTCGACCTCGCCGTTGAGGAACTCCATGAGCCAGTTCAGCGGGCGGAGGTTCTCGCGGTAGCCCGGCCACAGGAAGCCGCCGTCGGCGTTGCGCTGGAACCAGTTGACGTGGGCGAAGATCGGCTTCGTCGTCGCGCGGCCGATGACCTCGAGCCAGTGCGCGGCGTAGTCGGCCTCGGAGTACGACATGAACGGGCGCATCGACATCGGGTCGTAGCGGAGCACGCCCTCGAGGCCGTCCGCAGCCGCGGTCGCCTCGGCGCCGAGCGTCAGGCCGTCGTACACGCCCTCGGCCACGTCGGTGATCGCGCGGATCAGCGGCTCACGGTCGCGGGTGCGGCCGCCGAAGATGATGCCGTGGATCTCGACACCCTTCGGGTCCTCGAAGTCCTTCGCCACGTTGGGCACGTTGGCCAGGGTGGTCGTGAACCGGCTGTTCGGGTGCGCCCACGGGTCGTCGGCGTTCTCGGGGGCCCGGTCGGCGATGACGTCGCCCTTCCAGTCCTCCCAGCCGTCGAGGTCGGTCGGCTTCTCGCTCTTGCCCTCCCACCAGACCTCCTGGGTCTTGGTGTTGTAGGCCACGTTGGTGAAGATCGCACCCGTGCCCGGGACGATCGACTCGATCGCGGTCGGGTTGGTCTTCTCGTTGGTGTCCTTGGCGACACCGAAGACACCGTTCTCCGGGTTCATGCCGTAGAGCTTGCCGTCGTCGCCGACCCAGATCCACGCGATGTCGTCGCCGTAGAACTCGACGTAGTAGCGGTCCCCGAGGGCGTCGGGCGCCAGCGTCATCGCGAGGTTGGTCTTGCCCGACGCGGACGGGAAGCCACCGCAGATGTTGTACTTCTTGCCGGTCTGCTTGTCCGTGATGCCGAGCAGCATGAACTGCTCCACGAGGAAGCCGTTCTTCCAGCCGTCGTAGGCACCCTGGCGCAGGCCGTGGGCGATCTTGCCGAGCAGCGCGTTGCCGCCGTAGGACGAACCGAAGTGCAGGATCGTGCGCTCGTCGGCGACGGTCACGAAGTAGCGCTTGTCGTCGGGCGTGCCCTGGCCGAGGTTCTCCAGGTCGCCGGTGACGTGCACGGCCTTGACGAAGTCGTTGCCGAGGTCGTTGATGTACTCCACGCCGACCCGCGACATGCGGATCATCTGGAGGACGACGTTGCGGTTGTCGGTCAGCTCCACACCGGCGGCGAACTTCTCGACCGGCGAGCCCTGCGGCGACATGAGGTAGGGGATGACGTACATCGTCTTGCCCGCGGAGGCGCCGGTCATCAGCTCGACGAGCTTCGGCTTCATCTCCGCGGCGGGCTTCCAGGTGTTGTAGACGCCCTTGTCGGCCTCGTTGGAGGTCGCGACGATGGTGCGCTCCTCGGCGCGCGCGGTGTCCTTGTAGTACGAACGCGAGTAGTAGAGACCCTCGCCGGCGGGAAGCAGCTCACCTGCGTCCAGCGACTCCTGGATCAGGCGCGCGTCGTCGGCCGCGGACACGACCTCGATGCGCTCCGCACCCGTGATGTTGGCCCAGTGTGCGACGTACTCACGAACGTGGGGGTTGGTGAGACCCGCCTCGTCGAGCGTCCGCTCCACATCAACCATTTGTTTCGCCAGCCTTTCGGTCCTTGGTCAAAGGTGTGGGCACGCTACCCCACAGCCCACCCGGGAAATTCCGGGGTTCGAATCGCTTGATCCGTGGACACCGTCGTCCGCGTGACAGTCACCATGACACCCGTTTTCGGTTGACGCACATCGGCGCCACCACGCGAGATCGGGCCGGCTCGGGCCCCGTCGGCATTGGATCGTTCGAATGCTGGAGCGGATTGGCCGGCCCTCGGAGGGGTAGGGACCGGCGCATGAGCTACCCGCCCCAGCAACCCCCCGCCGGACCTCCGGGCTGGGGCCCGCCACCGGGACCGCCACAGGGCCCGCCACAGGGACCGCCGCCCGGATGGGGACCCCCGCAGGGCCCGCCGCAGGGCCCGCCGGGCTGGGGACCGCCGGGACAGCCGCCGTACGGCGGAGGCGGCCCGAAGCGCAATGTCGGCCTGATCATCGGGATCGTCGCGCTCGTCGTCCTGCTCGTCGGCGGCATCGTGACGACGGCCGTCGTGCTCGCCACCCGCGACGACGGGGACAAGAAGGCCGGCGACGACACGACCTCGGCGAGCACCGAGGCCACCACGAGCCCGAGCCCCACCGAGGCCTCGACCGACACGGCGATCCCCTCCCCGGTGGACCCGTCGTCGCCGACGACCCCCGCGACGCCGTACTCGCCGACGGACGACACGGGCGACGACATCCACGGCGACGTCAAGGCGTCCGACTTCCCCGGCGACTGGAACTTCCAGTACGGCGACGTCAAGCACAACGCGACCCTGCGCGACTCCTGGGACTACGACGGCTGTGGACCCGTCGAGACCGGGTCGGTCCTCACCCAGCAGCGCTGCGAGTACGCCGTCCAGTGGAGCTATGCCGCGCTCGGCGGCAAGGCCCGCGTCACCCACGTCTTCCTGGTGTTCGACACCGAGCGGCACGCGAAGGCGGCCGAGGCCAAGCTCGACGACAAGGACCTCGACCTGCGCGGCGAGTCCGTCATCAAGGACTTCGTGCAGGGCAAGTGGAACAAGAGCGTCTACGGCAACATCGTCGGCGTCACGGTCGGTACGACGAGCTCCACCGTGTCGGACCAGAAGCTCCAGTCGCTGGTGAACTACATGAACACCGACTACCGCCTGGCGCTGCTCTGGAAGGGCTTCTGAGCGGGCCGAAAAATTGAGAGCCGCCGCTGGCGTCTCGGGTCACCAGCGGCGGTTGCGAGAACCATGGCAGACGACGTCGGCCCCTGTCACCGGATCGAAAGTAAAATCTCTCGGGTCCGCGGCGGGACCCGCCGGCGACCCGCCCTCGCTCCTCCTACTCCCGGTAGGCCGGCGCCCTCCGGCTCGGTGCCGCATCGCCACTCGCCAGCAACGGGAGCACCCGCGGCGCGATCAGCACCGACAGCACCATGACGCTCGTCGAGCGGACCACGGACGAGGACTGGTCGATCCGGACCAGGGTCGCCTGCAGCTCGGGGTGGGAGCGCGTCGCGACCCGGCACAGCACGTCGTACGAGCCGGTCGTCACGTACGCCTCCAGCACCTGCGGGATCGCCGCGAGGTCGCGGCTGACCTCGTCGAGCGCGCCCTGGGAGATCTCGAGGGTGACGTAGGCCTGCACCTCGTAGCCGGCGGCGGCGACGTCGAGCGTGGGGTCCCAGTCGGCGATGACGCCGGCGTCGGTCAGTCGCCGCAGCCGGCTCTGCACGGTCGCCCGCGCCACCTGGGTCAGCCGGGAGAGCTCGAGGTCGCCGGCGCGCGGGTGCTCGGTCAGCGCCGTGAGCAGCGCGATGTCGACCTGGTCGAGGGTCAGCGGATCTGCCATGGCCCCATGCTAGGCAGATTGATCAGCAGTGGTGCGCTTCACCTAGGCAGAACTTGCCACATTGCCGACCTGCTGATGGTCAGGTTGTGAGGCCTGCCCAGGTCCTGTTGTGCTGCTCACATGTCCCTCCAGGAGACCCTGACCAGCGAGGAGCGGCTCGCCGAGCTCGACCTCGACACGTTGAAGCAGCTCGTCGGCCTCGTCGAGTACGACGACCGCGAGGACCCCTTCCCGGTGACCGGGTGGGACGCCGCCGTCTGGGCGGTCGGCAACGCCACCCAGTCCGCCCACTTCTTCATCTCCGCCTTCGGCATGGAGCTGGTCGCCTACTCGGGTCCGGAGACCGGCAACCGCGACCACGTGGCCTTCGTGCTCAAGAGCGGCGCCGTGCGCTTCGTGATCAAGGGCGGCGTCGACCCGCGCAGCACCCTGCTCGACCACCACCGCAGGCACGGCGACGGCATCATCGACATCGCGCTCGAGGTGCCCGACGTCGACAAGTGCATCGAGCACGCGCGGTCCGTCGGCGCGACGGTCCTCGAGGAGCCGCACGACCTGACCGACGAGCACGGCACCGTCCGGGTCGGCGCGATCGCGACGTACGGCGACACCCGCCACACCCTCGTCGACCGCAGCAGGTACGACGGCCCGTACCTGCCCGGCTACGTCGCCCGCACGTCCACCTTCGTCAGGCGCGAGGGCGCCCCGAAGCGGCTCTTCCAGGCCCTGGACCACATCGTCGGCAACGTCGAGCTGGGCCGGATGGACGACTGGGTCGAGTTCTATCGCTTGGTCATGGGCTTCACGAACATGGCCGAGTTCATCGGCGACGACATCGCGACCGACTACTCGGCGCTCATGTCGAAGGTCGTGGCGAACGGCAACCACCGCGTGAAGTTCCCGCTCAACGAGCCGGCGATCGCGAAGAAGAAGTCGCAGATCGACGAGTACCTCGAGTTCTACGAGGGCCCCGGCGCGCAGCACCTGGCGCTGGCCACCAACGACATCCTGCGCACCGTCGACGCCCTGCGGGCCGAGGGCATCGAGTTCCTCAACACGCCGGACTCCTACTACGAGGACCCCGAGCTGCGCGCCCGCATCGGCGAGGTCCGCGTCCCGGTCGAGGAGCTGCAGAAGCGCGGCATCCTCGTCGACCGCGACGAGGACGGCTACCTCCTGCAGATCTTCACCAAGCCGCTCGGCGACCGCCCCACCGTCTTCTTCGAGGTCATCGAGCGGCACGGCTCGCTCGGCTTCGGCAAGGGCAATTTCAAGGCGCTCTTCCAGGCGATCGAGCGCGAGCAGGAGCGTCGCGGGAACTTCTGAGGGTCTCGAGGCTCGCCTCGCTCGCACCTCAACCACCGAGAGGAACAGATGTACTACCAGCGGATCGGGTTCGTGCCGCCGAAGCGGCACACGCAGCACCGCGCCGAGGACGGCACGCTCCACTTCGAGGAGCTGATGGGCGAGGAGGGCTTCTCCTCCGACTCCTCGCTGCTCTACCACCGCACCCTCCCGTCGGCGGTCGTCGAGGCGCGGGTCTGGGACCTGCCCGACCTCACCACGACCCCCAACCACCCGCTCGTCCCGCGCCACCTCACGCTGCACGACCTCTTCGACGACAGCCCCGACGGCGGCTGGACGGAGGTCGACGCGGTGACCGGCCGGCGGCTGGTGCTCGGCAACGCCGACGTGCGCATCTCCTACGCCGTGTGCGGGCAGGCCTCGCCGCTCTACCGCAATGGCATCGGCGACGAGTGCGTGTACGTCGAGAGCGGCACCGCTCTCGTCGAGACGGTCTTCGGTGTGCTGGAGGTCGGCCAGGGCGACTACGTCGTCCTGCCGCGCGCGACCACGCACCGCTGGGTGCCGACCGGTCGCGAACCGCTGCGGATCTACGCGATCGAGGCCAACAGCCACATCACCCCGCCCAAGCGCTACCTCTCGCGGTTCGGGCAGCTGCTCGAGCACGCGCCGTACTGCGAGCGCGACCTGCGCACCCCGGCCGAGCCCCTTCTCGCCGACAAGGAGGGTCCGGTCGAGGTGTTCATCAAGCACCGCGGCCCGGGCCCCGGCGGGATCGCGGGCACGGTGCACGTCGTGCCCGACCACCCGTTCGACGTCGTCGGCTGGGACGGCTGCCTCTACCCCTACGTCTTCAACATCGCGGACTTCGAGCCGATCACCGGCCGCGTGCACCAGCCGCCGCCGGTGCACCAGGTCTTCGAGGGCGCCAACTTCGTGATCTGCAACTTCGTGCCGCGCAAGGTCGACTACCACCCGCTGTCGATCCCGGTGCCCTACTACCACTCCAACGTCGACTCCGACGAGGTCATGTTCTACGTCGGCGGCGACTACGAGGCGCGCAAGGGATCCGGCATCGGGCAGGGCTCGATCAGCCTGCACCCGGGCGGCCACGCCCACGGCCCGCAGCCGGGCGCCTACGAGAAGTCGATCGGCGTGGAGTTCTTCGACGAGCTGGCCGTCATGGTCGACACCTTCCGCCCGCTCGAGCTGGGCGAGGGCGGCCGGGCCTGCGACGACGGCGTCTACGTCACGTCCTGGACGCGGGGGGCGCAGGCATGATCCCGCTCCTCCTCGACGACGCCGCGATATTCCCGCCCGGCAACCTGCCGCTGCCCGACGCGGTCCGTGCCCACCTGGCCCACGGCGTCGCCCCGTACGCCGACCTGGTCGGCCCGCTGGTCGTCGCGCTCGCCGACCTGCCCGCCCTCGCCGAGGCGACCGCCGACCTGCCGGCCGGCAGCATCGCGCTCAGCGTCACCGTGCCCGCACCGGCCCTGGCCGGTGACGTCGTCGACCGGGTCCGCGGGATCCGCGCCGTCCGGCTCGCCGCGCTCGAGGTGGCCGTCCCCGACGGTGTCCCCGCGACGGAGGTGGTGCCGGCCCTCGACGCCGCACTCGCCGGCGCCACCGAGGTCGCCGTGTACGTCGAGCTCCCCCGCGACGAGCGCCGCACGGCCCTCGTCGCCGAGCTCGCCCGGTCGTCGTACCGGGCGAAGCTGCGGACCGGCGGCGTGCGGGCGGACCTCCACCCGGACGAGGCCGAGCTCGCGGCGGCCGTCGTCGCGCTGGCTCGTGCGGGCGTGGCGTTCAAGGCCACCGCCGGGCTGCACCACGCGCTGCGCAACACCGACCCGGACACCGGGTTCGAGCAGCACGGCTTCCTCAACCTGCTCGCCGCGACCGAAGCGGCCGGCAACGGTGCCGGCGTCGACGAGGTCGCGGCGATCCTCGCCGAGCGCGACGCCCGGCGGCTGCCCGCCGGCCCGACGCCGACCCTCCTCGGCTCGATCGGAACCTGCTCCATCACCGAGCCGGTCGACGAGCTGACCGACCTGGGCCTGCTCCCGGAGGTGGCAGTGCGATGACGAACCCGACGAACGACAGCGAGCTCTTCGGGCTCACCAACCTGCCCTACGGCGTCTACTCCGTCGACGGCTCCGCGCCGCGCGGCTGCACCCGGCTCGGCGACCACGTCGTCGACCTCGGCCTGCTCCTGGGCGACGCCACCTTCGAGCAGCCGACGCTCAACGCGTTCCTCGCGCAGGGCAGGGCCCGCTGGGACGAGGTCCGCGCGGCGATCGCGGCGGCGCTGGCCGACGGCCTCCCGGCCGATCTTCCCGGCGCCGTCCACCCGGTCGCCGACGTCGTGCTGCACCTGCCCTTCGAGGTCGCCGACTACGTCGACTTCTACGCCTCCGAGCACCACGCCTCCAACCTGGGCCGGCTGTTCCGCCCCGACAACCCGAACCCGCTGCTCCCGAACTGGAAGCACCTGCCGGTCAGCTACACCGGCCGCGCGGGCTCGGTCGTCGTCTCCGGCACCGAGGTGGTCCGCCCGTGCGGGCAGCGCAAGGCGCCCGACGCCGACGTACCGACGTTCGGCCCGTCGACCCGGCTCGACATCGAGGCCGAGCTCGGCTTCGTCGTCGGCGTCGGCAACGAGATGGGAACGCCGATCGCCGCCGCCGACACCGACCAGCACCTCTTCGGGGTCGTCCTGTTCAACGACTGGTCGGCGCGCGACATCCAGGCCTGGGAGTACGTCCCGCTCGGCCCGCACCTCGGCAAGTCGTTCGCCTCGACCATCTCGCCGTGGGTGGTGCCGTTGGCCGCGTTGGACGCCGCCCGCGTCGACACGCCCCGGCAGGAGCCCGCGGTCCTCCCCTACCTGCAGCTGGACCGGCCGTGGGGGCTGGACATCGACCTCGAGGTCGAGTGGAACGGCGAGGTCGTCAGCCGGCCGCCGTACTCCTCGATGTACTGGTCGCCCGCCCAGATGCTCGCCCACCTGACCGTCAACGGCGCCCCGACCCGCACCGGCGACCTGTTCGCCTCCGGCACCATCTCCGGCCCCGGCAAGGACCAGGTCGGGTCCTTCATCGAGCGCGGCGAGGGCTTCCTCGAGGACGGCGACGAGGTCGTCCTGCGCGCCACCGCGCCCGGCGCCGACGGCACCAGGATCGGCTTCGGCGAATGCCGCGGCCGGATCGCGAAGGCCCGCTCATGACCACGGTCTCGAGGCTGGTCGCTGACCGTCCTCGCACCTCAACCACCCAGACCTCCAAGGACACCGACATGAAGAACCTCCTCGACCGCTTCGAGGCCAAGGCGCCCGAGATCGTCTTCGAGTGGCACGACGCCGAGACCGAGGCCAAGGGCTGGGCGGTCATCAACTCGCTGCGCGGCGGCGCGGCCGGCGGTGGCACCCGGATGCGCGCGGGCCTGGACCGCAACGAGGTCGAGTCGCTGGCGAAGACCATGGAGGTGAAGTTCACGGTGTCCGGGCCGGCCATCGGCGGCGCCAAGTCGGGCATCGACTTCGACCCCAACGACCCGCGCCGCGAGGGCGTGCTGGCGCGCTGGTTCAAGGCCGTGACCCCGCTGCTGAAGACCTACTACGGCACCGGCGGCGACCTGAACGTGGACGAGCTCCACGACGTCATCCCGCTGACGGAGCGCTACGGCCTGTGGCACCCACAGGAGGGCATCGTCAACGGCCACTTCGCCGCCGACGAGCGCGAGCTGGTACAGCGCGTCGGCATGCTGCGCCTCGGCGTGTCCAAGGTGGTCGAGGACCCGCGCTACACGCCGGACCGCGAAGCCAAGTACACGATCGCCGACATGGTCACCGGCTGGGGCGTGGCGGAGTCGGTCGTCCACTACTACGCGACGTACGGCGCCGCCGCCGGGCAGAGCCTCGAGGGCAAGCGGGTCATCGTCCAGGGCTGGGGCAACGTCGGCTCCGCGGCGGCGTACTACCTCTCGCTCGCGGGCGCCCGGATCGTCGGCATCATCGACCGCGACGGCGGCCTGATGAACCCCGACGGCTTCACGCCCGAGGAGGTGCACGCCCTGTTCGTCGGCAAGGAGGGCAACGCCCTGCGCGCCGAGGGCCTGGTCCCGTTCGCCGAGCTCGACGACGCGATCTGGGACATGGGCGCCGAGATCTTCCTGCCCTGCGCGGCCTCCCGCCTGGTCACCGTCGAGCACGTCAAGCGGCTGGTCTCGGGCGGCCTCGAGCTGATCTCCGCGGGCGCCAACGTCCCGTTCGCGGACCCCGAGATCTTCTACGGTCCGACCTACGAGTTCGCCGACCAGCACGTCGCGGTGATCCCGGACTTCATCGCCAACTGCGGCATGGCGCGTACCTTCACGCTGCTCATGGAGGGCATCGACGAGGTGTCGGACGAGGTCATCCTCGGCGACGTGTCCCGGACCATCCGGACCGCGTTGGAGAAGTGCCACGCGCGCTCCCCGCACCCGACGCTCGTGGCGGCGACCGCCCTCGAGATCGCGCTCGACCAGCTGGTCTGAGCGCGATGCGTCCCGGCCGGGAGTCCCGGCCCGGCCGGACCGGCGTTTTCAGGGCGGAGGAGCGCGCCTATCGTGGCCCCTGTGTCACGGCGCGCGAGCCCGGACCCACCGTGGGGACGGAGCGCCGAACCTTCTGAGGGGACCGATGGACATGGCCGACGACGACTTCCGCCTGCCGGGCGAGCCGACCCACCCGGGCAGCCTGGGGCGCGAGGGCGGGACCACCCCCGAGGAGCCGGTCGCGGACCCGGCCGACGCCTCCGCCGAGCAGCGGGACGAGCGGCTGGACGACACGGTCGACGACCCGCGCGACGACCGGCTGGACGACCGGCTGGACGACCGGCCGAGCGAGCGAGCGGCCGAGCGGCCGAGCGAGCCGCTGACCGATCCGCTTCCGGACCCGCTCGACGAGTCCCGGCCCTTCGAGGACACCGAGCCGGAGCCGCGCGAGTCCCGCTCGCTCAAGGAGTCGTGGCCGATCGCCGGCGCCCCCGAGCCCGCCCCGGCGGCGGCCGAGCCCACTGCGGCGTCCTCGGGCACGGCCCTCCCGTCCGCGCAGCACTTCCAGGACCTGATCGCCCTGCGCCGGGAGGCCGAGGAGTCCGCGGCCGCCGCGCTCCACGAGCGTCGCGAGGCGACCAGCCAGGCCTCGCGGATCATCGAGGAGGCGATGCGCGCCTCCGAGACGCTCCAGCGCGAGGCGCAGCAGGACCTGGAGAACCGTCGTACCGCCGCCGAGGCGGAGGCCGCCCACGTCCTCGAGCGGGCTCGCGCCGAGGCCGCCGAGATCGTCCGCGCCGGCGAGAACGACGTCCGCGAGGCCCAGCGCCTGCGTCTCGAGGCCTCGACCGAGCGGGAGCGGATCAACACCGAGCTGGAGCGGATCCGTCGCACGGCGCAGGAGGAGCTGTTCGCGGAGGCCAACCGGCACGCCGCACGCATGGACGAGATCCGGACCCGCGTCCTGCACGGGGTCGAGTCGATCACCGGCGGCCTGCGCGAGCCCGCGCGCGACGCCCTGCCCTCCATCGAGCCGGCGCCCGAGCCGGTCCGGGCCGAGGCGCAGCCGGCCTTCCGGACGCCGGTCGCCGAGCCCGCCCCGGCTGCCCATGCCCAGGCTGCCCAGCCTGCCCATGCCGCCCAGGCCGAGCCGCCGACCCTTCCGGTGACCGCGCCCCCCGCGCCGGAGCCGCCGTCCCCGGCCGGCGCCGCCGGCGAGCCGTCGTCCCGTACGACGGAGCCGGACCCCAGCGCCTGGCCCCCGGCCTCGGTCACCGCACCGCCGCCGGGCATCCCCGCCGATGCCCCCATCACGCCGTACACGCCGGGCGGCAGCTCAGCGCTGGACGACCCCAGCGAGCCCACCAACCGCGGCAAGCGGGGCTGGCGCAGCCGGCGCTGAGCAGATCCCTGGCACGGGCGTCGGCGAACCGCCGGCGCCCGTTCCCGTTTCCGATAACACCCCGGGCTTCCTCCTGTTCCTGCGACACAGGGTCCGCCTACCATGACTCGCCACGGCAGCACCCGGCAGGTGGGGACCAGTGATGGTGTGCTGCGGTGAGAGACGAGTCCGCGCAACGGGGGTCGCGGTCCGTGTCGATCGGAGACAGGGCACAGGCAGATGTGGGGGATCGTCTCGCGCTTCGAGGAGCGCGTCGCCGACGGCGCCGCCATCGGGCAGTTCTGGTACGCCACCCAGGCGTCGATGAGATCGGCCGAGGGCCGGCCACAGGCCACCCGCCTCACGGTCCTCGCGAACGCGCTCGCCGTCGTCCACTTCGACGACGACCAGGACATCCTCGACCTGCGCAGGGTCACCGACGAGCTCGGCCGGCGCCAGACCGCGACCTTCCAGGACGAGCTGCTCGCGCCGACCGACACCGACCCGGGTCGTCCGGTCACCACCCTGCTGGTGCGCCACCTCGGCGAGCGGGCCTGGGGCAAGGTCGCCCGCACCCCGGGCACCCTGACCCATGAGTCGGTCGAGCTGCGGTCGCTGTGCTCCGAGGCGGCGCTCAGCCTGCTCATGGTCGGAGCGACCGGCGCGGACGGCCCGGTGCCGCGCGTCGAGACCGAGGAGGACCTGCTCGAGGTCTTTCGCTCCGGCGACGTCCCGCTGTGGCGCCGGCTGGTCCTCGCGACGCTGGCCGAACCGTGGGCGGGCAGGACCGACGCCCACCTGTCGATGCTCGACCCCGACCTGCGACCCGGTGAGTTCGCCGGGGTGCGGGCGCTCGCCCAGATGGCCCGCCGCATCGCCGAGGAGGACGAGCGGCGCGCGGTCGCCGACCACATCCGCACCACCATCGCGAGCACCGGACTGACCCAGCGCGAGTTCGCGACCCTCGTCGGCACCTCGCCGTCGCGCCTGTCGACCTACGTGACCGGCAACGTCACGCCGTCGGCCGCGATGCTGCTGCGGATCAACCGGATGGCCAAGCGTGCTCGCGCCGCGGCCGCGAAGGCCGGGGGGACGGACCGCTCCGACGAGCCCGCCTGATCAGAACCGGCGCTCGCCGACGGCCTCGCCGTCGGCGGCGAGGGTCACCGTGCCGGTGGGCTCGGTCCGCTCGAGCAGGCCGTCCATCGCGGCGGCGTGCAGGGTCAGCGCCGGCGGGGCCGTGCCGGTGTAGTCGTAGTCGCAGACCACCGGGCCGGTGAGCTCCTCGCCGAGGTCGATCCCGAGCTGCAGCCCGATCGGCAGCCCGCCCGACGTGTGGCAGCTCCAGCCCTCGCTGTCGGGATCCTTCTGCACGAGGACGACGTCCTGGTCGAAGTCGAAGGTGAGCGACAGCGCGTGCGGCGCGGTGTCGGTGACGGCGACCGAGCTGGCGATGTCCCAGTGCCCCCAGACGGGGTGCGGGTCCTCGGTGGAGGAGGCCGCCACCAGCCGGACGCACGACGTGGCCTCGCCCAGGTCGCCCGAGAAGGTACGACGGGAGCCGCTCCGCAGGACGTACCCGGACCGTGCGGTCGCCTCGACCGTCCACGCACCGCTCAGGCCGTCGCCCACCGTGCGCTCGTAGGCCACGCCCCGGGTGGTCGGCAGGGCGAGGCTGCCCGTGGTGCCACAGCCGGCGACCGCCCGGGCCCTCGGTGCGACGGCCTCCACGACGACCGGCGACGCGGCCGGTCGGCGGCGTGGCCGTGGGGTCGCTGCCGGGTCGGTCGGCACCGCGGCGGGCTGCACGGTCGGCGCCGGGTCGTCGTCGACGGGCACGACGGGGTCGCGCCGGGGCGCGGGATCGACGGCCGGGTCCTCGCTGGCGTCGATGCCGGCGACGGCCGGCGGGCTGCTGGGGTCGGCGCCGGCCGAGGCAGGGTCGGTGTCGTTGCCCGACACCACCATGGTCACCCCGGCGGCCGCGGCCGCGACGGCCGCCGCGGCTGCGACGGCGATCGTCGTCGTACTCGAGGAGCTGGAGCCACCGCCCGCTCCACCGCTGCCGGAGGCGCCGGCACCGGTGAGGCCGGTGACGCCCACGAGCCAGGCGAGCGCCTTGCCGGAGGCCGGCAGGGCACCGAGCAGGACGACGGGGAAGATCCAGGCCGCGAGCTTGCGGTTGACCCGGTCGACCTGCAGGTAGGCGGCCAGGCACTCCTCGCAGCCGCCGATGTGGGCGGCGACCTTCTCCTCGGCGCGGGCACTGAGGTCACTGCGGACGTACTGGCTGAGCCGGGCGCGGGTCCAGGCGCAGTCGGAGGCCGCGGCGTGCGCGACGACGTGCTGGTCGAGGTAGGCGCGGCGCAGGCCCTCGCGGGCACGGTGCGCGAGGGAGGAGACGGCACCAGCGCGCATGCCGAGCAGGTCGGCGACCTCGCCGGGCTTGCGACCCTCGACCTCGACGTGCCAGAGGACCTTCTGCCACGACTCCGGCAGGGTCGCGAACGCGTGGGCGGCGGTGTCGGCCTCGAGGTCCTCGACGAGCTCCTCGGTCGGCGGCTGGGCGTCGTCGAAGAGCCACGGCTGGTCGGAGACGGGCGACTCGCGCGGCGCGCGCAGGCCGTCGCGGAAGCCGTTGCGGATGGTGACGTGGAGGTAGGCGCGGAAGTTGTCGCGCGGACCGCGACCGGCGCGGAGCTGGGCGAGCACCCGCGCGAAGGACTCGGCGACGAGCTCCTCTGCCTGCTCGGCGCCGACCAGGATCGTCGCCAGCTTGCGGGCGTCGTCGACGTGGTCGCGGTACAGCTGGTCGAAGTCCACACCCTCGGGCATGCCCGCGTGGGCCCCTCCGGGCGCGGCCGAGGGCAGCACGTCGTCCGTGCTGTGCTCTGCGGCTCCGTCCGCGGTCACGCTGTGTCTCCTGCTCTGCCGGCACGCCCCCCCAGGCGCAGAGATGGCTCCTTCGATCGTAGGCGCCACCGGGAACAACGGTGCCCCGGAAAAAAGGTTGGGGCAAATCTGCAAAACCGCGTGATGTTTCGTGGGCGCCCCCGTCTGGGTGGGTGCAGGTGCCGCGGAAGGGACGGCACCTGCAGCCCAGATCCCCACCAGCCGAGGACGTCCGATGAGCAATCTCGCCAACCGCACCACGCCGGTACCGACGCCGACGCCCGAGCTGCGCAACCAGTTCGCCAGCCACCCCGTGCCGGTCCAGTCCGGTACGACGCTGCGTCGCATCCTCTTCGCGACGCTCGACCGGGCCGACCAGGTCGCGCCCGAGCACGCCGTGGTCTGGGAGCAGTTCGTCCGGATCCTGGAGCAGAACCAGAGCGACCCGCGTTCCACCGCGCGTTGCGCCGTCCTGGCCAACATGGTGGCGCTCCTCGTCTTCGACGAGGCCGCCGACTACGCCGCGACCGTCGAGCTCGCGGCACAGATCGGTCAGCCGCGCCTCGCCCGGCTGCAGCACCGTGCCGCCGTCGCGCTGGAGACTGAGCCGGACATGCCGTGGACCACGGCCGTCGTCCGCCGCCTGGTCCGCTGGGACCTCGCCGCCCGCCTCGGCCGCGACGTCGCGGACGGCGTCGACGGGGTGGACGACGACGTCGCGACCACCTGCGCCGTGATCGCGCAGAACCTCGTCTTCGAGGACATCGACCCCGAGCGCGCCACCGTCCAGCCGATCACGGGCGTCGCGCAGCTGCACGACCTCCTCGACCGTGGCTCGATCATCGAGTGGCGCCACCAGCTGGGCGCGATCGCGGCCAGCCCGTGGGGCCCGTACGCCGACCAGCTGCTCGAGATCGGCCGCGCCTCCGACCGCCCGTCGGCCCTGGCCGCGATCGCCAGCTCCGTCGAGCAGTGCCAGGAGTGGTGCCGCGACCGCGAGCGCGACCAGGTCGCCCGCGAGATCCGCCACCTCGTCGCGGTGAGCGGCTCCTCGCAGCGCGAGTTCGCCGCGCGCATCGGCACCTCGCCCTCGCGCCTGTCCACCTACGTCCGCGGCACGGTGACCCCGTCCGCCGCGATGCTGCTGCGCATCCAGCGGGCCTCCCGCATGCTGCAGCGCCAGTCCGGCCCCACGATGCTCGCACCGCGTCGCTAGGCCGGCACACCGGACCACCACGACGGGAGCGTGGCGGCCTGGTCGGGACCGCAGGGCTGGGG
>DATLIG010000082.1:0-12462 GCA_035539555.1 Nocardioides sp. | reverse complement strand
GGCTCGGCGGCGCGAGGCAGAACACTACCGGGCGATACTCACGCGAAGGAAACCGGCACGCGCCGATAGGCTTGAGCGGTGACTCCAGCCCAGCTCTCCACGACCATCGTCGCGGCCCTCACGTCGCTCGTCGACGACGGTGCCCTGACCCTTCCCGACGGCGTCCCGGCGGAGGTCACGGTGGAGCGACCCCGGCAGAAGGGGCACGGCGACTACGCCACCAACGTCGCGCTGCAGCTGGCCAAGAAGGCCTCCACCAACCCGCGGGCGCTCGGCGAGCTGCTCGCGAAGCAGCTCGAGCAGGCCGAGGGGATCAGCGCGGTCGAGGTGGCCGGTCCCGGCTTCCTCAACATCAGCGTCGAGGCAGGCGCGCAGGGCAGGGTCGCGGCCGAGGTGGTCGCGGCGGGTGCGGCGTACGGCCACACCGACACGGTGGCCGGCCAGAGGATCAACGTCGAGTTCATCTCCGCCAACCCGACCGGTCCGCTGCACCTGGGCCACACCCGGTGGGCGGTGCTCGGCGACGCGATCGCGCGGGTGCTCGCGGCGGCCGGCGCCGAGGTGACGCGGGAGTTCTACATCAACGACCGCGGCGTGCAGATGAACCACTTCGCCGACTCGATCATCGCCGCGGCGCTCGGCGAGCCCAAGCCGGAGGACGGGTACGCCGGCGAGTACATCACCGACCTCGCTAAGGCCGTGGAGCAGGCCAGCCCCGGCATCTTCCAGCTGGAGGGGGAGGAGCGCCGCGCCGCCGTACGGGCGAAGGGCTACGAGCTGCAGCTGGCGGAGCAGCAACAGCAGCTGGAGGGGTTCAACACCCACTTCGACGTCTGGTTCTCCGAGCTGTCCCTGCACGAGTCGGGCTCCGTGCCGGAGACGCTGCAGCGGCTCAAGGACCTCGGTCACGTCTACGAGGACGGCGGGGCGCTGTGGATGCGCACGACCGACTTCGGCGACGACAAGGACCGGGTGCTCATCAAGTCCGACGGCGAGCTGACCTACTTCGCCTCCGACACCGCCTACTACCTCAACAAGAGGGAGCGCGGCTTCGACCACTGCATCTACCTGCTCGGCGCCGACCACCACGGCTACGTCGGCCGGCTCCGCGCCATGGCGGCGTGCGTCGGCGACGATCCCGACAAGACGCTGAACGTGCTCATCGGCCAGCTCGTGAAGATCCTCAAGGACGGCGAGGAGCTCAAGCTGTCGAAGCGGGCGGGCAACATCGTCACGCTCGACGAGCTGGCCCAGGAGATCGGCGTCGACGCGTTGCGCTACTCCCTCGCCCGCTACCCCGCGGACTCGCCGCTCGTGCTCGACGTCGCGGAGATCACCAAGCAGTCCAACGACAACCCGGTCTACTACGTGCAGTACGCCCACGCGCGGACCTGCCGGATGATCGAGAACGCCCGCGACCTCGGGATGTCCCTGCCGGCCGACGAGGCCTTCGACCCGAGCCTGCTGAGCCACGAGCGCGACGGCGAGCTGTTGCGTGCGCTGGCGGAGTACCCCCGGGTCGTCGCCAGCGCCGCCGAGCTGCGTGAGCCGCACCGGATCGCGCGCTACCTCGAGGACACCGCCTCGGTGTTCAACAAGTGGTACGACACCAAGGAGTGCCGGATGCTGCCGCAGGGCGACGAGCCGGTGCAGCCGGTCAACGAGGCGCGCCTCGTGCTCACGGTCGCGACCCGGACCGTGATCGCCAACGGCCTCGACCTGCTCGGCGTCTCCGCGCCCGAGCGCATGTGATGGCCGGTCGCGTCCCGCCCGGCGACTACGCCGGCACCTCCCCGCACTGGCTGCGCGAGCCGGCCGACGTCAACGCGCTCGTGCCCGCGCTCTGGTCGAGTACGGCGACCAAGGACGCCGACGGCGTGCTGCGCATCGGTGGGTTGGCGGTCCCCGACCTGGTGGCCGACGTCAACACCCCGGCGTACGTCCTGGACGAGGACGACTTCCGGGCGCGGGCTCGCGCCTTCCGTGACGCGTTCGAGGGCGTCGACGTCTACTACGCCGGCAAGTCGTTCCTGTGCACCACCGTCGCCCGGTGGATCGCGGAGGAGGGCCTGTTCCTCGACGTCTGCTCCGACGGCGAGCTCACGGTCGCGCTGCGCGGAGGCGTCGAGGCCGAGCGGATCGGCTACCACGGCAACAACAAGACGCCGATGGAGCTGCGCCGCGCGATCGCCCTCGGCGTCGGGCGGATCGTCGTCGACTCGTTCCACGAGATCGAGCGAGTGGCCGCCATCGTGGCCGAGACCGGCATGCCTGCCCGGGTGATGGTCCGCGTGACCGCCGGCGTCGAGGCCCACACGCACGAGTTCATCGCGACGGCGCACGAGGACCAGAAGTTCGGCTTCTCGATCGCCTCCGGCGACGCCTTCGAGGCGGCCCGCCGGGTCATCGCCGCGGACGGCGTCGAGCTGCTCGGCCTGCACTCGCACATCGGCAGCCAGATCTTCGACACGTCCGGCTTCGAGGTCGCGGCCCGGCGGGTGCTGGCGCTGCACGCGCGGATCGCCGCGGAGCTCGGCGTCGTGCTTCCCGAGATGGACCTCGGCGGCGGCTTCGGCATCGCCTACACCAGCCAGGACGACCCCAAGCCGGCCGCCGAGCTGGCCGCGGGCGTGCGCGAGATCGTCGTGCACGAGTGCCGTGCGCTCGGCATCGCGGAGCCTCGGCTGTCGATCGAGCCCGGCCGCGCCATCGTCGGACCGACGATGTGCACCGTCTACACCGTCGGCACGGTCAAGCAGGTCCAGCTCGACGGTGGCGCCGTGCGCACCTACGTCAGCGTCGACGGCGGGATGAGCGACAACCTCCGCACGGCCCTGTACGACGCCGACTACTCCTGCACGCTCGCGTCGCGCGTGTCCTCGGCTGACCCCGTTCTCGCGAGGGTGGTCGGCAAGCACTGCGAGTCCGGCGACATCGTCGTCAAGGACGAGTTCCTGCCCGGCGACGTGGCTCCCGGTGACCTGCTCGCGGTGCCCGGCACCGGCGCCTACGGCCGCTCGATGGCCTCCAACTACAACCACGCCCTCCGCCCGCCGGTGGTCGCGGTCAAGGACGGCCAGGCTCGCGTGATCGTTCGGCGCGAGACGGTCGACGACCTCCTCGCCACCGACATGGGATAGGCCCCCGGTCGCGCGCCTCCACCACCGGACCGGCCGTTTGCGTGGACCAGGATCGTGGAACGGGTCCTCCCCGTGGCCATCCGTTCGACGACGTCAGGACCGCGGCCCAGCGGTCGACCAGGGTCGACGACGAACGGACGGTCGCTGCCTCCTCGCACCGGCCTCTCGACACGGAGCACGACATGACACAAGGGGATGGGCTCGGCCGTCCGACCGACATCACCGAAAGCCTCAAGAAGGCCCTCAAGGACGCGATGGTCAGCGCCTACATGGCGAAGGGATGCATCGAGGACGGGTCCTTCCCGGGCACGTTCCGGGGCTTCGAGGGTGACGGTGACGGAGGATCCGTCAGATTCACCTATGACATCGACTTCGGTGGCGCGAACGGAGGAGCAGAGCTCTACGTCTGGTATCCCGACGGTCAGTGGCGCCGCAGCAACACCTTCTGGGACTCGGACATCGACGTGTCCGACGGAACGGCGGTCGTCAGTGGCGGCGAGAACTCGTACCAGGTCTCCCTGTTCGATCCGAGGTCGAAGTGGGATGAGATCGAGAGCGAGATCTCGTCGTGGTTCGATCCTTGGCAGAGCTGCCCCAGTCCTGCGGCCTTCCGCAACCAGATCGACAGCCTCACGGCGGTGGCGAACCAGCTCCATGCCGAGAACGGCTCCGCCGGTTCGGCGCCCGGCCCCGACCTGGATCTCGAGTCGGCGATCGACACCGTCAAGGGTCAGCTCCGCTACCTGCGGGGCGGCAGTGTCCTTGCGTTCCAGAACACCTATGCCGATGACATCGACACGACGATCGGCGGCCAGCAGGGGCTTGCGGCCGGACTCGCGACGGCGCTCGAGGCCGAGGCGGCGGCATGGTCGGAGACCTACCTCGCCCTGGAGTCCCTGCTCGCGAATGGCGCGTACGACTTCCACCAGTTGGCGGGAAGCCATCCGGCTTCCGGCGAGAAGGTCGACGCGGTCCTGGGGACCGTCACGGCGGTCGCGAGCCTTCTGGGCGGCACCGTCGGGAAGGCCTACCCACCCTTGGGAACCACACTGGGCGTGCTGTCCGGAGGAGTGGGCGTCTTCCGTGCCTTCAACCGTCCCGTCGCCGCAGTGGCCGACGTCCCGATCGAGCTCACGGGCGCGAGCTACAACGAGCGGACGGCGGATCTCGTCGAGAAGATCAAGGAGATCAACGCGCAGCTGAAGGCGTGTGAGGAGTCGGTCGCACTGGGCTGCGACAACCTGGTCGCGTATGCGCAGGGGAACATCGACGGGTACTCGCTGACGCGCAGCACGAAGGGCCGCACGGCCCATCGTGATGAGAACGGCGACACTGCCTACTACCGGCCGAACGGTCAGCACCCGACCGACACTTCCTTGGCCCACGCGGTGAGCGAGATCCAGATCTCCCACACGATCCTCGCGCAGATGGTGGGGGCCTGCCAGTACATCGGGGACCACCAGATCGGCGCTGCCCAGCTCCTGAGCGGCAACGACGCCCAGGGTGCTCCCGTGGCTCTCGTCGCGGACGAGTGGCTGCGGGGCTCGCTGCCGGAGGTCGGCACGATCGGGTGGGCGAGCGATGGCCCCTTCTCGATGGTGAAGGCACTGCTGGAATTCTCCGTGGACCTTCTCGTCGACGAGGGCAGGAACTCCCGGAACGTGGCGGATGCGCTGGCGGCGACGAACAAGGACTTCCGGGACGAGGACGAACGGCAGGCGTGGATCTACCGGCAGTCGAGGAAGCTGTTCGACGCCAAGGGGTCGGACGAGATCACGTTGCCGGGCACGGGTGGTCAGACCGTGGGCCTCGATCGCCCTGAAGGGGTCGCCTGATGGCCGGCTCCGCCGTGCGCAACGGCATCATCATCGCCGTCATGGCGCTGTGCGCCAGCGGCTGCTGGTCCTCGACGGACGAGGAGCCTCCGCGCGGCACCCAGGAACCGGTCTCCGGGACGACCCTGGAGTTCGGTGAGTCCGCGACGGTGCCGCTCGGCGACGGGGCCGGCACGGTCCGGGTCACGGTGACCGAGCTCGTGGAGGGCGACCCGGCGGACCTGCGACGGTACCTGCGGAGGAACGCCAAGCCCGGCGACCAGGCCGTGGACGGCGATCCCTACTACGTGCGCTACGAGCTGACCAGCTCGTCGGCCTCGGCCCGGGCGATCAACGTGACGCGACTGATCACCGTGCGGGCCGGCGACAAGCTGATGCGGCACCTGGCGCTGACCCGGCCCTTCGCCCCGTGCCAGGAGGAGCTGTGGCCCTTCGCCGACGCCGGTGGTGCCGAGGCCACCGTCACCGGCTGCAGCGTCTGGCTGCGTGACCCCGGCGGCGCCGAGGTCGACACCGCCGTGGCCAACGGTGAGGACGCCGACGGACGCTTCTGGGTCCAGTGGACGGAGTAGGCCGGCTGTTCTGCCTCAACGGCTGCGCCCGAGCAGCCGGACCGGCCCGTCGCCGTACTCGCTGAGGGCGTCGCCGGGGTTGGCGAGCCGGCACGACTGCATCGACAGGCAGCCGCACCCGATGCAGTCGTCGAGGGTGTCGCGCAGCTTCTCGAGCCGGGCGATCCGCTCATCGAGGGTGGTGCGCCACGACCGCGAGAGCCGGGCCCAGTCGGCCTTGGTCGGGGTACGTCCCTCGGGAAGCGTGGCCAGTGCCGAGCGGATGTCCGCGAGCGAGATCCCGACGCCCTGCGAGACCCGGACGAACGCGATCCGGCGCAGCACGTCGCGGTGGTAGCGGCGCTGGTTGCCGACCGTCCGGACGCTGGTGATCAGACCTTCGCGCTCGTAGAAGTGCAGTGCGGAGACCGCGACGCCGGCGCGGCGGGCCACGTCGCCGGGTGCCAGGTCGTGGGTCCGGATCTCCCGGTTGATGTCGCTCATTGACCTCAACCTTACTTGAGGTTGTCGGATGGGTGCCATGCACGCGATCCGTCACCACGCCTTCGGGCCCGCCTCCGTCCTCCGGCTCGAGGAGCTGCCCGACCCGGAGCCGGGCACCGGCCAGCTGCGCATCGCCGTCGAAGCGGCCGGGGTGCACCTCCTGGACACCTACCTGCGCTCCGGCAACGGGCCCGCCGGCATGTCGCCGCACCTGCCGATGGTCCCGGGGCGGGAGGTCGCCGGAGCGGTGGACCGGGTGGGAGCCGGCGTCGACGAGCGCTGGCTCGGCAGGGCGGTCGTGACCCACCTCGGCCCGCAGGGGAGTGGCGGGTACGCCGAGCTGGTGGTCGCCGACGCGGCCCGGGTCCACCGACGTCCGCACGCCCTCGACCCGGCCACCGCCGTCGCGGCCATCGGAACCGGTCGCACTGCCGCCGGCATCCTCGACTTCGCCGCCATCACCGCGGACGACGTCGTCGTGATCACGTCGGCGGCGGGCGGCCTGGGCACGCTCCTCATCCAGGGCGCCCGCAACGCCGGCGCTCGGGTAGCGGGCCTGGCCAGCGGCTCCAAGCTCCACGTGGCCCGCCGTTTCGGAGCGGACACCACCGTCGACTACCGCGACCCCGAGTGGCCGGCCGTGCTGCGCGCGGCCGAGCCGCGGCTCACCGTCCTTCTCGACGGCGTCGGAGGTCCAGTGCCGCGCACCGTCCACGCGATGCTCGAGCCCGGCGGCCGCACCGTCCGCTTCTCCGGCGACGTCGACGGGTACGACGCCTCGGACCGTGCGATCGTCGACGTGCTCGGTCCGCCGCTCGCCAGTCGCGTCGTCGAGTTCGAGAAGGCGGCTCTCGAGGCGGCCGCCGACGGCAGCCGCGTGCCCTACGTCGGCACCCTCGTCCCGCTCGCCGACGCGGCCCGGGCGCACGAGATGCTCGAGTCGCGCCAGGCGATCGGGAAGGTCGTCCTCGAGGTCACCCGGTGACAGCGGTCGCCGATGCCGCGGTGGCCTCGCCGTGGCGGGGCCGTCATGCCCGTACCACCGTCGGCGTCTTCTCCCTCGCCTTCCTCTTCGCCTTCGAGGCGCTCGCCGTCGCCACCGTCATGCCCGACGTCGCTGCCGAGCTCGACGGCCTGCGCTGGTACGCCGCGGCCTTCGCCGCACCGCTGGCCGCCGGTGTCGTCGCGCTCGCGGCCAGCGGGCCCCAGGTCGACCGGCTCGGCCCCGGACCGGCCCTCCGGCTCGGACTGGTCGTCTTCTGCGCCGGCGTCGTCATCGCGGGCCTCGCGCCGAACATGCCGGTGTTCGTGCTCGGCCGCCTCGTCCACGGGTACGGCGGTGGGGTGCTCGGTGTCGCCCTGTACGTCGTGATCGCGCAGGCCTACCCCGAGGCGATGCGGCCGCGGGTGTTCGCGGTGCTGACGACGGCGTGGGTGCTGCCCGCGCTCGTCGGCCCGGTGCTGGCGGCCCAGGTGGCCGAGCAGGTCGGCTGGCGCTGGGTGTTCCTCGGGGTGCCCGTCGTGGCGGTGGCTGCGTGGCTCCTCGTCGCGGACGCGCCCTCCGAGCCCGGCGTCGTCCGCACCGAGCCCGGCCGGCTGGGCTGGGCGGTCGCCGCGGCCGGCGGCGTGCTGGCGGTGAGCGTCGGCGGCCAGCAGGTGGTCGCCTGGTGGCCCGCCCTCGTCGTGGCCGGCCTCGCGGCGGTGCTGCTCGGTGGCCGGCAGGTGCTGCCGCCCGGCTCGTGGTCGCTGCGCCCGGGCCTGCCGGCCGTGCTCGGCTCCCGCGCCGCGATCGGCACGGGCATGGCGGCCGCCGAGGTCTACGTCCCGCTGCTCCTCGTCCTCGAGCGCGGCCTGAGCCTCGCCGAGGCCGGCTGGGTACTGACCACGGGCGCGGTCACGTGGTCGGCCGGCGCCGTGCTGGCCGCCCGGTGGCGGTTGCTCGCGGACGAGCCCGGGCGGGTGCGGACCGGTGCGCTGCTCCTGGGCGTCGGGATCGCCGCCTTCGCGACGGTCTCGTTGTCCGTCGTACCGCTGGTAGTGGTGGTGGCCGCCTGGGGCGTGGCCGGCCTCGGCATCGGCATGGCGTTCTCGACGCTGTCGGTCCTCGCGCTCGCGACCGCCGCGGACGGGGAGGCGGGGCGCACGTCGTCGGCCCTGCAGCTCAACGACTACCTGGCCAACAGCGCCGGGGTGGCCGTCGGCGGGGTCGCGTTCGCGGCGTTCGCGGAGTCGGCGCCGGGTGCGGCGGCGACCGCGCTCGTCCTGGCGGCTGCCGGGACGGCGGTGCTGGCCCTGGTGCCGGCGGCCCGGCTGCGAGGCTGAGCCGGACCGGGACGGTCAGGGCCGGTCAGGGCCGGTCAGGGCCGGTCAGTCGCCGGCGTACCGGTGGACGGCGACGCGCGCCGGCCGCACCGAACGGCCGATCTCGGCGAGCAGCAGGCCCGGCTCGAGCAGCGTCGCGACGGTGCGGTCCTGGGTGGCGTCGTCGGTCGTGACGACCTCGACCGCCTCCATCGACACCGCGTCGAAGGGTGTGCCTGCGGCGGGGGCGACCAGCCGGCCGCCGCGGCCCTCGATGAGCCGCTCGATGCCGCCGGCCACCGCCGCGAACGCCTCGCGCTCGCGGCGTGACCGGGCCGTGGCCGCGCAGGTGCTGGCGTCACGGTGCAGCGCGAGCAGGTCCACGAGGAGCGGTACGTCGGCGCCGACCCGGGCGCGGGCGGCGGCCGCGCGGCTGTCGTCCACGAGCTGGTCCAGGCTCGCCGCCTGCCGGGCCACCAGGCGACCCACGTCGACCACCGCGTCGGCGAGGTCCTGCAGGCTGGGTTCGGGCACGGCTTCGGAGGCGGGCTCGGACATTCCGGAATCGTAGCGACGGCTTCGCGGCCGCAGGTACGCTCGCGCCCGTGGCCGTCCACGGAATCGATCTCGGGACAACCTGCTCGGCTATCGCCCGGACCGACAGCAGCGGTCGACCGCAGGTCCTCGTCGGCATGACCGGCGAAGCGACCGTGCCGTCCGTCGTGCTGTTCGCCTCCGACCGCGAGCACCTCGTCGGGGAGGGTGCGCGCCGTCAGGCGCGGCTCGACCCCGAGCACGTCTGCGCGCTGGTCAAGCGCCGGATGGGCGAATCGGACTGGCGGTTCGTCGCGCACGGGCGCAGCTGGTCCGCCGCTGCCGTGTCGTCGCTGATCCTGAAGTCGGTCTGTGAGGACGCCGCCTTCGGGTCGGGGGAGCAGGTCACGTCCGCGGTGATCACCGTGCCGGCGTACTTCGGTGACGAGGAGCGCCGGGCGACGACGCTGGCCGGCACCTACGCCGGGCTCGACGTCGTCGACGTCCTCTCCGAGCCGATCGCTGCGGCCCTGTCGTACGGCTTCGGTCGTCTGGACGGCTCCTTCGGGCTCGCCAAGGACGCCGGGTACGAGACCGTCCTCGTCTACGACCTCGGCGGCGGCACGTTCGACGCCACGGTGATCGAGCTGGCCGACCGCCGCATCTCGGTGCTCGCGGTCGACGGTGACCACCAGCTCGGCGGTGCCGACTGGGACGAACGGATCTGCCTGCACCTGTCCCGCCAGTTCTGCGCGGAGAACCCGGACGCCGAGGACCCGCTCGACGACTCGGCCGGTGCGCAGGAGCTGGTCATCGCTGCGCAGCGGGCCAAGCACGAGCTCTCCGACCGGGAGTCGACCGAGGTCGTGGTCACCCACGACGGCGCCCGCTCGACGGTGACGCTGACCCGCGCCGAGCTGGAGGACATGACCTCCGCGCTGCTGCGCCGCACGATCGACCTCACCCGGTCCTGCCTCGAGGCGGCCTCCCGGCGCGGTGTCGGCCGAGTCGGCCGGGTGCTGATGGTCGGCGGGTCGTCGCGGATGCCGATGGTGGAGCGCGCCCTGCGCGCCGAGCTCGGCATCGCGCCCGAGCTGCACGACCCCGACCTCGCCGTCGCCAAGGGCGCCGCCCTGTACGGCGAGAAGAAGGAGATCGAGCGGCTCGTCGAGGGCGACCTGGTGACCCGGGGCCGGCTGCGGGCCGGCGACCGGATCGAGGACGCCCCGCCGGACGAGCTCGACGCTGCCTGCCGACGGGTCGCCGACGCGCTCGGTCAGCCGCTCGCCCAGGTGCGCCGCGCGATCGAGATCCGCGTCGACACGGTCGTCTCCCGGGGCTTCGGCGTCCTCGCCGCCAACCCGATGACCGGCGACCTCGAGCCGGTCTGGCTGGTCCACCGCAACGACCGGCTGCCGATCAACGTGAGCCGTTCGTTCGGGACGGTACGACGTGACCAGGACGCCATCGAGATCCGGATCGTCGAGCAGCAGAGCCAGGCCGAGTCGATGCGGGTGCAGGACGTCAAGCTCCTCGTCGCCGGGACCATCGAGGGCATCCCGCCGGGCTACGACGAGGGCAGCGAGGTCAGGGTCCGCTTCCTGATGGGCTTCGACGGCCTGCTGACGGTCCTGGCCGACCACGTCGAGGCGGCGCTGCCGCTGACCCTCACGGCCCAGACCGGGGCGACCCTGTCGCAGGCGGAGGTGGCGCGCGAGCGCGAGCAGCTCCAGCGCACCCGGCGGCGCGACGCGTGAGGAGCCGGCGCCCGCCCTTCGACGGCAACGACTACCGCAAACGGGTCCTCGCCGCGATCCAGAAGCGGGGCGGCCCGGAGAGCTCCGACCCGTTCGAGATCTACGACCTGCCGGTCGAGCAGGTCGGGCGCTGGAGCGACGCCGACGTGGCCGCCCAGGTCGACGAGGTGTGGGGCTTCTGGCAGCGCCAGCGCGACCATCCCAAGTACGGCACCCTGGTCGGGCTGCTCGTCGCCCTGCACGACCAGCACAGCGCCGAGGTGCTCGATCCGCGCCGGCGCGGCTACCTCGTGGACCAGGTGCGCACCCGGCGCGAGTCCCGCGACTCCGCACGCTTCCAGCCGCTCGACGAGGCCATCGCCCGCCTGGTCCAGCGCCACGGCGGCATCCCGCGCGACAAGCTCGAGGGCCTCGTCGAGGTCGGCGCCCTCGGCGGGCTGAGCCGCGCCGAGGTCGAGGTCCGGCTGCGCCGGCACCGCGTCGTCGACACGGCGGCCGCCCCGCCGCCCCCGCCTCCGGCCGCGAGCAGCCCGGTCAGCGACCACCGGCGCCAGCAGGTGCGCGACCTGCTCGACGAGTTCGGCCGGCTCCAGGAGCAGCCGCCGCCCCCGACCCTGCTCGCGCTGCTGGGTCTGGGACCCGACGCCGACGACGCCGAGGTCGCCCACCGGGCCGAGGCCTGGCGGGTGCGCTGCCGGGAGCTCCCGCCGCTGCGGATCCGGGCCGTCGCCGACGAGCTGATGGTGCACGTCGCCGAGCTGCTCGAGGCCGGCCCCATCGTCCGCGACGCCTACCTCGACGCCGTCGTGCACGACGTCCGGGCCCGGCTGTTGCCGCGGGTACGGGCTGCCGTGCTCGTCGAGGACCGGCTGGTGGCCGACGACCACGAGCACCTGTACGAGGAGGCGCTCGACCTCGGCCTCGACCCCGGACGGGCGCGGGCCGCGCTCGCCGCGATGGCTGCCGAGCTCGGCGTCGCCATCGAGCCGATGCGTGGGGGCGCCCGACCGGATCGGGCGCCGGATCGGGCGCCGGCTCCGGCACCGGCGCGCGCACCGGACCGGGCTTGGGAGGAGACCCTCCGGGCGGCCCGCGCGGCGCTGCGCCGCGGCGCACTCCTCGAGGCCCGCCGCCTGGTCGCCCAGGCCGCGGCGACCCGCGACCCCGCCTCCGCGACCCCGGTGCGCGCCGTCTCCGACGAGGTCGACGAGGCGATCCGCGACGCCGAGCTCCGCTGGCGGGCGGTGTCGGCCGCGCTCGGCGCGCGCCGGTTCGCCGAGGCCATCGACCACCTCGAGCACCTCGCGCGGGTCGCTGCCGACCTGCCGAGTCCGGCCGGGCTCGACACCGCCGCGGCCGAGCTGGCCCGGGCCCGGGGCGAGGTCGCCGAGGCGGACGCCCGCGTCGCGGACGCCCGCGCCGCCGCGGACCCGGTGGCGGCGCTGATGACCGTGCTCGACCGGTGGCCCCAGCACCCTGCGGCCGTCGCCGCCCTCGCCGCGATGCCACTCCATCCGCCGTCGGCCGTCCGCGCCGTCCGCGACTCCTCGGGTGCCGTCGTCGTGACGTGGCAGCCGTCCCCGACGAGTGGCGCGACCTACAAGGTCGCCCGGGTCGAGGCGAAGGGCGCGCCGCGGGTCGTCGGCCGAACCGCGGCAGCGCGGATCGAGGACGGTGGCGCACCGCCGGGGCCGGACGTGCCCGTGTACGTCGTCGTTGCGGTCCAGCCGGGACGGGTCTCCGACGAGGTCCGGTCCGACGAGGTCGTCGTACCGACCGCTGCGCCGACCGCTGCGCCGACTGCTGCGCCGACTGCTGCGCCGACCGCTGCGCCGATCCC
>DATLIG010000081.1:0-14652 GCA_035539555.1 Nocardioides sp. | reverse complement strand
CTCGACAGCCGAACCCGGGGCACTGCGGAAGTGCGGCAGGATTCGCCTCGCACCGTCTGCCCGACAGATGTCCCCACCGCCCCTTAGGGTGCTGGACCATGGGCATCGAGTTCCGGGGCGTCAGCAAGACCTACCCCGACGGGACGGTGGCGGTCGCGGAGTTCTCCTGCGAGGTGCCGAGCCACCGGACGCTGGCGCTGGTGGGCACGTCGGGGTCGGGCAAGACCACGCTGATGCGGATGGTCAACCGGATGATCGACCCGACGACGGGCGAGGTGCTGATCGACGGCAAGGACGTGCGCGGGCTGGAGAAGGTCGCGCTGCGGCGCTCGATCGGCTACGTCCCGCAGGCGGGCGGGCTGCTCCCCCACCGCCGCGTGCTCGACAACGTCGCCACCGTCCCGCTGCTCAACGGCGTCTCCCGGGCCGAGGCCCGTACGACGGCCACCGAGCTGCTGGTGAAGGTCGGCCTCGACCCGGCGCTCGGCAAGCGCTTCCCCGGCCAGCTCTCCGGCGGCCAGCAGCAGCGCGTCGCAGTGGCGCGGGCGCTGGCGGCCGACCCCAACATCCTGCTGATGGACGAGCCCTTCGGCGCCGTCGACCCGATCGTCCGCCGCGACCTGCAGGACCAGCTGCTCACGCTGCAGTCCGAGCTCGGCAAGACCATCGTGCTGGTCACCCACGACATCGAGGAGGCGTTCCGGCTCGGTGACGAGGTGATCATCCTCCGGACCGGCGGGATCATCGCCCAGGCCGGCACCCCGCAGCAGATCGTCGCCGCGCCGGCCGACGGCTTCGTCCGCGACTTCGTCGGCGCCGACCGGGCCGAGCGCACCCTGCGCACCGTCGAGCAGGACGGACGCCGTGTCGTCGTCGACGGCGACGACCGGCCCGTCGGCGTACTCGCCTGAGGACCGCCCGAGACGATGACCTGGCTCAACAACAACCGCGAGCACGTCCTGGAGCTGCTGCTCCAGCACCTGCTCCTCGCCGTACCCGCCGTGCTCGTCAGCGTGCTGGTCGCCATCGTGCTCGGCCGTGCCGCGTGGCGCTGGCCGCGCGTCGGCACCGTCGTGCTCGGCTTCGCCAGCCTTCTCTACTCGGTGCCCGCGCTGCCGCTGCTGATCGTGATCCCCGTGCTGCTGTCCATCCCCCTGCGCAGCGAGAGCAACCTGGTCATCGCCCTCGCCGTCTACGGCACCGCCCTGCTCGCCGGTACGGCCGCCGATGCGTTCCGCTCCGTCGACGTCCGGGTCCGCGAGGCGGCCGAGGCGATGGGCTACTCGCCGCGCGGCATCTTCTGGCGCGTGGATCTCCCGCTCTCCCTGCCGGTGCTGGTCTCCGGCATCCGCGTGGTCACCGTCAGCACGGTCAGCCTGGTGACGATCGGCGCCCTGGTCGGCATCTCCAGCCTCGGCAGCCTGCTGACCGACGGCTTCCAGCGCGGCATCCGCGAGGAGGTCCTCACCGGCGTCGTGCTGACCATGCTGCTGGCGGTCGTCCTCGACGTCGTCGTGGTCGTCGCGGGGTCGGTGCTGACCCCGTGGCAGCGCCGGGTGAAGGCAGGAGCCGCGTCATGAACCTCTTCGGAGACGCACTGGCCTGGATCGCCGACGGCGCCCACTGGGGCGGTCCCTCGGGCATCGACACCCGCATCCTGCAGCACCTCTGGGTCACCTTCGCCGCCGTCGGGATCGCCGGTGCGGTGGCCCTCCCCCTCGGCATCCTGATCGGCCACACCGGCCGTGGCCGGCTCGCGGTCGTCGCCCTCGCCGGTGCGGTCCGCGCGGTGCCCACGCTCGGCCTGCTGACGCTGCTGGGCCTCTGGCTCGGCATCGGCATCGAGGCGCCGCTGCTGGCCCTGGTGGCGCTCGGGTTCCCGTCGCTGCTGGCCGGCGCCTACGCCGGCGTCGAGGCCGCCGACCCGGGCGCGGTCGACGCCGCGCGCGCGATCGGGCTCAGCGAGTGGCAGATCGTCACCCGGGTGGAGATCCCGCTGGGCGCCGACGTGCTGATCGGCGGCATCCGCGCCGCGACGCTGCAGGTCGTGGCCACGGCGACCCTCGCGGCGTACATCTCCGACACCGGGCTGGGCCGTTACCTCTTCGCCGGCCTCAAGAGCCGCGACTACCCGCAGATGCTGGCCGGCGCGCTCCTCGTCGCCGGGCTCGCCCTGCTGCTCGATCTCCTGCTCGGCGCGCTGCAGCGCGCCTCCCGCGGCCACAACCGTGGCCGCGGCACCCTGACCAGTGACCCCGCCGGGGTCGCTCCGTCGAAAGGTTGACCATGACCCTGCTCCTGGGACACATGCGCCGCACCAGCCGCCTGGGCCTCGCCCTCGTCGCCGCCAGCGCCCTCACGCTGAGCGCCTGCGGTGACTCCGACGACCCGCTGTCCTCCGGTGGCGGCGACGGCGACACGGTCGTGATCGGCTCGCAGGCCTACTACTCCAACGAGATCATCGCGGAGATCTACGCCCAGGCCCTCGAGGCCGAGGACATCGAGGTGGAGCGCGAGTTCCAGATCGGCCAGCGCGAGGTCTACCTCCCGGAGATCGAGAACGGCTCGCTGGACCTGTTCCCGGAGTACACCGGCCCGCTGCTGCTCGCCCTCGACCCGAAGGCCACCGCCACCAAGCCCGACGAGGTGTACGCCGCCCTGGGCGAGGCGCTCCCCGACGGCCTGCGCCTGCTCGACCAGTCCCCGGCGACCGACCAGGACTCCTACGTCGTGACGAAGGAGTTCGCCGACAAGTGGGGCGTCACCACGATCGAGGACCTCAAGAAGGTCGAGGGCAAGATCGTCTTCGGCGCCAACTCCGAGGCCGAGAGCCGGCCCAACGGCCCCAAGGGCCTGAAGGAGACCTACGGCGTCGACGTCACCTTCACCCCGATCGAGGACAGCGGCGGCCCGCTGACCGTGAAGGCCCTCAAGGACGGCGACATCCAGGTCGGCCTGATCTACACCGCCGACCCGTCGATCAAGAAGAACGACCTGGTCACGCTCGAGGACACCAAGGGCCTGTTCCTGGCCTCGGCGGTCGTCCCCGTCGCCAGCGACGACGTCAGTGACGACGCCGCCGCGGTGATCGACGAGATCAGCGCCGCGATGACGCCCGAGGACCTGATCGCCCTCAACGCCCGCAGCGTCGAGGAGAAGCTGTCGGCCGAGGTCATCGCCAAGGACTGGCTGGCCGAGAAGGGCATCGACTGACATGACCGCCGTCGCCCTCGCGTTCGCGGGACTCGCCGCCGCGCTCCACGTCTACATCTGGGTCATGGAGTCGCTCACGTGGACGAGCCCGCGAACGCGGGCGACGTTCGGCATCTCGGCCGCGGAGGCCGAGGCCACCAAGGAGCTCGCCTACAACCAGGGCTTCTACAACCTCTTCCTCGCGCTCGTCACCTTCGGCGGCATCGGTGCCCACCTCGCCGACGAGGAGACGGTCGGCTCGACGCTCGTGTTCACCGGAGCCGGGTCGATGGTCGCTGCCGGGCTGGTGCTGCTGCTGTCCTCGCCGGACAAGGCGCGCGCGGCGGTCACGCAGCTGGCGTTCCCAGCCGTGGCCGTCGTCCTCCTCGCGATCGCAGTCGCCTAAGCCATCACGCCGACGGTCTCGGGCGTGAAGCCCGGGAACACCGTCGCCGACGACGCGTCCAGCCGCTTCGCCACGACCTCCGCGAGCACGCTGCGGTAGTCGGTGGTGACGGTGAGGTCGGCGTTGACATCGTTGACGAGACCCGGCCAGGTGCCGTGGTAGCCGCCCTTGACCCCGGCTCCGAGCAGGAGCATCACGTTGCCCCAACCGTGGTCGAGCCCGTAGTTCGCGTTCTGCTTGACCCGTCGTCCGAACTCCGAGAGCGCCACGACCGTCACCTTGTCGGCGAGCGGTCCGAGGTCGGCGAAGAAGGCCGCCAGCACGTCGGCGAGCTGCGACGTCATCCGCTGCATCGCGCCCCACTCCAGGGTGCCGAGGTCGACGTGGTGGTCCCACGACCCGAAGTCCACGGTGATCACCTCGGCGCCGACGTCGCCGCGGATCGTGCGCGCGGTCGCGGCCATCGCCCGCCCGAAGTCGCCGTCCGGGTACGACGCCCCGTTGGCCGGCGTGGTCGACGTGGCCCTGACCGGGGCGAAGTCGGCGATGGCCGCCATCGCGGCGCGGGCGCCGGCCCCGAGCGGCCCCGGGGCTGACGCCCACGTGGTCCGCATCGACCGCGGCCGCCGACCCTCGGTGTCCCACTTGTCGGCGCCGGACAGCCGCATGTCCGCGATCCGTTCGATCGCGACGCTCTGCTGCGGCCCACTGAGCGCGGTCGGCGGGTTGGCGCTGCCGAGCTGGATCGCCTGCAAGGGGCTGGTGTAGGTGTCGCGGCCGATCAGCCGGTTCAGCCAGCCGGTGCGGGTCGTCGAGCCGGGCGCGGCGTCCTCGACCTCCTCCATCGCGGAGAAGTGCGAGCGGTTGGGCGCGGGCAGCCCGGTGGCGTGCACGGCGGCCATCCGACCGCCGTCCCACATCGGCAGCAGCGGCGCCAGGTTCGGGTGCAGCCCGAAGAAGCCGTCCTTCGCCAGCAGCTGGGCCGACGGGATCGCGATGCCGGGCCTGGCGCTCGCGTAGACCGGGTCGCCGTGCGGGACCACCAGGCTCATCCCGTCGACCGCGCCGCGCATCGACAGGACCACCAGCACCGCGGGCGCGGAGCGGGTGGCGGCGTACGACGTCTCGACGAAGGCGGTGCCGAACGCGGCGGCCGTGCTCAGTCCGGCTCCGGCGGCGAGGGCACCGCGGAGCAGGCCGCGCCGCGAGACCCGCGAGAACTCGGGGCAGCCACAGGCGTCCGTCGCCGGGTCAACCGTCTGCTGGCTCATCACTCACCTCGTCATGTGGGTCGGGCAGTCGAGGAACACGGTGAGCAGGCGCGGCATCTCCCAGCGCACCAGGGCGTGGGTGCTGGTGATGATCGAGCCGGGGCTGCAGCCTGTCGCCTCGCAAGCGGCCTGCAGCAGCAGCGACGTCGACCCGCGTCCGTGGATCGATCGGGCGAGGTGGTCGACGAGGTGGTCGAAGCGGATCCGGGTGGCGGGCAGCCAGGACGCCGTGGTCCGGTACTTGACCCCGATGGTCGGCCACCACCCACCGGCCATCGTGTAGTGCACGTCGAGCGAGTTCAGGAAGCGGGAGGTCGACGACCACGCCGCCGCGGTGTCGGGGCGTCCGTCCGGCGGCTGCCACCCGAACGGCCGGATCCCGACGGAGGACGACTGCCACAGGATCGCGTTCGCGCCGGCCTCCGACTCGCTGCTCGTCGGTCGTGCGGACAGCTGCACGCCCAGGGCCCGCCAGGTCGCGACGACGTCGTCGGTCGGCGTACGGACCTTCCGGCCGATCGACGTCGCCGCCTTGAACTCGGTCGAGGCGACCAGCGCGCGCAGCACCGGGCGGATCTCGGTGTCGTGGGCGAGGTAGACCTTCGCGAGCCGGTCGACGAGCGCGTCCGGCGGGTTGTCGGACACGAAGCGCCGGGCCAGCTTGAGCGCGATCCGCCGCGCCGTCGCCGGGTGGTGCGCCAGGTGGCGCAGGTAGGCCTGCACGACGGGTCGGCCGTCGGCGGCGCTGTTGTCGTGGGAGAAGCCCATGACCTGCACCGGACCGGTCCAGTGGTGGGCGGGGTCGTAGGAGAAGGCCCACGTCCGCCAGGAGTCGACGCGATAGCCGGTGAGGATCCGCGCGGACGCCTTGACGTCGTCCTCGTCGTAGTTGCCGCGGCCCACGGTGTGCAGCTCCAGCAGCTCCCGGCCCAGGTTCTCGTTGGGCGCCCGCTTCGACGAGTTCGCGTTGCCGAGGTAGACCGCCATCGCCGGGTGCACGATCGCCGCCTGCAGCAGGTCCTCGAACCGGCCCAGCGCGTGCCTGCGGATCGTCTTGCCGTACGACGTCCGGAACGGCCCGACCTCACCGGTGGCCGGCACGTGCAGGTGGTGCTCCCAGAGCTCGGCCATCGTCTCGAGCACCTGGCGCTGCGAGCCGAGGCGGCGCACCAGCGCCCAGCGCTCGTAGTTGGCGTCGGCCAGCCACAGGTCCTCGACGCCGTCCACCTGTCGCTGCCAGAGCGTCTCCGCCGAGGCGTTGATCGAGGTCCACCACGCCGCCGTGCTGGCGTACCAGGTGTCGGCGTACTGCGACGTCAGCTGCTTGTCGAACCACTTCGTGAAGCCGCCGGCGGCGACGACCTGCCGGTGGAGCGCGGGCGTGTAGCCGGCGGTGAAGCGGCGCAGGCAGTGCAGCGTCGCGGCCGACGGGATCGCGGTGCGGGTCCAGGCCCGCGGTGTGTACGCCACCCGAGCTCCCTCCCCCGATCGGTGCACGTCGCGGCGAGCGTAGGCGGCCGGAGGGTCCGCGCGGAGCGGCCGCTCGGACACGATGCGGGCCCCCCATCGGGACCACGGATCCGGGACCCCCACCCGGTGGCGACCGGGTGGGCGCCGACACACCGGGTACCACGCGGCCATGGTCGACGACATCGGATCCACCGCTCCCCTGCGCGCGCTCGTGCTCTGCTGCAGCCTGCGCAAGTCCCCGTCCGCGTCCAGCTCCGAGCTGCTCGGCCGACGCGTCCTGACAGCGCTCGAGGGTCACTCCGTGACCGGCGACCTGGTGCGCGTCGTGGACCTCCCGGTGGCCTTCGGGGTCAGCACCGACGAGGGTGACGGCGACGCGTGGCCGGAGATCCGGCAGCAGGTGCTCGCGGCGGACATCCTCGTCATCGCCACGCCGATCTGGATGGGCCAGCCCTCCGCCGTGTGCAAGATGGTGCTGGAGCGGCTGGACGCCGAGCTCGGCGAGAAGGACGACCAGGGCCGGATGCCGACCTCAGGCAAGGTCGCCGTCGTCGCGGTCGTCGGCAACGAGGACGGGGCGCACCACGTCAGCGCGGAGGTCTACCAGGCGCTGTCCGACGTCGGCTTCACCATCCCCGCCCAAGGCGTGACCTACTGGGTCGGCGAGGCGATGCAGTCGACCGACTACCAGGACCTCGACCCCGAGCCCGAGAGGACGGCGGCGACCACCGCGACCCTCGCCGGCAACGCGGCCCACCTCGCGGGGCTGCTGAAGGCGTCGCCGTACCCCCCGGCCTGACCGGCGCCGACTCGGGCGGGACCAGGTCAGTCGCGGACGAGCACGAAGAAGTACGGCGGGGCGTCGCGCAGGTCCATGCAGCCCAGCAGGGTGTTCTCGTCCACGCGGCGGAACAGGTCGATGATCGGGAGGTGGTCGTAGCTCATCGCGGCGGTGACCACGCCCCGGTACTCCACGTTGCGCAGCCGCGCCCGGGGCTTCTTCGTCCGCAGGGCAGGCAGCGCGGCGCCCATCACGGCCCGCCCGCGGGCGACCACGCCCTCGGGGATCCGGTCGACGATGCCGAAGGGGATCCGCCGCGGGTCGACCGACACGATCTTCCCGGCCGGTGTCCGGAAGAGCAGCGGGTGCACGTCGTCGACCGAGTCGAACTGCTTGCCGTACCACCCCGACGCCTCCAGCAGCCCGTCCATCGGGTGCCCGGTCGCGAGCTCACGGCCGTGCCAGCGACCGGTGACCTCCTCGGCGCGCACGGCGGGAAGGCTGTCGAAGAACGCCAGCGCATCGGCAAGCGCACAGGCGGGCTCGAGCTCGGCGAGGCGGTCCACGGGAATGACAGTCATGCTGTCATTGTGGCCGATCGGCGCTCAGCCGCCAGCCGCTGCCCGCTTCTTGACCTCGGCCCACGGGAATCGCTGCCGCAGGGTCGCCCCGCTCGGCGCGTCCTCCTGCTCCCTCGCCCACTCCGAGTAGCCGGCGAACGAGCCCGTCGCCCCCGGCGTGTGCAGGTACGCCGCCACGATCGCGACGACGTCGTCGTCGCTCCACCTCCGCGAGGTCGAGCGGGTCTTGTTGGTGGCCACGCCGGCGCGGGCACAGGCCTCGTTCCACGACCCGAACCGGCGGATCAGCAGCGCCGGGGAGGCCGCGGCGTGGTCGCGCTGCCAGGCGTCGTACGACGAGGCGGTCAGCGGCTCGCCGAGCTCGGCGGCAGCCGCAGCGACACCGGCCGCGAGCTGGTCGTCGGTGTAGTCGGGGGTCCGCATGCCGCCACGCTACCGAACGCCGCCGTTGGCCGTCGGGGACGAAGAAGGGGGCGCAACTTCGGTCGTCGTGGCCGTGATGACGCAGGTCACATCGCGCCTACCTTCGGGGCGGATCGCCGAGCGGTCCTTCCCGCACCAAGGAGCCAGACCCATGCCCTTCCTCACCCCCGACGCACCGCCGGTCGAGCCGGCGGAGTTCCTCACCCGTCCGCGCCAGGAGCGGATCCGCCTGCTCGCGACCTTCTGGAGCGAGTACGGCTTCGGCACCCCGAAGATGGTCCACACGATCTACATCGTGAAGCTGCTCGTGCTCTACATCGGCGGCGGTGTCGCGCTCGCGACGCTGACCTCCGACGTCGGCGGCCCGCTCGACGTCGACCAGTGGTGGGACCAGCCGATCATCTACCAGAAGATCGTCCTCTGGACCCTCTTCCTCGAGCTGTTCGGCATCGGCGGCACCTGGGGACCGCTGGCCGCGCACTTCAAGCCGATGACGGGCGGCATCGCCTACTGGGCGCGCCCCGACACCATCCGGCTCCCCCCGTGGCCGGGCAAGGTGCCGTTCACGGCCGGCGACAACCGCTCCCCCCTGGACGTCGTTCTCTACCTCGCGACCCTCGCCAGCTTCCTCGTCGCCGCCAGCTCCGGCGGTACCCGCCCGGACGGCTTCGGCGTGGACATGGTCGACCCGACGCTGATGGCGGTCTCGGCCGGCCTGCTGGTCCTGTGCGGCCTGCGCGACAAGATCCTCTTCCTCGCGGCCCGCGGTGAGCAGTACCTCCCGATCCTCCTGATCTCGGCGCTCGCCGGCGAGGTGCTCACGTTCGTCGACTTCATCGTCGCTGCCAAGCTGATCATCGTCACGATCTGGGTCGGCGCCGCGGTCTCCAAGATGAACCACCACTTCCTCAACGTGGTGCCGCCGATGGTCTCGAACGCGCCGTTCGTGCCCAAGTTCGTCAAGCGTGCCCACTTCCGGTCGCTGCCGGACGACCTCAAGCCGTCGCGGCTCGCGTGGTTCATGGCCCACGTCCTCGGCACGACCGCCGAGCTCGCCGTGCCGCTCGTCCTGCTGCTCAGCACGAACTGGACCATCACCCTGCTGGCCGTGGGATCGATGGTGCTCTTCCACCTGTTCATCACGCAGACCTTCCCGCTGGCCGTGCCGCTGGAGTGGAACATCAACTTCGCCTTCATCACGGTGTTCCTGTTCGCCGGCCACTTCGCCGGCGACGGCTTCGCGGTGACCGACTTCAGCGAGGGCTGGATGCTGCCCGTCCTCGTCGCGGCACTCGTCTTCTTCCCGGTCCTCGGCAACCTGCGCCCCGACCTGGTCTCCTTCCTCCCGTCGATGCGGCAGTACGCCGGCAACTGGGCGTCGGCCACCTGGGCGTTCGCGCCGGGCGCGGAGGCCAAGCTCAACCAGCTGAAGAAGCCCGCGAAGAACCAGATCGACCAGCTCGTCGAGGGCATGGGCTACGACCCCGACGTCGCCGAGATGACGATGCAGATGACGCTCAGCTGGCGCTCGATGCACAGCCAGGGCCGCGGACTCTTCTCGGTGCTGCAGAACTACCTCGGCGACGAGTACGAGACGTACTCCCTGCGCGAGGCGGAGTTCTGTTGCAACTCGATCATCGGCTGGAACTTCGGCGACGGCCACCTGCACGACGACCAGCTGATCGAGGCCCTGCAGAAGCGGCTCGACTTCGCCCCCGGCGAGTTCGTGGTGGTCTGGGTGGAGTCGCAGCCGATCCACAAGCCGACGCAGGAGTACTTCGTGATGGACGCGGCGCTCGACGATGCCGAGCGCGGCACCTGGCTGGTGACCGACTGCGTCAAGGAGCAGCCCTGGCTGCCCAACGGCCCGGTCCCGACCGACGTCACCTGGCGGCACCCGGACCACCACCCGGCGCTGGCCGCTCCGCAGGCGACGGCTTGATCCATGGACGTCACCACGAGGAGCCCGCTGGCGGAGATCCCGTTCCAGCGGGCGGCGCAGGACCCCACCGGGACCTGCCTGACCGACGGCGAGCGGACCTGGGACAACGCAGGGCTCGCCACCGCCGTACGACGCCTCGCCCAGCGCCTCACCGCGCTGGGCGTGGCCCCCGGCGACACCGTCGCCGTGCTGCTGCCGAACTGCGCGGAGATCATCGCCACCATGTTCGCGGCGTGGTTCCGCGGCTCGGCCCTCAACCCGGTCAACCCGGCACTGACCGACGACGAGGTGCGCTACCAGCTCGAGGACTCGGCGTCCGCGGTCATCGTCGGCGACCAGCGGGCCCGGGCACTGGCGGAGTCCCTGGGGATCGCGTGGGTCGATGCTGACCTCGTCCTCCCCGCCCCCGGGGACCCGCCCGTGCCCGACCTGGGGAAGGAGACCGACGAGGAGCCCTCCGCCGTCGGCGACGACTTCGCACTCGTGATCTACACGAGCGGCACGACCGGCAAGCCCAAGGGCGTGCTCCTCGACCACGACAACCTCGACGCGATGAGCGCCTCCCTGGTCGAGCACTTCGCGCTGACCGCTGAGGACCGCAGCCTGCTGGTCCTCCCACTGTTCCACTGCAACGGGCTCGTGGCCGGAACGCTCGCCCCGCTGCGAGCCGGGGGCGACGTGGTGGTGGCACCACGGTTCTCCCCCGACACCTTCTGGGACGACGTCGAGGCCGCGCGGCCGACGTACTTCTCGGCGGTCCCGACCATCTACGCGGTGCTGGAGGCACGCACCGAGCGCAAGGTGGACACGTCCTCGCTGCGCTTCCTCGTCTGCGGGGCGGCTCCGATGCCGGCCGAGCTGATCACCCGCTTCGAGCGGCGCTTCGGCGTGCCGGTCGTCGAGGGCTACGGGCTCTCCGAGGGCAGCGTCGCCTCGACGATCAACCCGGTCGACGGGCCGCGCAAGCCCGGCACCGTCGGCATCGCGCTGCCCGGCCAGGAGGTCGCGGTCGTCTCGGCCCAGGGCGTCCCGCAGCCGGCCGGGCAACGCGGCGAGGTGGTCATCCGCGGCGCCAACATCATGCGCGGCTACCTCGGCAAGCCCGACGAGACCGCGAAGGTGCTGCGCGACGGCTGGCTGCACACCGGCGACGTCGGGATCATCGACCGCGACGGCTACCTGCGCATCGTCGACCGGATCAAGGACATGATCATCCGAGGCGGGGAGAACATCTACCCCAAGGAGATCGAGGAGTGCCTCTACACGCACCCCGCGGTCCTGGAGGCGGCCGTCATCGGCAAGCCGGACCCGGTCCTCGGCGAGGTGCCGGTGGCGTACGTCGCCACCCGGCCCGGTCGCGTCGCGACGCCCGAGGAGCTGCGCGAGCACTGTGCGGCGACGCTGGCGCGCTACAAGGTGCCGCAGGAGGTGCACGTGCGCACCGAGCTGCCGAAGAACTCGGTGGGCAAGCTGGTCAAGGGCCTGCTCCGTGAGCAGGTGTCGGCGTGACCGGCCCCCCGCAGCAGGCCTTTGGTCGCCGCGACCAAAGCAGGGCTGTCCCGTCGTGGCGCGAGCACAGTGACGGACGTCACGCCGGATCTGGGACACTGCGAGATGTGGCAGACGCTCCCACTCCACAGTCCGCCGACGTGCTGGTGACCACCGTCGCAACCGCGCTGCAGGCACGGATCACCGAGCTCGCCGGAAGCATGCGCGACCGCCTCTCGAGCCGGATCGAGGAGCTCGACGAGGACGGCGCCATCTTCGAGCTGCTCTACGCCAGCATCGAGGGCAACATCGAGAACATCCTCTACTCGCTGCGCCACGACATCACCCTCGACAAGATCGAGCCGCCCTCGGCCGCCTACGAGTACGCCCGCCGCCTCGCCCAGCGCGGGGTGCCGATGAGCGCGCTCGTACGCGCCTACCGACTCGGCCAGCAGCACCTGCTGGAGATGACCTTCGCCGAGTGCGACCGGCTCGAGGCTCCGGTCGAGGTCCGCTCCGAGGCCTACGAGCGGATCGTCAAGGTCACCTTCGACTACATCGACTGGATCTCGCAGGGCGTGGTCACGGTCTACGAGGGCGAGCGCGAGCGCTGGCTCGCCGAGCGCAACAGCGCGCGGGTGGGCCGGGTCGAGGAGCTGATCGCGGGCTCGCCGATCGACATCGACGCGGCCGAGAAGACCCTGGGCTACCGCCTGCGCGTGCATCACCTCGGCGGCGTGCTGTGGGTCGACGAGACGGGCACGCAGCAGGACCAGCTCTCCCGGTTCACCCGTGCCGCGACGTCGATCGCCGAGTTCCTCGGCTCGACGCGGACGCCGCTGGTGATCCCCCGCGACCGGGCGACGGCATGGATCTGGATCTCGGTCGCCGAGGACGTCGAGCTCGACATCGGCGGGATCCAGGCCCTGCTCACCAAGGCGGGCGGCCCGCCGGCGCCCAACCTGGCGCTCGGGCGCCCCGCATCCGGGGTGCCGGGCTTCCGTCGTACCCACCGTGAGGCGCTGCACGCCCAGCAGGTCGCGATGGTCGGCGACGACCCGCAGCGCTCGGTCACCACGTTCGACGAGCCCGGCCTCAAGGTCGCGGCACTGCTCGCCAACGACCTCGACACGGCCCGCACCTGGGTGCAGGAGACGCTCGGCGACCTGGCCATCGACGACGAGCAGCACGAGCGGCTGCGGCACACGCTGCTGTTGTTCTTCCAGCACGACAGCAGCTACACCGCCACCGCCGAGGCGATGCTGATGCACAAGAACTCCGTGAAGTACCGGATCGCCTCCGCCGAGAAGGCGATGGGCTGGCCGGTCAGCTCCGACCGGCAGGCGATCGAGCTCGCGCTCACCGCGTGCCACTGGCTCGGCCGGGCGCTGCTGATCCCCACGCACTGACACCAGCAGGCCCGGGTCCCCACCAGGTCCTCCCCGCCGGCGCGGGGAGGACCTGGCGTCTTCGGGGGTTGTGCGCGGGGACCAAAGCCCGCGCGGCAAGTCCGGCCCGCCACGACATGTGACCCGAGCAGCCGGTGGGCCTACCGTCGTACCCATGACGGACGCACTCGTGGTCGGCAGCGGCCCCAACGGCCTGGCCGCCGGGCTGACCCTGGCGAAGGCCGGCGTGCAGGTCACCGTGCTCGAGGCGCGCGACGAGATCGGTGGCGGCACCCGGACCGTCCAGCCGTTCGGCGAGGGGATCCTCGTCGACCACTGCGCCGCCTTCCACCCGATGGCCGTGCAGTCCCCCGCGTTGGCGGGCCTGGAGCGCTACGGGCTGCAGTGGGCGTGGCCGGAGATCGACGCCGCGCACCCCCTCGACGACGCCGCACCGGCGCTGCTGCACCGATCGGTGGAGACGACCGCGGCCGGCCTGGGCGCCGACGCGCGACGCTGGCGGACGCTCTTCGGCGCTCCCTCCCGCGCCTGGGAGAAGCTCGCCGGCGACATCCTCGGGCCGGTCGTCCACCTCCCCCGCCACCCCCTGCTGATGGGACGCTTCGGTACCCCGACCCTGCTGCCCGCGGCGTTGCTGGCCCGGTTCTTCCGCACCGAGCAGGCCCGTGCGCTCTTCCTCGGCACGACGGCGCACGCGATGCGCCCCCTCACCGAGGTGCTCTCCTCCGCCATCGGGATGGGCATCCTGACCGCCGGCCACCATGACGGCTGGCCGGTCGTCGTGGGCGGCACCCAGGCCCTCACCGACGCGATGGCGAAGGCGCTCGTCGACCTCGGCGGCAAGATCGAGACCGGGGTTCGGGTGACCTCCGCCAGCCAGCTCCCGGCAGCCGACGCCGTGCTGCTGAACCTGTCGCCCACCGCCGCGCTCGGCCTGTACGACGACCAACTGCCCTCCGGCAGCCGGCGGGCCTACCGCCGCTACCGCTACGGACCGGCCGCCTTCAAGGTCGACTTCGCCGTCGAGCAGGGCATCCCGTGGCGCGACGCCGAGCTCGCGCGGGCCGGCACGCTGCACCTCGCGGGCGGTCCGGCCGAGATCATCGCCGGAGAGAAGGCCGTCGCTGCCGGCCGGATGCCGGAGCGCCCGTTCGTCCTGCTCGGCCAGCAGTACGTCGCCGACCCCTCGCGGTCGCGGGGCGACGTCCACCCCGTCTACAGCTACGCCCACGTCCCGGCGGGCTACGACGGCGACGCGACCGAGGCGATCACCGCACAGATCGAGCGGTTCGCGCCCGGCTTCCGCGAGCGGATCGTGGGTGTGCACGTGACCCGGCCGGGCGACTTCGCCTCCGTCAACGAGAACTGGGTCGGCGGCGACATCCTCACCGGCGCCAAGTCACCGGCGTCGCTGGTCCTCGGCCCGCGGCCGGGCCGCAACCCGTACCGGACCGGCGCCCGCGGGGTCTACCTCTGCTCGGCGGCCGCGCCCCCGGGCCCCGGCGCTCACGGGATGGCGGGCTACCGCGCAGCCCGGCTCGCGCTGAAGGACCTCGGCCGGGCCTGACGCCCACCTGGTGGTCGAGGAGGTCGCGCAGCGACCGTCACTCGGTGGTCGAGGAGGTCGCGCAGCGACCGTCACTCGGTGGTCGAGGAGGTCGCGCAGCGACCATCACTCGGTGGTCGAGG
>DATLIG010000080.1:0-31406 GCA_035539555.1 Nocardioides sp. | reverse complement strand
CCGCCACCACCGGCCCGGTCGCGCAGCAGGTCCTCGACGTTCACGCTGCCGCCGAAGCCGCTGCCGTAGCCGCCGCCGGCCGGGAAGCCGCCGCGGCTGAACAGCTCGCGCGCCTCGTCGTACTTCTTGCGCTTGTCGGGGTCACCGATGACGTCGTAGGCCTCCGCGACCGCCTTGAACTTCTCGTGCTTCGCGGTGTCGTCCGGGTGCGAGTCCGGGTGGTTGGCACGCGCAAGCTTGCGATAGGCCTTCTTGATGTCGTCCTGCGACGCGGTCTTCGCGACGCCGAGCTCCTTGTAGAAGTCCTTCGTGGCCCAGTCGGACCGGATGCCGTCGTCACTCATCGCGCACCTCCCTTCCCTTCTTCCGTGCTGTCAGTGTCGTCGTGGGTCGTCAAGCCGGGTCGACCACCAGGACCTGCGCTGCCCGCACGACCCGGTCGCCGATCTTGTAGCCGGCCTTGGCGATCACCTTGCAGGTGGTCACCTCGACCTCGGCGTCGGTGCCGATGTGCGAGAGCGCCTCGTGGACGGTCGGGTCGAACGCGTCGCCGACCTCGCCGAACTTGACCAGGCCGAGCCCGGCGACCACGCGCTCGAGCTGCTCGGCCGTGGCCTTGAAGCCCCCCTCGAGCGGCTCGTGCTCGCGGGCCCGGTCGATGGTGTCGAGGACGTCGATGATCGGCGTGAGCGCGGCGTACGTCGCGTTCTCGCGGATCAGCTCACGGTCCCGGTCGACACGGCGCTTGTAGTTGAGGAACTCCGCCTGCAGGCGCTGCAGGTCGAGGGTCCGCTCCTCGAGCTCCATCTTCGTGACGGCGAGCTCGTCGGCCTCGGCCTCCGGCACCTCGGGCGTCTCGGGGCCCTCGACCACCTCGGGCTCGTCGCCCTCGGGCGAGGGAGCCGCAGTCTCCTGCGGCTCCCCCTCCGGGGTGAGGTTGTCCTCGGTCACTTGGCGTCGCCCTCGGTGTCCTCGTCGACGATCTCGGCCTCGACGACGTCGTCGTCCGCCTCGCCGGTGGCACCGGTCGTGCCGCCCGCGGCAGCGGAGTCGGCCTCGGCGGCGGCGTACATCGCGGCGCCCATCTTCTGGCTGGACTCACCCAGCTTGGAGATGGCGGCGGTCAGCGTGTCCGCGTCGGTCTCGGCGTTCTCGAGGGCGCCCTTGAGCGCCTCGACGTCGGTCGTGACCTCGGCCTTGACGTCGTCCGGGATCTTGTCGCCGTTGTCGGCCAGGAACTTCTCCGTCGTGTAGACGAGCTGGTCGCCCTGGTTGCGGACCTCGACGGCCTCGCGACGCTTGGCGTCCTCCTCGGCGTACTGCTCGGCCTCCTTGACCATGCGGTCGATGTCGTCCTTGGACAGCGCGCTGCCGCCGGAGATCGTCATCGACTGCTCGCGGCCGGACGCCTGGTCCTTGGCGGAGACGTGGACGATGCCGTTGGCGTCGATGTCGAAGGTGACCTCGATCTTCGGCACGCCGCGCGGGGCCGGCGGGAGACCGGTCAGCTCGAAGTTGCCGAGGCCCTGGTTCTGCGACCACATCTGGCGCTCGCCCTGGGCGACCTTGATCTCGACCGACGGCTGGTTGTCGTCGGCGGTCGTGAAGATCTCGGACCGCTTGGTCGGGATCGTGGTGTTGCGCTCGATGAGGGTGGTCATCACGCCGCCCTTGGTCTCGATGCCGAGGGAGAGCGGGGTGACGTCGAGGAGCAGCACGTCCTTGACCTCACCGGCGAGCACGCCGGCCTGCAGGGCGGCGCCGACGGCGACGACCTCGTCCGGGTTGACGCCCTTGTTGGGCTCCTTGCCGCCGAGCATCTCCTTGACCAGGTCGGTCACCGCGGGCATCCGGGTCGAGCCGCCGACGAGGACCACGTGGTCGATCGCGGAGAGCGCGACGCCGCCGTCCTTGAGGACGTTCTGGAAGGGCGCCTTGGTGCGCTCGAGCAGGGGCGCGGTGAGCCGCTGGAACTCGGAGCGGGTCAGCCGCTCCTCGAAGTGCAGCGGGCCGTTCTCACCGTGGGTGATGTACGGCAGGTGGATCGAGGTGTCGCTCGACGAGGACAGCTCGATCTTCGCCTTCTCCGCCGCCTCCTGGAGGCGCTGCGCGGCGATCTTGTCCGCGGCCAGGTCGACGCCGTTGGCGTCCTTGAACTTCTTGACCATCCACTCGACGATCGCGTTGTCCCAGTCGTCGCCACCGAGGTGGTTGTCACCGCTGGTGGCCTTCACCTCGACGACGCCCTCACCGATCTCGAGGAGGGACACGTCGAACGTGCCGCCGCCGAGGTCGTAGACGAGGATCGTCTGGTCGTCGCCCTTGTCGAGGCCGTAGGCCAGCGCGGCCGCGGTGGGCTCGTTGACGATGCGGTCGACCTTGAGGCCCGCGATCTCGCCGGCCTCCTTGGTGGCCTGGCGCTGGGCGTCGGAGAAGTACGCCGGGACGGTGATCACCGCGTTGGTGACCGTCTCGCCGAGGTAGGCCTCCGCGTCGCGCTTCAGCTTCTGCAGGATGAACGCCGAGATCTGCTGCGGCGTGAAGTCCTTGTCGACCGGGTCGCCGATGTGCTGGGTCCAGTCGGTGCCCATGTGGCGCTTGACCGACCGGATGGTGCGGTCGACGTTCGTGACCGCCTGGCGCTTCGCGACCTCGCCGACGAGCACCTCACCGCTCTTCGCGAAGGCGACGACGGACGGCGTGGTCCGCGCTCCCTCCGCGTTCGCGATGACCGTGGGCTCGCCGCCCTCGAGGACCGCGACGACGCTGTTCGTCGTACCGAGGTCGATGCCGACAGCTCGTGCCATGTGTTTCTCCTCCGTGTGATGCTGGCTCCGGTCGGTCGCCCGGCCGGAGGATCAGGTGCTGGTTCAAGTTAGTTGAGCCGGATGGACTCAAGTCTGACACAGGTCACAACGGAGGGGTACGCCGGGTTGTTCCCCGCCCCGCACACTTCTTCCGACCATCCTTTGTGATCATGTCGGCCCCCACCCGACCGACCTACGATCGAAGGGCCGGGGGTGCCACCTGACCCTCGCGAGGGGGCGGCCATGAGCCCGGAACAGGTGTCCCGCAGCAGCGCCATGTGGGACCGGATCAGTCGCGGGGAGCTCAACGCGGCCGCCACCGACGCCCAGCTCCTGCTGGCCTCCCTCGACGCCCCCGCCGACCGGGCCGAGGCGCATGCCGCGCTCGGCCTCGTCCTCCAGCGGGTCGGCCGGATCGCCGAGTCGCGCGACCGCTTCGCCCGCGCCGTCGAGCTCACCCGGCACGAGCCCCGGCTGCAGGCGTCGTACGTCGCCGACGAGGCCGGGTCGCGCTTCCTCCTCGGCGACCTGGCCGGCGCCGCCAGCGGTGCCGAGTGCGCCCGCCGGCTCGGTGACCGCCACGCCAACCGGTTCGCGGCCTGCGAGGCGCTCAACACCTTGGCAGCCGTCGCGCTCGCCGAAGGACGTACGGCGACGGCGCTGCGCCTCACCCGGGAGGGGGTCCGGCTGCAGGCGGCCGAGCGGGAGAGCAGCGGGGGTGCCCCGATGTCGCACCTCTACCTCGGACTCGCCCTCGTCGAGCTGGACCGCTTCGCGGAGGCCGACGTCGCCTTCACCGAGGGACTCACCCGCGCGACCGGGGCCGGGGCGGCCGGGCAGCTGACGTGGTTCCACTGCATGCGCGGCCTCGCCCGCTTCCTGTGCGGGCAGTGGGACGCGGCGACCGCCGATGCCCGGGCGGCGCTGGAGGCGGCCGACCGGACCGGCACCCTCATCGCCCGCCCACTGGCCCGCGGCGTCCTCGGCCTGGTCGAGGCGATCCGCGGCAACGTCGCCGTCGCCGCGGACCTCGTCGCACCCCACGAGGGGACGCTGATCGCGGTCGGCCTGCCCGGCGAGGAGTGGCTGGCGATGGCCCGGGCCGCGATGGCCGACGACGCGGCGGCGGCGTACGAGGCACTGGTCGAGGGCTGGTTGCACACCCGCCGGACGCCGTACTTCCTGAGCTGGCGGGCGCTCGCGCCGGCCGTCGTGCACCACGCCGTGCGCCGGGGCGACCGAGGACTCGCCGCCGAGGTCGCGGCGGACGCGGAGACCGGCGCCCGCCTGGCCGGCGACGTGCCGTCGGCGCGCGGCGCGGCCCTGCGCTGCCGCGCGACGATGGACGCCGACCCCGAAGCCGCTCTGGACGCGGTCGAGGCCCTGCGCGGCTCCGGGCGGCCGTTCGCCTTCGCCTCCGCCTGCCTCGAGGCGGGCCTCCTCCTCCACGCCGCCGGGCACGACGACCGCTCCCGCGCCGTGCTGCTGGAGTCGGCCGACGCCTTCCACGGCCTGCGGGCGACCCCGTTCCTGGCCTACGCCGGCCAACGGATGGTCCACCTCTCCGGCGATCCGGCGGCGGTGGCCGCACGCCCGGCCCTCGCGCCCGGGTGGGAGCTGCTGACGCCCGCGGAGCGCGACGTCGCCGTACTCGTGGCCAAGGGGATGTCGAACCCGCAGATCGGCGCAGCGCTGTTCGTGTCGCCACGAACGGTGCAGACCCACACGTCGCACATCTACGCCAAGCTGCGGATCTCGTCGCGGGTCCAGCTGTCCGCGCTGCTGCACCAGCACGGGCTGGACTGAGTCCTCGCCGGTCTTCTCCGCCAGTTGGCGGATGCCGGCACCGGCCGCCGTGCGGGACGCTCCGGGCACTCGGTTCTCGGGTCCACCCACCACCACCGCAGGAGCTCCCGATGAAGCGATCCACCTTCCCCGTCGCCCACTCCGACACCCAGCAGCGCTGGCAGGAGATCCACCGCCGCCACGCGGTGCTGCGCCGGGTCATCGACACCGGCCGGATCGACGAGGCGGACCCCGAGCTGCACGCGGCGTTCCCGGACCGCGACGACCTGGTGCGGGCCCTGGTCCAGCACTGGACGACGATGATCGGTGGCTGCGTGGACTTCGCCCTCGAGGTCGGCGAGGAGAACGACAGCATCGAGACCCTGCGCGAGGCCCACCGCGCGGCGATGCGGCGCGAGCCGGCGCTCTACCCGCTGATCCTGCACGCGACCCGCGGCCCCCTCGGCGCCGCGCTCGTCGAGCGCGAGTACCTCCGGCTGGCCTGCGCCGTCGGCCTCGCCACCCCCGGAACGTCGGGGTCGTCGGCCGCGCGGGCGGTCGCGGAGATCCTCGACGGCGTCCCGATGCCCGTCGCGGCGCCGCGTCCCTCGCGCCTGCGATCGGCGTTCGAGTGGATCGCCGGTCCCGCGACCGGCCAGCACCCGGTGCAGGAGCTGCTGCACTGAGCCGTCCGGCTCCCTCCCCGGCGCGGATCGTTCCGCGGGCCCCGGTGCTCCCGGGGCGGGTCCTAGGCGAACAGGCCGGCGAGCTGCACCCGCCCGGTGACGTCACACTTGCGGCAGGCCGACGCGAGCTGGGCCTGGACGGTGCGCGGCGAGACCCCGAGCCGCTCGGCGATCAACGGGTTGGTCAGCCCCTCCACCGCGAGCCGGACGACGCGCTGCTCCCCCGGCGTGAGCAGGTGCCAGGGCCCGGTCCGGACCGGCGCCGCGGCCGGACGTGCGGCGACGCGGACCAGGTCGCGGGCCACCACGGCGCTCCAGGTGGTGGCACCGAGGCGGTGGAACACGGCCGAGGCCTCGCGCAGGGCCGCCAGCCGTCGTACCGGGTCGGCGGCGGTGCGCGCCGCGGCCACGCAGCCGAAGGCGAGCGGCAGCGGGCGGCCGGCGGTCCGGAGCAGCTCGAGGCCCTCGTCGAGGCCGGCCGGCGAGCCCGAGATCGCGGACGCGCAGCACAGGGCCGTTGCCCGCGCGCTCGTCGTACCGGCGGCCTCGGCCACCTCGCCGACGCGTCGGCTGACCGCCTCCGCGAGGGCCCGGTCGCCCCGCTGCACCGCGAGTACGACGAGCGGGTGGGCGAACACCTTCCAGGCGAGGAAGCTCGGCATGCCCCGCAGCCGGAACCACGCCTCGCACAGGGCGTCGTAGCGCTCGTCGGCGTCGTGGGTCGTCGCGGCGACTGCGAGCGCGACCCACTCCTCCCCCAGCCCGCCGCCGGGCCCCAGCCGGTGCGAGCGGGCCCGGGCGATCAGCACTCGCGCGTCACCGACGTTGCCGCGCAGGCCCTCGATGCAGGCCGCGATCCCCCACGCCAGGGGCCGGGCGGCGAGGGCACCCGTGGCCTCGGCCCGGTCGAGCGAGCGGCGGGCCTCCTCGCGCGCGGCCTCCCAGCCGCCGTCGATGAAGTGGAGCAGCGCCTGCGAGGCGAGGTACCACGCCACCTGGCCGGTGTCGCCCTCGTCGAGCGCGATCCGCACGCCCTCGGCGATGGCGCCGTGGGCCTCCTCCATCCGGTCGAGCTCCGCGAGCACCATCGCCAGCACGACGTGCGCGGTGGAGCGGTACTCGGCCTGGCCGATCCCGTCGTCGTCGTACGACGCCGCGGCCTGCGCGAACGCGAGCGCCTCGTCGAGGCGGCCACGCCCGAGGTGCACGGCGGCGAGAGTGGTGCGGGACTGGCGGACCGCGAAGTCGATGCCGTGCCGCTCGGCGAGCACCACGGCCTCGGTGGCATCGGCCTCGGCCCGGTCGAGCGACCCGGACAGCACGCTCGACAGCGACGCCACCGAGAGGACGAGCGCCCGGTCCGGGCCGGAGCCGCCGACGAGGGCGAGGGCGCGAGCGAACTGGTCACGCGAGTCGGCCATCAGGCCGGTGCGCTGCATCATCAGGCCGATCGCCGCCTCGACCCGGCCGCACTGCACGCGGTCGGAGCTGATCGTCAGCAGCCGCGTGGCGAGGGCGAACGCGCCGTCGAAGTCGCCGTCCTGGATCCGAGCCCACAGGTCGAGCTCGAGGTCGGAGACCGTCGGCTGGTCGCCCATGGTCCATCGTCCCGCCGCGGCAGGGAGCTGCCAACCGGCGGAAACGCCGGTTGGCCGGCCGTTGCGGCGTCAGCCGACGTGGACGCGGATCTCGTTGCTGACGGTGCCGTCGTCGCGGTCGATCACGCGGAACCGGTTGAGGCCGCTGACGCCGGTGAAGATGTAGCTGGAGAAGGTGCCGTTGGTGACGCCGACGCTGGCCGGGAAGTCGGCCCACGCTCCGTCCTGCCAGCGTTGGAGCCACAGGATCGCGCCCTCACCGCCCGGGTAGACGCCGCTGAAGTAGATCCGCTCCCCCGAGGTGACCGTCGTGTCGACGGCCTGGAGCGAGATCTCACCGGCCTCGGGCGATGCCGTGTCGGTGGTCTCGGTGGTCTCGCTCTCCTCGGGCTCGTCCGAGGCGTCGGAGGTCTCGGTGGACTCCGTCTCGGGGTCCTCGGTGTGCAACGTGATGAGCGGACCGCTCGCGCCGTCCGTCTCGGCCGGGGTCGGCAGGTACATCGAGTCGTGGACCGACGAGCCACCGCCCGCGGAGCTGTCGCCCCCGCCGAAGCCGAGCACCTTGGTGCCGACGAGTGCGGCCAGGGCGAGGATCAGGCCGACCCCGAGGCCGACGGCGACCAGCGCCACCAGCCCGTTGAGCACGGGGCGGTCGACGTGCGGCTCGTTCTGGTCGGTCACGCGGCCCATTGTCCGGGAGCCGCCAAGAAATCAGAAACCGCGCGTCCAGACGACCTTCTCGTGCAGCTTGCGCGAGCGCCAGCCGGCCTCCGTGCGCACGAACGTGTGCTGGTACAGGCCACCGACCTCGACGACCCGCTCGCCCCCGCGGCCGTCGGCGATGCGCATCGGGTTGTGGAAGTACGCCGTCACGGCGGCCTCGTCACGGGATGCTGCGAAGTCGAAGGCGACCTGCCCGACCATGTGGACCCGGTGGGTCGAGAAGCCCGGCAGCGCCTCGGCGAGCCATGCCTTGACCACCGGGAAGGTGTCGACGACACCGCCGCTCTCGGTGTAGTCGATGTGGGCGTCGGCGGTGAAGACGGTGTCGAGGCGGTCGAAGTCGCCGTCGTCGACCGCGAGGGTGTAGCGGGTGATCGCGTCGGTGATCTCGGCGCGGTCGATCAGCTCCTGCAGGTCCACGGGTCTCCTCGGGTGGCTCAGCGCGGTTCGAGCACGACGACCGGGATCTCCCGGTCGGTCCATGCCTGGTAGTTGTCGAAGTCGGCGTAGATGTCGACCAGCCGCGGCCACAGGGCGGCGCGCTCGTCCGGCCCGGCGACCCGGGCCCGCACGGGCCGGCTCCGCTCGCGCGGCACCGCGACGGTGGTGTCGGGGTGCGCGACGAGGTTGTGGAACCACTGCGGGTTCTTCGGCAGCCCGCCCTGCGAGGCGACGATCACCAGGTTCGGCCCGTCGGCGAGGTAGAGCAGCGGCGTCGTGAACTGCCGGCCGCTCTTGCGGCCGACGTGGTCGAGCAGCAGCACGGGGACCGGCTTCCTCCAGCCCGCGCCGACGCGCCACGTGGCGCCGATGCGCCCGTTGGTGAGCCGGAAGACCGCGACGTTCGCCTTGGCGGCGTACTTGATGATCTTCGCGACGATCGGCTTGTCGAGCCCGTCGGGCTTCGGCTTGGTCGCTGCCATGGGACTCACTCTGGCAGAATTCTAGAACAGGTTCTAGTGTGGCGGGATGCGCTTCTCCTTCGCCGAGGGCATGACCCAGGCCAGCTACTACGCCCCGCTCGCCCAGGCCTGCGAGGCCGCCGGCTACACGTCGATGACCATCGCCGACAGCCTGATCTACCCGCAGGAGTCCGACTCGAAGTACCCCTACACCGACACCGGGGACCGCGAGTTCCTGCTCGGCAAGGAGTTCATCGAGACCTTCATCCTCTGCGCGCACCTGTTCGCGGTCACCGAGACGATCCGGCTCACGCCGTTCGTGCTCAAGCTGCCGATCCGCCCGCCGGTGCTGGTCGCCAAGCAGGCGTCGTCGCTCGCGTTCCTCTCGGGCAACCGGCTCGGCCTCGGCGTCGGCCTCTCGCCGTGGCCCGAGGACTTCGCCGCACTGGGCGTCCCGTGGGAGAAGCGCGGCAAGCGGATGGACGAGTGCATGGACATCCTGCGCGGACTCACCCAGCCCGGCGACGAGCCGACCTTCTTCGGCTACCAGGGCGAGTTCTTCGACATCGAGCCGCTGCAGCAGTGCCCGGCCCCGACCGAGCGGATCCCGCTGCTCGTGGGCGGCCACTCGGACGCGGCCCTGCGCCGCGCCGTACGCAAGGGCGACGGGTGGATGCACGCCGGCGGCGACGGCGAGGAGCTCGACCGGCTGCTGACCCGCCTCGCGGAGATCCGCGCGGAGGAGGGCGACACCCGTGACGACTTCGAGGTCCACGTGATCTCGTACGACGCCTACACCCTTGACGGCATCAAGCGACTCGAGGACAAGGGCGTCACCGACTGCATCGTCGGCTTCCGGATCCCCTACATCAAGGGCCCCGACACCGAGCCGCTCGAGACCAAGATCAAGCACCTCGAGCAGTACGCCGAGAACGTCATCGCGAAGGCCAACGGCTGATGTCCGCCGCCCTCGGGCTGACCCAGCCGCTGCAGGACGCGATCGCCGAGGCCGAGGAGCTGATCGCGAACGCGCCCTTCATCAGGACCGAGGCCGACCGGCTGGAGGGCTACGACTACCTCGCCGGCCGGATCCGGATGGCGATGCAGACCGCGTTCGACTACGACCTCGAGCAGCCGGTCTTCATCAACCCGACCCACCAGTTCTCGCGCCAAGGTCTCGACAACCCCGACGCCGTCTACTTCAACGCCTACCTGCGCGAGGGCGTCGAGTACGTCGTCCGGGGGCGCCGCGGCACGTCGGCCGACCTGTCCTTCCAGGTGATGGGCGGCAGCTACAGCGCCGACTCGGCGGCGACGTCGCTGATGGCCTTCGACGAGCGCGAGCTCGAGATCGGCGAGGACGGGTCGTTCTCGTTCGCCTACACCGCGGAGCCGGGTGCGAAGACCCTGATCGTGCGTGAGGTCTTCAACGACTGGGACACCGAGGTGCGCGGCAGCCTCACGATCGAGCGGGTCGACACCCTCGGCCGACCGCGGCGCGCGCTGACCGAGGACCTGCTGCGCAAGAAGTACGAGGTCGCGGCGCGGTCACTGACCAGCTCCATCCAGACCTGGTTCGCCTTCCCCCACTTCTTCCAGTACAAGGAGCCGGTCAACACCCTGACCGCGCCGGCCTCCACGCCCGGCGGGCTGTCGTCGCAGTTCTCCTCGATCGGCCACTACGAGCTCGGCGAGGACGAGGCGATGATCGTCGCGGTGCCGCGCTGCGACGACTGCACCTATCAAGCCATCCAGATCGGCTCGGACTGGTACGCCTCCACCGACTACGAGACCCACCAGACGTCGCTCACCAAGGCCCAGGCCTCGTGCGATGACGACGGGGTGATGAGGTTCGTGATCTCGGAGCAGCCGCCGGCCCTGCTCGACGGCTCTCCCGCCCCCGCCGCGAACTGGCTGGAGACGACCGGCCACCGCACCGGCCCGATCATGCTGCGCTGGCAGCAGCTCACCCGTTCCCTCTCGGAGGCCGACGGTCCGGTGGTCGAGGTGGTGCCGGTCAGCGAGGTCGCGAAGCGGCTGCCGGGGCTGGTCGGGCTGACGCCCGAGGAGTACGCCGACCGGATCACCGCGCGGCAGCGGGCGGTCGCGCGCCGGATGATCTCGTAGCGCGCTCCGCGTCGGGGTCGTGTGCCCGAGACAACCGGTTTCCGCTGTCCCAGGCACACGACCCCGCACCATGAGCCTTGCTCAGGCGGGGATCCAGTCGAAGGTGTCCGGGTTCGGCCCCTGCCGCCCGGCCTCGCCCTTGTCGAGCGCGGCCAGCGCCGCGACCTCGTCGGCGGACAGCGCGAAGTCGAAGACGTCGAAGTTCTCCGCCAGCCGCGCCTTGCTCAGTGACTTCGGGAAGACGATGTCGCCGCGGTCCAGCGCCCAGCGCAGCAGCACCTGTGCCGGCGTCTTGTCGTAGCGCTGCGCCAACGCCGTCACGGCCGGGTCGGTCAGCTCGCCGCCACCCTGGCCCAGGGGCGACCACGCCTCGACGACGGCACCGTGGCGCGCGGTCGCGGCCCGGGCCGCCTCGTTGGCGAAGTACGGGTGCACCTCCACCTGGTTCACCACCGGTACGACGCCGGTGGCCGCGACCACGCGGTCGAGGTGGTCGGGCTGGAAGTTCGAGACGCCGACCGAGGTGGCCAGGCCCTCCTCGCGCAGCTCGAGCAGCGCCTCCCAGGTGGAGACGAAGTCACCGTCGTACTGCGTCGGCAGCGGCCAGTGGATCAGCAGCAGGTCCACCCGGTCGAGGCCGAGCTTCTCCAGCGAGACCCGCGCCGAGTCCTTCGCGTCCGCCGGGCGGTGTCGGTTGTTGTTGACCTTCGTGGTGACGTAGACGTCCTCGCGCGCGAGGCCCGAGGCGGCGATCGCCGCGCCCACGCCCTCCTCGTTGCCGTACATCTGCGCCGTGTCGACGTGGCGGTAGCCGATCTCGAAGGCGTCGGACACCACGCGCTCGACGTCGTCCGGCGACACCTGCCAGACGCCGAGGCCGAACTGCGGGATGGAGGTGTGGTCATTGAGTTCGATGCGGGGAGTGCTCACCCCCATCGCAACCGAGCCGGCGCGGAACTATTCCGGCAACGGCTCACCATGACCTCTTCCCCAAAACTGAAACACGTTCTACTCTGGCCCCCATGGTGGATCTGCTGACCGACAAGGTCGTCGTGCTGTCCGGTGTCGGCCCGGGACTGGGCCGCTCCCTCGGCGAGGAGGCCGCGAAGATGGGCGCCGACCTGGTGCTCGCCTCGCGCACGCCCAAGCGGCTGGAGAAGATGGCCGAGGTCGTCCGCGCGCACGGACGCCGCGCGCTCGTCGTACCGACGGACATCACCGACGAGGACCAGCGCAAGCAGCTCGTGGAGGCGGCGCTGGACGAGTTCGGCAAGGTCGACTGCCTGATCAACAATGCGTTCGGCATCCCGCCGATGGACCCGATCAGCACCCTCGACCTCGAGGGCCTGCGCAACGCCAACGAGACCAACGTCTTCGCGCCGCTGCGGCTCTCAGCCCTCTTCGCCGACGCCCTCGCCGAGACCGCGGACAAGCCGGGGGGCTCGATCATCATGGTCAACTCCTGCGTGATCTACAGCAGCCAACCGGAGTACAGCGGCTACAAGCTGTCGAAGGGAACCCTCGAGCACCTCGCGCAGTCGCTCGCGACCGAGCTCGGCCCGCGCGGCATCCGGGTCAACAGCGTCGCTCCGTCGTACATCTACGAGGACGTCAATAAGGCCTACTTCGACTGGATCGCGCAGGAGTCCGGGCGCACCCACGAGGAGGTGTACGCCGAGAAGGCGGACCCGACCGACCTCAAGCGGCTCGCCACACCCGACGAGGTCGCCCAGGCCGCGCTCTTCCTCGCCTCCGACCTCGCCTCCGCGGTCACCGGCCAGATGCTCAACGTCGACTGCGGCGAGTTCCACGCATGAGCGGCGGTGGGTGCTCAATCCGTTCGATCGAACGGATTGAGCAGGGAATTGCGTCGCCAACGTGCTCAAACCGTTCGATCGAACGGATTGAGCACGAGTGGAGCGCGCGATGAGCGAGCGGCAACGCGCCGACGTCGGCACCTTCGAGGACATCTGCGCCGCGGCCACCCGCACCACCGGGCTGACCGACTTCGGCTTCGCCGACGCCCCCGGCCACGAGGAGGCCTTCCGGATCCTCGTCGAGGACCTCGGCTCCGCGGACGCCGGGCTGACCGGCACCGGCAACTACTTCATGCGCTCGCAGGTCAAGAGCGCACTGGTCGCGCGGCTGCTCACCCAGGCCCGCTTCACCGAGTTCCCGCAGCACGCCGACGTGCGCATCGAGCGGCCGATCTTCGTGCTCGGCCTCCCCCGCACCGGCACGACGGCGCTGAGCCGACTGCTCTGCGCCGACCCGGACAACCAGGGCCTCGAGATGTGGCTCACCGAGTTCCCGCAGCCGCGCCCGCCGCGTGACACGTGGGAGTCGGACCCGATCTTCAACGCGATGCAGGCGGCCTTCCGCGAGCACCACGTCACCAACCCCGAGTTCATGGGAATCCACTACTCCGACGCCACCGAGCCGGAGGAGTGCTGGCGGGTGCTGCGGCAGACCGGCAAGTCGCTCGGCTTCGAGTCGCTGGCCCACGTGCCGTCGTACTCGCGCTGGCTGGCGACGCAGGACTGGACCGACGCCTACGAGCGGCACCGGCAGAACCTCCAGCTGATCGGGCTCAACGACCAGGACAAGCGGTGGGTGCTCAAGAACCCCTCGCACCTGATCGCGCTCGACGCCCTGATGGAGGTCTACCCGGACGCGCTGGTCGTGATGACCCAGCGCGAGCCGGTCACCTCGGTCGCCTCCGCCTGCTCGCTCTCCGCGGAGGCCACCGCCGGGCACTCGACGACCTTCGTCGGCGAGACCCTCGGCCGCGACCAGCTCGGCCACCTGACCCGGCAGTGGCACGCCTTCTGGCAGGCCCGGAGCAAGTACGACGAGAGCCAGTTCTTCGACGTCGACTACCGCACGTTCGTCCAGGACCCCGTCGGCACCGTCGGCGCGATCTACGACGCGTTCGGGCTGACCTGGAGCGACGGGGCGCAGCGGGAGGTGCACCGTCTCGACGAGGAGTCACGCAGCGGCCCGCGCCGGCCGTCGCACAGCTACGACCTGGCGGACTACGGGCTGACCGAGGACGAGATCCGGGAGTCCTTCGCCCGCTGAGCGATGATCGTCGCGTGAACGACTCGGGCATACCGAAGGATCCGCTGCGAGGCAACGACGTCGTCGTGCGGCCACGGAGGGCCGGCGACATCCCTGTGCTCGTCGACGTGCTGCTGGCCCAGCAGCCCACCAGTCGCTACCCGTTTCGCGACCCGCTGCCGATCCCGGTCGAGCAGTTCCTCCACGCCGAGGATGCCGACGCGGCCTGGGTGGCCCAGGTCGACGGGCGCGTCGTGGGGCATGTGTGTCGGCAGCCTCCGCTCACCGGCTTCGACGACGCCGCGGCGATGAACGACGTCTGCGCCGACACCCACGGGTGCGACCTCTCTCAGCTTGCCTGGGTGTCCACACTGTTCGTCGGGCTCGGCGGTCGACGACTGGGCGTCGGCCGACGGCTGCTCGACACGGTGGTGGCCGACATCGGCGCAGACGGGCGCCGGCCGTGTCTGGAGGTCCTCGAGGCGCACCCTGCCGCGATCGCGCTCTACGAGAGCTCGGGCTGGCGCACCGTGCTGTCCCTGCGGCCCGCCTGGTTGCGGGAGGCGACGGACGAGGACGTGAGCGTCAAGGTGATGATCCTGCCCGGCTGAGGCGCTCACGCCTGACAGAGCCGCGTGGCAGCGCGGCGAGAGGCGTGCGACGGCAGCTTGCTGCCCCCCGTCATCACGCCGGAGACGCGCTCACGCCTGACAAAGACAGAAGGGGTGGCCGGCCGGGTCGAGGTAGACCCGGAAGCTCGTGCCGGGCTGGTGCTCGTGCTTGGTCGCCCCGAGGCCGAGCACCGCCGCCTCCCCCTCGTCGAGGTCGTCGACGTCGACGTCGAGGTGGACCTGCTGCGGGACGTCCTGGCCGGGCCAGGCCGGCGGCCGGAAGTCGTCGACCCGCTGGAAGTGGATGTGGTGGTCGCCCGAGGAGACCGTGGCCCAGCCACCGTCGGGATCGATCTTGGGCGACCAGCCGAGGACGGCGCCGTAGAACTCCGCGAGCAGGATCGGGTCCGGGCAGTCGAGGACGAACTGGGGATTGCGTGCGATGGGCATGTCCCGACGCTAGGTGCCACCGCCGACATCACCGCGCAGACGGTCATCCACAGGCAGGCGGGGGCCGGGTTTCGTCCACAGCCCGGGCTGCCCACGCTGCCTGCATGACCGTCCACCGCATCGTCGACCACGAGCTGTCCCTGTCCCTGCCGCGCCACTGGACCACCCACGACCGGCCCGCCCCCGGGCTCGTGCTCGAGGCCCGCTCGCCGGTCGTCCCCGCCAGCGGCTTCGCGCCCGAGCTCGCCCTGCGGACCGTGCCGCTCGACGACCTCCCGACGCCACCGGGCGGATGGGACGTCGAGGACGCCGACGAGTTCGAGCTGTCCGGGCGCACCGTCGGCTACGAGCGTCTCGGCCACGTCGTCGGTACGACGGACCTCGTCACGGACCAGTGGACGTGGATCGCCGGCGACACGGCCGTCGTGCTGACCGGCACCGTGGCGCGCGCCGAGTACGCGGACTACTGCGACGTGTTCGAGGACGTCGCGGCGACCGTGGACCTCACGCCGCTCGGCGGCGGACCCGGATCCGTGCGCCTCGCCGGGGCACGCTGGTGATGTTGCGGACCTTGGGGACGTCGTGACCGACCGCGCTGACGTCGTACCGGGTGAAGACCTCGCGCAGCACCTCCACGCCCTCCATGAGGGAGAAGCCGGCGCCGATGCAGCGGCGGACGCCGCCGCCGAACGGGATCCACACGTTGAGCGCGGGCACGTCGCCGCCGAGGAAGCGCTCGGGCCGGAAGACCTCGGGGTCGGGGAAGTTCGACTCCTGCTGGTGGCTCATGATGATGGACGGCCCGACGGTCGTGCCGGCCGGCAGGTCCCAGTTGCCGACCGTGGCCGGTGCCATCAGGGTGCGCACCACCATCGGGATGATCGGGTGGAGGCGCATCGACTCCTTGAGCACCGCCTCCAGCCAGGCATCGTCGCCCTCGTCCGCTGCGCGCTGCGTGCGCGCGAGCAGGTCGGGGCTGCGGCCGACCTCGACCAGCGCCCACGACAGTGCCGACGCGGTCGTCTCGTGGCCCGCGAGCAGCAGGGTGACCAGCTGGTCGCGCAGCTCGGTGTCGTCGAGGCCGCTCTGCGGGTCCTCGGGGTCGGTCGCCGCGAGCAGCCGCGACAGCACGTCGGTGCGGTCACCGAGATCGGTCGCTGCGCGCCGCTCCCGGATCTCGGCGTACATCAGCCGGTCGAGGTCGACCTGGTTCTCGACCGTCCGCCGCCACGGACCGAGCTTCTGCAGGCGCGGGTAGGCCCAGCCGAGCAGGATCGCCGGGTTGATCTCGACCGTGTGGTTGACCGCGGGCCGCAGCTGCGCCAGCCGCTCCTGGTCGGTGACGCCGAAGACGACGCGCAGGATGACCTCGAGGGTCAGGGAGTTCATCCGCTCCAACGCCCGGAAGGTCTCCCCCTCTCGCCAGCCGTCGACCTCGGCGGCCGCGACTTCGGCGACCATGCCGCGGTAGCCGCGCAGCGCGTGCCCGAGGAAGGCCGGCATCAGCAGCTTGCGGGCCCGGTGGTGATCCGTCGAGTCCTGGAGCAGGAGCGAGTGCTCGCCCATGATCGGCCCGAGGATCGCGTTGCCCTTGCCGGCGTGGAACACCTCCGGGTCGGCGGCGAAGATCTCCTTGGTGACCTCGGGCCGGGTGAAGAGCACCAGCGGCCGGCCGCCCGGGATCAGGTTGACGGTGTAGGCGTCGCCGTACGTGCGGTGCAGCCACGGGTGGAACTGGTGGCGGAAGCGCATCAGCGCGACGGTCTGGAGGATCGCGGGCCAGCGTGGGCCGGGCGGCAGGACGTCCCTCGGGACCGGCGGCAGGTTGCGCCCACCGACCACGCTGGTGTGCCGGAACCGGCGCAGCGTCAGGTCGCGGGTGTCGTTGGCGGTGCGTTCTGCCTCGATCGTCACGTCGCCGACGCTACGCCCGGGGCCCCGGCCCGGCGTCCTGCTACGGGAGGAGATCGTCGCGCCGGGCGATCGCCGCCGCCTCGGTGCGGCCGGCAGCGCCGAGCTTGCCGAGGATGTTGGAGACGTGGACGCTGACCGTCTTCGTGCTGATGAAGAGCTGCTTGCCGATCTCGCCGTTGGAGCGCCCCTCCGCGACGAGAGCAAGGATCTCGACCTCGCGCGCCGTCAGCCGGGCCGCCGGGGTGTCGGCAGCAGCGGCCCCGGCGGGACGTGCCGCACCGAGGTCGGTGACCAGCAGCGGCGCGCCGAGCCGGTCCGCGATCGCCCGTGCCGCCTCGGCCTCGTCCGCCGCGGCGGCGGTGTCGCCGACCAGCCGCAGGATCTGGGAGTACGCCGCTCGCACCCGGGCCTCCTCGGGCACGTGACCCAGCTTGGTGACGAGCTCGAGCGCCTCGACCCAGGCGCCGACGAGCTCGTCGCGGGACGCGCCGTCGCCGCCGAGCCAGCGCACCCGGAGGTGCTCGGCGCGCAGTCGTGCCTCCCACATCTGCCCCTCCACGCCCCAGCGTCCGGGGCCGGCCCGGAACCGCTCGGCGACGGTGCGCCCGTCGGCCAGGAGCTGGTCGGCCCGCTCCAGCAGGCCGCGCCGCTCGGCGGCGCTCGCGGTGGGCAGGCCGGCGGCGATGGCGGCGAGCGTCAGCGACGAGAGCCGCACCCGCGCGGCGAAGTGCTCCTGCCAGATCCGGCCGAGGACGCTGACGACCTCGTCGTAGGCCGCGATCGCACCCGCCGCGTCACCGCGCCAGCCGTGGACGTCGATCTCGACACCCGCGCTGAACACACCGACGCCGCCCTCGTCCTCCCACAGGGAGCGCAGGCCGCGGACGCGGTCGAGCACGTCCTCGCCGCGGGCGGCGAGGATCGAGAACCGGGACGGCGCGATGATGCCGAGGGGGATGACCGGCCCCGCGCCTTCATTGACCGCATCGGTCAGCGCGAGCGCCTCGTCCCAGGCGCCCGTGATGAGCCGGATGCTGGCCAGCTGCCAGCGCGACTCCATGACGTAGGGCGCCCACGGTGTGCCGGCGCGCGCGCCGGCCTCCACCCCCGAGGCGAACCAGCGGGCGGCGACCTCCCACTCGGCGGAGTCCTGGTAGGACCGGCCGAGCAGGAAGCGACCGCGCAGCTCGGCCTGGAGCGCACCGGCCTGCTCGGCGCGGGCGACCGCCGACTCGAGCGCGGCACGCAGCGCCTCCTGCTCGGTGCCGACGACGGTCTTGACCCGCAGGCCGCTCAGCGTGGTGACCACCTCGGAGGCGAGGACGGGCATCGCGAGCCGCTCCGCGAGGCCGAGCGCCTCGGTCGCGAACGACTCGGCCTCGTCCTCCCGGCCGACGTTGGCGAGCACGCGCGCATGCGCGATGAGCACCTTCGCCCGCATCGGGCTCTCACCGTCCGGCGCGAGCGCGAGCGCCTCGGCGGAGAGCGCCACCGGGTCGAGGTCGTTCTCGGTGACGGTGAGGAGCTCGGCGTACTGGCTGAGCAGGCGGCACCGCGCGAGGGGCGACACGTCGGCGGGCGTGCGCTCGACGTGCTCCTTCAGCAGCTGGCAGGCGCGCTGCGCATCGCCGCCGGCGACGAGCGCGTCGGAGGCGCGCGCGGCGATCTTGGAGGAGTCGATGCCCAGCCGCTCGGCGCGGCCGGTGTCCTCGAGCAGCTCGAGCGCCTGCTGGAAGTGGTCGGCGGCCTCGTCGGGACCGCCGACGGCCATGGCCTCGTCGCCCGCCTCGATGCTGGCCGCGACGGCACGGTCGAGGTCGTTGCTCCGGCGGGCGTGGCGGGCCAGCTCCGCTGCCGTGCCGCGCCCCGCCGCCTCGGCGAGCGCCGTGACGTAGCGCGCGTGGAGCCGGACGCGCTCGCCGGGGAGGAGGTCGTCGTACACGGCCTCGCCGAGGAGCGCGTGCCGGAAGGAGTAGTGGCGGGCGCCCGCCTCGAGGACGTTCATCTCGACGGCCTGCCGCACGCCGGCGTCGAACTCGGCCGGGGCCAGGTCGGTCGCGGCGGCGAGCAGGTCGTGGGTGATCCGGCGACCGGCGGCGCTGGCGACGCGCACGACCTGGCGGGCCTCGTCGGACAGCCGGTCGAGCCGGACCAGCAGCACGTCCGCGAGGTCGCCGGGGACGTCCTCGCAGTCACGGTCCTGCTTGGAGGCGACCAACTCCTCGACGAAGAAGGCGTTGCCCTCGGCCCGGTCGATGATCGAGACGACGGCGCGCTCGTCGAGGCCGTCCGGCGCGAGCTCGCGGACCAGCGCGCGCACGGAGTCCTCCGGCAGCGGCGACAGCGCGACCCGGTCCACGTTGGGGATCCGCGACCACTCGGCGACCTGGCGGCGCAGCGGATGGCGGCGGTGCAGGTCGTCGGAGCGGTACGACGCCACGACCGCCACCGGGTTGGTGAAGGCGCGCGTGAACAGGAAGCCGATCAGGTCGCGGGTGGACTGGTCGGCCCAGTGGGTGTCCTCGATGACGAGCAGCACGGGCGCATCGGCGGCGGCCGCCTCGAGCAGCGCGTGCACCGCCTCGAACAGGCCGGCCCGGTCGCCGTCGTGGCCGGGGGACTCGACCGTGGGGTCGAGGTCGCGGACCTCGCCGCCGGCGCGGACCCGGCGGCCGGGCAGCAGACGCGCGATCGCGGAGTGCGCCCCGACCTGCTGGGCGATGTCGGGCAGCTCGTCGGCGATGCGGCCGACGACCTCGCTGAAGGGGAGATAGGGCAGCGCGCTCTCGCCGAAGTCGAGGCAGTGGCCGGCATAGACCCGCCATCCCTCGACCTTGGCGCGATCACGCAGCTCGATCAGCAGCCGGGTCTTGCCGACCCCGGCGTCCCCCGACAACAGCACGGCGCCGGGCCGCCCCTGCCAGCGGCGGCCCGGGGAGTCCAGGCCCACCAGCCGGCTGAGCTCGGCGAGCTCGGTGTCTCGCCCGACCATCGTCAGGCTGCTGTGTGCGGCCACGGGGACCATCATGGCCCCCGGCACCGACAGTGTGGTCGTCAAGGTGCGGTGGACGGCGGTGGTCAGCGGGACCGGCGCGCGACGGTCGGGTCGGCAGCGGCCACGCGGCGCAGCCAGGAGGTCCGGGTGCGTCCGGCCCGGCTGGCGGCGACACCCTTGGCGGCACGCTGGCGGCGGTAGTCGTTCTCTGCGGTGATGAAGTAGTCATTGCTCATGCCGTAGAGACTCGTCTCCTGAGGTAGGCCCGCACATCGGGCAACCTCCCTATCTACGCCCGCCCTACCTCACCTGAGGGGGTCGGACCCGCCTCGGGCGTCGGTCTGAGGTGGGATAGTTCGGGAGGCACGACCGCGTGCCGAGGAGGTCGGGTGGAGTTCGCAGAGGTCGTACGACGACGCCGGATGACGCGCGCCTACGCTCCCGACCCCGTGGACCCCGCCGTGGTCGAGGCCGCCCTGGCCGCGGCGACCCGCGCGCCGAGCGCCGGCTTCTCGCAGGGGTGGGCGTTCATCGTGCTCGACACCCCCGACGCCGTGCGCGGCTTCTGGCAGGCGCAGACCGACGCGGCGGCCGACGGCGGCAGCCCGGACCGCTGGCTCGCCGGGATGATGGCGGCCCCGGTGGTCGTGGTGCCGTGCAGTCGCCGCGACGCCTACCTGGACCGCTACGCCGAGGCCGACAAGCAGCGCGCGGGCCTCCAGGAGCGCGACGAGAGCCGGTGGGCGATGCCCTACTGGCACCTCGACACGGCCATGGCCTCGCTCCTCGTGCTCCAGTCCGTGACCGACGCGGGCCTGGGCGCCTGCTTCTTCGGGCTGGTCCCGGACCGGGTCGACGCCGTGAAGCAGCGGCTCGGCCTGGTCGACACCGACGCCGAGGAGGCGCCGCACCCGATCGGTGCGATCACGATCGGGCACCCCGCCCCGCCGGCCGACCGGGCAGCGGGCGCGCGGGGCTCGGCGAGCCGGCGGCGTCGTACACCGTGGCAGGAGGTGGCCCACCGCGGCCGCTGGGGCGCGGGCTGGGACCAGGGGGTCGCCGGATGAGGCCGAGCCCGGTGGTCACCCACCTCACCGCCGACGACCTGCAGCAGAAGGAGCCGGTGCTGCCGCGGATCGCCCGGCTGCTGCGGCCCTACCGCGCCAAGATCGCCATGGTCCTGGTCGCCGTCGTGGCAGCCGCGTCGCTGCAGGCGCTGGCGCCCTTCCTGACCCGGGCGGTCTTCGACGACGCGCTCTTCCCGCTCGACGGCGGCGGACCCGACCTCGGCCTGCTCGGCTGGCTGGTCGCCGGCCTGTGCGCGATCCCCGTCGCGGTCGCGCTGATCGGCATCTGGCAGATGTGGCTGACCTCGACGGTCGGCAACTCCGCCATGGCGGACCTGCGCGGTGACCTGTTCGAGCACCTGCAGAAGATGGAGCTCGCCTTCTTCACCGCCACCAAGACCGGTGCGATCCAGTCGCGGCTGGCCAACGACGTGGCCGGCGTGCGGACCGTGCTCACCGACACGGCGACGACGATCGTGCAGAACTCCGTGACCGTCGCCGCGGCGCTGGTGTCGATGCTGGTCCTGTCGTGGCAGCTGACCGTGATCACGCTGTTCCTGATGCCGCTGTTCGTGGTGCTGCAGTTCCGGGTCGGCCGGGTCCGCCAGCGGCTCGCGCGGCGCACCCAGGAGTCGCTGTCGGAGATGACGGCGATCACCGAGGAAGCCCTGTCGGTGAGCGGGATCCTGCTCGCGAAGGTCTTCAACCGGGCCGACTCCGAGGTCGACCGCTACCGCGAGGCCAACCGCCGCCAGACCCGGCTCCAGGTCGAGCAGGCGATGACGGGGCGCACCTTCTTCGCCGTCGTGCAGACGTTCTTCGCGATCACGCCCGCACTGATCTACCTGTTCAGCGGCTGGCTGATCACCGGCGACACCCCGGTCGGGGCGGGCGAGAGCGCGCTGACGGCGGGCACCCTGGTCGCGTTCACGACCCTGCAGGGCCGGCTCCAGATGCCGCTGCTCCAGCTCATGCGCGTCACCCTCGACGTGCAGACCTCGCTCGCGCTGTTCCGCCGGATCTTCGAGTACCTCGACCTGGTGCCCGCCATCACCGAGCGCCCCGGCGCCGTCGCCCTCGAGACCGACGCGGTCCGGGGCCGGGTGGAGCTGCGCGGCGTCCGGTTCCGCTACCCCGAGCCCCGCTCGCTGTCCGGTACGACGAACCGCGACCGCTTCGGCGACAGCGGGGTCCGGATCGAGGCCGACCCGGTGGACCCCGACGCCGCTCCGGTGGCCGACGGGTGGGCCCTCGACGACGTCTCGCTCGTCGTCGAGCCGGGGCAGCTGGCCGCGATCGTGGGCCCGTCGGGCAGCGGGAAGACGACGGCGACGTACCTCGTCCCGCGGTTCTACGACGTCACCGAGGGTGCGGTGCTGATCGACGGCCACGACGTCCGCGACCTCACCCTCTCCTCGCTCGCCGACGCGGTCGGGATGGTCACCCAGGAGCCGTACCTCTTCCACGGCACGATCCGCGACAACATCGCCTACGCACGCCCCGACGCGACCGCGGAGCAGATCGAGCAGGCGGCGCGCGACGCCAACATCCACGACCGGATCATGGGCTTCCCCGAGGGCTACGAGACGATCACCGGCGAACGCGGCTACCGGCTCTCCGGCGGGGAGAAGCAGCGCCTCGCGATCGCCCGGGTGCTGCTCAAGGACCCCGCCATCCTGATCCTCGACGAGGCCACCTCCGCCCTCGACAACGAGACCGAGCGGCTCGTCCAGGAGGCCCTCGAGCGCGCCACCCGCTCGCGCACCACGATCGCCATCGCCCACCGCCTCTCGACGATCCGCTCCGCCGACGTCATCTTCGGCCTCGAGGACGGCCGCCTCGTCGAGCGCGGCACCCACCACGAGCTGATGGCTGCGGGCGGCCTCTACAAGCGCCTGTACGACGAGCAGTTCTCCCGCGAGCCGCACGGTCGGCCCCACTGCGACAGCCGCCGGGCCGACGTCTCGTTGTGAGCGTGCAGGAATCACCTCTGAGGAGGTGAAACCTGCACTTAGTGGCCGTTGCAACGGTCAGGAAGTGCAGGAATCACCACTGAGGAGGTGATTCCTGCACCCCCGACTACGCCAGCCCCAGGATCCGCACGCACTCCAGGGCGACGTACAGCTCGGCGGCGTCGACGGGGCGGGCGAGGTCGCGGCCGGTGACCTCCTCCAGGCGTCGGATCCGGTAGCGGACGGTGTTGCGGTGCACGTGCAGCTCGCGGGCGGCGGTCGAGGTCGAACCACCGGCGGCGAGCCAGGCGCGGGCGGTGTCGATGACGACGGCGCGGTCGTCGGGCGGCAGGGCCAGGACGGGGGCGAGCACGGCGTCGACCAGCGCGCGGGCCTGGTCGGGACTGCTGGCCAGGAGGACGGCGAGCGGGTCGCTGCCGAACCGGCCGACGTCGACCGTGCCCGGCGACACCGCCGCGCACGCGACCCGGGCCTGGCGCCGGGCCTCCTGGATGTCGTCGAGCCGCGCGACGACGTCGCTGACGCCGACCCGCGCCCGGGCGAGGTCGCGGAGCAGCGCGACGAGGTGCTCGACACCGAAGCCGAGGCGCAGCGCGACCACGCCCTCCTGGTGGTCGTGGTCGAGGCGCCACGCCGACCGGACATTGGTACGACGGAGGGCGCGCTCGACGTCCGCCAGGCCCTCCGCCCCGGGGGCCGGCGACTCGGCGGACACCACGACGTACTCACTGGCGCGACCGAGGTCGAGCATGCCGGCGGTCTCGCCGACATAGGCGGTCGCGTCGGCGTCGCCGTCGAGGAGGGAACCGACCAGCACGGAGCGCATCTGCCCGTCGCGGCGGGCGCGGTCGGCCATCGAGCGCCGGTAGGCATCGGTCACGTCGGCAGCGAGCTGGTCGCTCACCGCCCAGATGTCCGCCGCGGCGAGGAGCAGGTGGTCGCGGTCCTCCGGGTCGGCGCGGTCGACCAGCACCTCCCACAGGAAGCGGGAGCCGACCCGGAAGGCCTGGAGGACGACCGCGTAGGGGACACCCTGCTCGGCACGGATCGTCCCGGTCTCCGTGGGCGTCTCGGTGGCCGCCACCTCACCGGCGAGGTTGCCCAGGATGTAGCGGGCGTTGACCCGGCACGACGCGACGAGCTCGTCGTGGGACACGGCGTCGCCGGCGTCGTACACGGGGATCTCGGCCCGGATCCGCTCCGCCATCGCCGCACCGAGCTGGTCCGACTCGGGCAGCAGTCGGGCACTGAGCTTGCGCAGCTCGGCGTTCACGTCCGGTCGATCCACGGTTCCGAGGGTAGGGCGCTCTTTGTGCAGGTGCACACACGATGACCCGGAAAGTCGGTGCCCGCAGCCGAAGCGGTCGACCCCGGCGCGACGGGAGGCTTGTGCTCGTCAACCCGGAGACCCCGAGGAGCACCCGATGAGCACGAACCACGCCACCCTGGCCGACACGGCCGCCCCCCTCGACGTCCTGCTCGTCGACGCCGCACTCGGCCCGGTCCGCCGCTTCCTGCCGGACATGTCGACCGCACGGTGGGCGGTGTCGCTGGCCCGCCGGCCGCGGCTGACGGCACGACGCCTGGGCGGCCTCGCCGCCGAGTCGGCCAAGGTCGTGGCCGGGACCTCCGAGATCACGCCGAGGCGCGGCGACCGCCGCTTCGCCGACACCGGCTGGACCGAGAACCCGCTGCTGCGCCGGCTCGTCCAGCTCTACCTCGCGGGCGGCCGGACGGTCGACCAGCTGGTCGACGACGCCGAGCTCGACCCGCGCGACCGCAAGCGGGTCCGGTTCATGGTGGAGAACATCGTCGAGGCGATGGCGCCGAGCAACGTCCCGCTGGTCAACCCGGCCTCGGCGAAGGCGGTCATCGACACGGCCGGGCTCAGCCTGGTCCGCGGCGGCACCCAGCTCGTGAAGGACCTCGCGTCGGCACCGCGCATCCCCGACATGGTCGACACCTCGGGGTTCACCCTGGGCGAGAACATCGCGGCCACGCCCGGTGCCGTGGTGTTCCGCAACGACGTGCTCGAGCTCATCCAGTACGTCCCGCAGTGCGACGAGGTGCACGAGGTGCCGGTCATGATCGTCCCGCCGACGATCAACAAGTTCTACGCGGTCGACCTCTCCCCCGGCCGCAGCCTCGTCGAGTTCAGCACGCGCAGCAACCGGCAGATGTTCGTCATCTCGTGGCGCAACCCCGACGCCCGCCACAAGGACTGGAACTTCGACACCTACGTCGGCTCGATCATCGAGGCCCTCGACGCCGTCGAGGAGATCACCGGCAGCGCGCGGACGATGCTGGCCGGGATCTGCTCGGGCGGGATCCTCGCGAGCATCACGGCGGCGTACCTCGCCGGCATCGGCCGTCAGGACCGGCTCGCCGGCATCGTGCTCGCGGTCACCGTCATCGACAACCACGACTCGGGCACCGTCTCGGCCCTGACCGACCCGCGGATGGCCTCCCTCGCGAAGGCGCGCTCGGCCCAGAAGGGCTTCCTCGACGGTCGCTCGCTCGCGGAGGTCTTCGCGTGGCTGCGGCCCAGCGACCTGATCTGGAACTACTGGGTCAACAACTACCTGCTCGGCAAGAAGCCCCCCGCCTTCGACATCCTGTTCTGGAACGCCGACACCACGCGGATGTCGGCCGGCCTGCACGCCGACTTCGTCGACATGGCGGTCGAGAACCAGCTGACCCGCGCGGGCGCGCTGAGCGTCCTCGGCGTACCGATCGACCTCGGGAAGGTCACCGTCGACAGCTACATCGTCGCCGGCATCGCCGACCACATCACGCCGTGGGAGAACTGCTACCGGACCACCCAGCTGTTCGGCGGCACGACCCGGTTCATCCTGTCGACCAGCGGCCACATCGCCGCGCTGGTCAACCCGCCGGACAACCCGAAGGCGAGCTTCCACACCAACGACGACCACGGCGCCGATGCGAAGGCGTGGCTCACGGGCGCCGAGACCCACCAGGGCTCGTGGTGGAACGATGTCGCGCAGTGGCTCGACGAGCGCACCGGCGACCTGTTGCCCGCGCCGAAGGAGCTGGGCTCGACCCGCCTCAAGCCGCTCGCCGACGCCCCCGGCACCTACGTCTTCGACAAGTGAGGCCTCCTACGGTGGACCGCCCCCGCGAGCTGCGCCAGCTCACCGTGCTCGGGCACGAGATCCGCGCCGCGGTGCGCCCCGGCACCGAGCCCGGCCCCCCGCTGCTGCTCTGCAACGGGATCGGCGCCAGCCTCGACCTGCTGCAGCCGTTCGTCGACGCGCTCGACCCCCGGATCGGCGTCGTGCGCTTCGACGTGCCCGGCGTGGGCGGGTCGCCCGACCCGAAGGTGCCCTACAACTTCGCGCTGCTCGGCGTCGGTGTCGGGAAGCTGATGACCCGGCTCGGCTTCGACGAGTACGACGTCCTGGGGATCTCGTGGGGCGGCGGGCTCGCCCAGCAGCTGGCCTTCCAGCAGCCGCGTCGCGTCCGGCGCCTCGTGCTCGTCAGCACCGCCACCGGGTCGCTGATGGTGCCCGCTCCTCCGAGCGTGCTGCGCAAGATGGTCACCCCCCAGCGCTACCGCGACGCCGACTACGCCGTGCAGGTCGCCGCCGAGCTCTACGGCGGGCAGATGCGCGACCGGCCCGACGACGTACGACGCCTCATGCACGCGCACTCCCGCGTCGGCTCGCGGCGGGGCTACCTGCTCCAGCTGCTCGCCGGCGCGGGCTGGTCCAGCCTGCCCGGGCTGCCGTTCGTCCGGCAGCCCACGCTCGTGCTCGCCGGCGACGACGACCCGATCATCCCGCTCGTCAACGCCCGGATCATGACGCGGCTGCTGCCGCACGCGACGTTGCACGTCTACCCCGACGGCCACCTCGGGCTGGTCACCAGCGCGGACACGCTGGCACCGCTCATCGCGAGGTTCCTGCGGCCCGAGGGCTGACCGGAGGGCTGATTAGAGTCCCTTCGGCACGACGTGCGCGTCCGGGCCGGGGAACGCGAGCGACTCGTGCCCGTCCTGCCACCGGACGAGGTACGGCGGCGCGCCGTCGGCGCCCCGGACCTCGAGCACCTCGGCCTCGCGCCGGTGCTCCGCAGCGGTGTGACCCTCGACGACCAGCCGGTCTCCGACCTCGGCGTGCATCTGCCACCTCCCGTGGCGCCCGCGGGACCGTTGCGGGCCTGCTCCCACCATGCTCCGCGGAGCCACCAGTGCACAAGGGCCGCACGTAGGCTGGTGGCGAGGTGAGCGCGATGCCCGACGAAGCCGACCGCGGGGAGCCGGTCCGCGACCGTACGACGGAGGACCGGAAGGCCGCGCGCGCCCGGATAGAGCAGCAGCAGACCTGGGTCGACCTCCAGGTGCGGCAGGCGATGGAGCGCGGCGAGTTCGACGACCTGCCCGGCGCGGGCAAGCCGATCGAGGGACTCGGCGAGACCCACGACCCCGACTGGTGGGTCAAGCGGCTCGTCGAGCGGGAGCGGATCACCGTCCTGCCGCCGGCGCTGCAGCTGCGCAAGGACGACGCGGAGCTCGACGCCCACCTCGACACGCTCGGCTCCGAGCGGGAGGCCCGCGCCTTCGTCGAGGACTTCAACGCCCGGGTGATCCGGGCCCGCTACACGCCGGTCGACGGACCGCCGCTGATCACGATGCCCCGCGACGTCGAGGAGACCCTCGCGCAGTGGCGCGAGCGTCAGGTCGTGCGCCGGGCCGAGCTGGCCGAGCGGGCCGCCCGCCGGTCGCTCAGCGACGCTGCAGCTCCCAGGCGCCTCGGATGGCCGCGCGGATGGCGGCGGCGTCCCCGCTGAGCAGCGCCTGCACCTTCAGGTGACGCTCGTAGCGGGGCGGCACCCCGAAGGTCTCCGGATGCTCGGCGAGCATCCGGTCCCGCTCGGCGAAGCCCGCGCGGACGACCAGCTCACCCGGGTCGACGAGGCGCGCGACGAGCCGGTCGTCGACGTACCAGGCGGGGTGCTGAGGCGTGCCCTTGCGCTTGCAGCCGGGCAGCGAGCGGGCGAACGCGTCGACCTCCTCCGGCGTCATCGCCCCACCGTACGACGACCGGCCGTCTCGGCGAGACATCCGTCATACCCAGACCCGGTGACTCACGGGTAGGTTCAGCAAACGTGAGTCACAAGAGCGCCAAGGACTTCTTCCGACCGCTCGCCGTGGGTGCCCCGGCCCCGCTGCGCGAGATCCCCGCCCGGCCCAGCCGCGCCATTCACTTCTTCGACCCGTCGAACGAGAAGATGGCCGCGAAGATCCCCGACATGGTCGGCACCGTCGACGTGCTGCTCGGCAACCTCGAGGACGCCGTCAAGGCCGACAACAAGGTCGCCGCCCGCGAGGGCCTCGTGCGCATCGCGCAGGCCACCGACTTCGGGCCGACCCAGCTGTGGACGCGCATCAACGCCCTCGACAGCCCGTGGGTGCTCGACGACCTGACCACGCTGGTGCCGGCGATCGGCGACAAGCTCGACGTGATCATGGTCCCGAAGGTGCAGGGCGCCGAGGACATCCACTACGTCGACCGGATCCTCGCCCAGCTCGAGGCCAAGGCCGGGCTGCAGCGCCCGATCCTCGTGCACGCGATCCTCGAGACCGCCCGCGGCGTCGCGAACGTCGAGGAGATCTGCGGCGCCTCCCCGCGCATGCAGGGCCTCTCGCTCGGCCCCGCCGACCTCGCGGCCGACCGCAAGATGAAGACCACCCGCGTCGGCGGCGGCCACCCCGGCTACCTCGTGCGCGAGGACGCCCCGCGCGGCGCGGACGGCCTGCCCGACCTCGACGCGAAGCGCGCGATCTTCCAGCAGGACCTGTGGCACTACACCATCGCCAAGATGGTCGACGCGTGCGCGACCCACGGGATCTACCCGTACTACGGGCCGTTCGGCGACATCAAGGACACCGTCGCGTGCGAGGACCAGTTCCGCAACGCGTTCCTCCTGGGCTGCGTCGGCACCTGGTCGCTGCACCCGGTCCAGATCAAGATCGCCAACCGCGTCTTCTCGCCGAGCGTCGAGGACATCGCGCACGCCCGTCGCGTGGTCGCCGCCATGGGCGACGGCACCGGCGCGGTGATGATCGACGGCAAGATGGAGGACGACGCCTCCCTCAAGCAGTGCCTGGTCCTCGTCGAGCTCGCCGAGAAGCTGGCCGAGATCGACCCCGACCTCAAGGCCACCTACGACGCCATCGAGACCCCGGAGGCCTGAGACATGACCGAGTTCAAGCCGCTGCGCTCCGTCCTCTACATGCCCAGCTCGAACGAGCGGGCACTGGAGAAGGCGAAGACGCTGCCCGCCGACGCGATCATCTTCGACCTCGAGGACGCGGTCGCCCCCGACGCGAAGCCCACCGCCCGCGAGGCCGCCGCCGCCGCGGTCGCCTCGGGCGAGTACGGCCGCCGCCACCTGATCATCCGGGTCAACGGCATCGGCACCGAGTGGCACGACGAGGACATCCGCGTCGCGGCTGCGGCCGGCCCGGACGTCGTACTCGTGCCCAAGGTGAACTCCGCCGAGGAGGTCCTCCAGCTCGTCGACGCGCTCGCCGCCGCCGGCGCGCCCGAGAAGACGAAGCTGTGGGCGATGGTCGAGACGCCGATCGGCATGCTCAACGCGCTGTCCATCGCGACCGCCTCCGAGCGCCTCACCGGCTTCGTGATGGGCACCAACGACCTGGTCAAGGAGCTGTACGCCGAGCACGTCCCCGGCCGCCAGCCCGTGATCACCGGCCTCGGCCTCGCCCTGCTGGCGGCCCGCGCCGCCGGCATCGTGATCATCGACGGCGTCTACAACGACGTGAAGAACATCGACGGCTTCCTCGCCGAGGTCGAGCAGGGCCGCCAGATGGGCTTCGACGGCAAGACCCTCATCCACCCCGGCCAGGTCGAGGGCGCCAACGCGGGCTTCGCGCCGAACGAGAAGGCCGTCGAGGACGCCCGCGGGCTGATCCAGGCGTGGGAGGACGGCAAGGGCTCGGGCGTCGTCACCTACAACGGCAAGATGGTCGAGAGCCTCCACGTGGAGTCCGCGGAGCGCACGCTCGCGATCCACGAGGCGATCGAGGCCCTGCAGGGCTGATCCCACGCACGTCCCGGACGGGGTCGTGTGCCTGACGCATCGGATTTCCGATGGCTCAGGCACACGACCCCGTCACGCGTCCGGGCATGGGTCAGGATGGGCGGATGGACAGCGAGACCCGCACCTACCGCACCGGTGACCGTGAGGCCGTGCTCGACCTGACCCGCGACTGCGCGTCGTACGCCGCCGGCCGCGGCGACGGGCTCCTCCACGTCTTCGTCCCGCACGCCACCGCCGGCATCGCGATCCTCGAGACCGGCGCGGGCAGCGACGACGACCTGCTCGCCGCGCTCGCGGACCTGCTGCCCGCCGACGACCGCTGGCAGCACCGGCACGGCTCCCCCGGCCACGGCCGCTCGCACGTGATGCCGGCCCTGGTCCCGCCGTACGCCACCGTCCCGGTGCTCGACGGCCGCCTCGCCCTCGGCACCTGGCAGAGCATCTGCCTGGTCGACCTCAACGTCGACAACGACGTGCGCGAGGTGCGGTTCAGCTTCCTCGCGGGCTGACGGACGACCGTCCCGGCGGTCCTACGGGAGCAGGGCCGCCACCGCGTCGGCCACGGCGGCCTGGTGGGCCGGGTAGGGGTGGAGCGGGGCGCCCGGTCCGACGGGCCTGAGCCCGGCCACCCACGGCTCGGCCGCGCAGGCGTCGTGGCCCTCACTGGCCGCCCACATGTCGACGTAGGCGACGCGAGCGGTGCGCGCGCCCTCCTCGACGGCGGCGGCCAGGCGACGGTTGATCTCGCGGACGAAGGGCACCTCGTCGGCGTCGAGCGGCAGCACCTCGCAGGTGCCGCGCGCCGGGACGAGCTGCGGGTAGCCGATCACGACCACCTCGGCGTCCGGCGCGCGCCTCCGGATCGCGCGGACCGAGCGCACGGTCTCCTGGGAGAGCGCCGACAGCTCGGCCGCGAGCCGGTCCTCGGCGAAGCGCTCGTCGCTCACACACGACGCTGCCGGCGCCTCCTGCCCGAACCCGGCGAGACCCGCACACTGCGTCGCCAGGGCACCGAAGAGCCCGTCGTCGTTGGCTCCGATGCTGAGGGTGACCAGCTCCGTCGCTGCGGTGACGGCGTCGAGCTGCGCAGCCGCGCCCACGGCCGGCTGGGGCGAGCGCAGGTCCCGGCTGGTCGCCCCGGCGCAGCTGACATCGACCAGGTCGAGCCCGAGCCGCTCGGCCAGCAGGTGCGGGTAGTTGGCGTCGGTGCGGAAGCAGGCGGCCGGCCCGGTCGGGTCGCCCACGCCGGGAGCCGCGGTGAAGGAGTCGCCCAGTGCGACGTACGACAGGCCCAGCGAGCTCTCCCGCGCCACCTCGCCGGAGGACCGTGTCCCCGACGGTTCGGACGGCGCACCGTGCGGCCCCGGGACCCCCGCAGAGGACGAGCAACCAGTCAGCGCGAAGGTGACGAGCAGTCCGCCCATCACCCGCAGCGCCGCGCGCGACACTAGGACCCCGAGACCCTGGACCGGAGCAGCTCCGCCACGGCCGCCTGCTCCTCCGCGTACGGGTGGTACGCCGTCCCCGCCTTCGCGGGCCGGAAGCCGGCGACCCACGGGTCCTCCCCGCAGATGTCGTGGCCCTCGGAGGCGGCCCAGACGTCGACGTACTCGGCCCCTGCC
>DATLIG010000079.1:0-11972 GCA_035539555.1 Nocardioides sp. | reverse complement strand
GACCATGCCCTCGACGCGGTGCGCTGACCTGGGGTAGTCCACCCGTCCTCCGCCGGAGCCCGGGAGCCGTCGTGCTCCCGGCTCCGGTGGAGGCCACCTCGAGGCGTCACCGCGCACCGGGCACACTGGTGCGGTGAGCACCGCGAGCGTCCCCCTGCCGGACGAGGCGCGCGCCCAGGAGATCGGCCAGTTCCTGCTGAACTACAAGTTCGGCCTCGACGAGATGCTGACCAAGATCAACATCCTGCGCGAGGAGCTGGCGTTCCGCGGCACGGGCAACCCGATCGAGCACGTCAGCTCGCGGCTGAAGTCCATCGAGAGCCTGCGCGCGAAGGCGGAGCGGATCGGCTGTCCGCTCGAGCTCGATGCGATCGCCGAGCAGATCACCGACATCGCCGGCGTCCGCATCGTGTGCGCGTTCATCGCCGATGCCTACCAGGTCCTCGACATGCTCACGACCCAGCCGGACGTCACCGTCAGGGTGATCAAGGACTACGTCGCGCGCCCCAAGCCCAACGGCTACCGCAGCCTGCACGCGATCGTCGAGATCCCGGTGTTCCTGTCCGACGACGTACGACGGGTGCCGATCGAGCTGCAGATCCGCACCGTCGCCATGGACTTCTGGGCGAGCGTCGAGCACAAGATCTACTACAAGTACGCCAAGGACGTCCCCGGCGAGCTGGTCGCGGAGCTGGCCGCCGCGGCCCGGGTCGCGCACGACCTGGACCAGCGGATGGGCGAGCTGCACCGCACCGTGCACGGCTGACCTCAGTCCGCGAGGACCGCGGGCTCGGTCTTCTCCCGCACCTCGTCGAGGGTGACGTCCGGCGCCAGCTCGACGAGCCGGAGCCCCTCGGGCGTGATGTCGAGGACGCACAGGTCGGTGATGATCCGCTGGACCACGCCCCGGCCGGTGAACGGCAACGAGCACTCGTCGACGATCTTGTAGGCCCCGTCGCGGGCGACGTGCTCCATCAGCACGACGACCTTCTTCGCGCCGTGGACCAGGTCCATCGCACCGCCCATGCCCTTGACCATCTTGCCGGGGATCATCCAGTTGGCGATGTCGCCCCCGGCGGAGACCTGCATCGCGCCCAGGATGGCCGCGTCGATCTTGCCGGAGCGGATCATGCCGAAGCTGGTGGCCGAGTCGAAGAAGCTCGCGCCCTTGCGGACCGTCACCGTCTCCTTGCCCGCGTTGATGAGGTCGGGGTCGACGGCGTCCTCGGTCGGGTAGGCGCCGGTGCCGAGGATGCCGTTCTCGCTCTGCAGCACCAGCTCGACGTCGTCGGGCACGTAGTTGGGCACCAGCGTCGGCAGGCCGATGCCGAGGTTGACGTAGTCGCCGTCGACGAGCTCCGCCGCGGCGCGCGCCGCCATCTGCTCACGGTCCCAGGCCATGTCAGCGCACCGTCCTCTTCTCGATCCTCTTGTCTGCTGCCTGCTCGGGGGTGAGGGCCACGACGCGGTCGACGTACACGCCCGGCAGGTGGACGTCGTCCGGGGCGATCTCACCGGGCTCGACGAGCTCCTCGACCTCCGCGACCGTGATCCGGCCGGCCATCGCGGCGGGCGGGTTGAAGTTGCGGGCGGAGGCCTTGAAGACGAGGTTGCCGTGGCGGTCGCCCTTCCAGGCGCGGACCAGGCCGAAGTCGGAGACGATCGCCTCCTCGAGCACGAACTCCCGCTCGCCCTCGCGGGTCTCGAAGACCATCACCGGCTTCTCCGGCGACGTCTTGATGACGTTGCCCGCGTCGTCGTACTTCCACGGCAGACCGCCCTCGGCGACCTGGGTGCCGACACCGGTGCGGGTGTAGAAGGCGGCGATGCCGGAGCCGCCGGCGCGCATCCGCTCGGCGAGCGTGCCCTGCGGGGTCAGCTCGACCTCGAGCTCGCCGGAGAGGTACTGCCGCGCGAACTCCTTGTTCTCCCCGACGTACGACGCCACGACGCGCCGCAGCCGACCGGCGGAGAGCAGGAGGCCGAGCCCCCAGTCGTCGACGCCGGCGTTGTTGGAGACCACCTCGAGGTCGGTCGTGCCGGCCTCGAGCAGGGCGTTGATGAGCACCGAGGGGATGCCGCACAGTCCGAAGCCGCCGACGGTGAGGGTGGCGCCGTTCGGGATGTCCGCCACCGCCTCCGCGGCCGAGGAGTAGACCTTGTCCATGACCCGACATTCCTCCAGGCGCGGCGGTGCGGTCAACAGGTGAGCGCGATTCTGCGCGTGATTGCTCAGCGTCCGGGCAGTAACGTCGACAGACGTCCATTGAGTGGACGCAGCGGATAGCCTGTCCGCATGGCCGGGGCCGCGGACAGTGGAGCGACCGTCGTGGGGCGGGTCGGCGCGTTGCTGCGCGCCCTCGCCGCGCGCGAGCCCGACGGCGGGAGCACGACCGGGCTCGCCGCCGCCGTCGGCCTGCCGCGCCCGACCGTGCACCGGCTGTTGTCCGCGCTTCGCGAGGAGGGCATGGTCGAGCGCGACGAGGCGAGCGCGGCGTGGCACCTCGGACCCGAGTGCTTCCTGCTCGGGGCGGCCGCCACGACCCGCCACGACATCGCCCCGGTGGCGCGCGAGGCCGTGCTGCGGATCGCCCGTGAGACCGGGGAGAGCGCGTACTTCTCCGTGCGCCGCGGCGACGAGACCGTCTGCCTGATCCGCGAGGACGGCAGCTTCCCGATCCGCTCGCACGTGCTGCATGAGGGCATCCGGTTCCCGCTCGGCGTCGCGTCCGCCGGCCAGGTGATCCTCGCGTTCCTGCCCGAGCGCGAGCGGGAGGCCTACCTGCGTCGCGCCGACCTCGTCGGCCCGCACGGCAAGCAGCACTCGACCCGCGCCCTGCGGGCACGGATCGTCGAGACGCGGGAGCTCGGCTACGCGGTCAACCCGGGCCTCATCGTCGCCGGCAGCTGGGGCATCGGCGCAGCCGTGTTCGACGCGCAGGAGGAGCCGCGCTGGGCGCTGAGCATCAACGGCATCGAGGCGCGGATCGCGCCACCGCGGCAGGACGAGCTGGGGCAGCTGCTGCTGCGCGAGGCGCATCTGCTGGGCGCGCGGATGGCGGGGCCCCGCTAGGAGCAGTCTCCTAGGACTGCTGCGCCGCCAGCTCCGCCAGGCGCGTCACCAGGCGCTGCTCCTCGTCGCCGGTCAGGGGTACGGCGAGTGCCCGCAGCCACTCCACGAGCTCGCCGTCCTCGAGCTCGCGGTGCTCGGTCGGCTCACCGGGGCGTCGTACGGTCAGGGTGGTGCCGGTGACCGACACGTGCCGGCCCTCCTCGTGCTTCGTGACCATGAGGCCGCTGCGGAAGTGCGAGGCCGGGAAGGTGCTCGTGTAGTGGTGGCCGATGACGACGTCCACCGGGCGGACGGGCAGCTCGTCGGTGGTGTGGGTCAGCTCCCAGCCTCCCTCGCGCAGTCGGTGCAGTCCCCAGGTGCCGTCGTCGTTGCGGACCATCCGGTAGGGCCAGCCGTGCTGGTCGGACTCGGTGCCGTCGGTGAGCGGGATCGGGCGGACCAGGCTCATTCCGAAGCCGGGGTCGCAGAGCAGACGCTCGCCGTCGAGCACCACCTCGACCGTCATGTGAGTGCGCCCCTGGACGGTGCCGGTGGCGGGGTCGCCGACGCGGCCGAGGTGGCGGCGGACGTCGTACCCGAGGCGCTCGAGGGCGGCGGCGAAGACGCTCGCGTGCTCGAAGCAGTAGCCGCCGCGGCCACGCTCGACGAACTTCGCGTTGAGCGCCTCGATGCCGACACCCGGGTGCTGGTCGAGCAGCACGTCGATGTTGTCGAAGGTGAACCTCCGCACGTGCGCTGCGTGCAGTGCGTCGAGGGTGGCCCGGTCGGGCGTCGACCCGGTGGCGGGCATGCCGAGCCGGGCGAGGTAGCCCTCGAGGTCGAGCCGCTCGGTCTGCCAGCCGTCGGTCATGCAGCGATCGTAGGAGCAGACAGAAACTAGAACGCGTTCTATTGTGAGGCACCCGAGTCTCCAGGAGGACCCATGACCACCGCCCCCGCCCGCGCCCAGCGGTTCACCGACCGCCGCGTCGTCGTCACCGGAGCCGCCGGCGGCGTCGGCCAGGTCGTCGCGGGCCTGTTCCGCGAGGAGGGCGCGCGTGTCATGGCGACCGACGTGGCCGCGGCGGACGGCGTCGTCTCCTGCGACCTCGCGGACGACACCGCCCGTGACGCGTTCGTGGCCGGCGCGCTGGAGGAGCTCGGTGGCCTCGACGTGCTCTGCAACGTCGCGGGCATCCAGCAGTTCGCGGAGCTCGGGAAGATCACCGCCGCCGGACTGCGCCGCCACCTCGACATCAACGCCGTCGCACCGCTGCTGCTCGCGCAGTCGTTCGCCGACGCGCTCATCGAGAGCAAGGGCAACGTCGTGTCGGTGGCGTCGATCTCGTCGGTGATGGGGCAGCCCTACAACGCGCAGTACTGCGCCTCGAAGGCCGCTCTGCTGCTCGGCATGCGCGCGCTCGCGGTCGAGTTCGGGACCCGCGGAGTCCGGGTCAACTGCGTGTCGCCCGGCGGCATCGCGACCCCGATGATCGAGGCGGCCGCAGCCGGCCTGCCGGCCGACGCCAACTGGGACCTGGTCGCCAAGAGCACCTCGGTCATCCCCGGCTTCATGCCGCCCGCCGACGTGGCCGAGTCGCTGCTCTTCCTCGCCTCCGATGCGGCCGCGTCGATCACCGGCGCCAACCTGGTGGTCGACCGCGGCGTGGTCTGGTGAGCCGGTCATGAGCATGGACGTCGGGATGACGCTGCCGGTGATGGAGCCGGACGTCGACCCGGCACTGCTGCGCGAGTGGGCCGAGCGGATCGACGAGGGGCCCTACGGCTCGCTCTGCTTCGGCGAGCGGATCGCCTTCGACAATCCCGAGATCCTGACCCTGCTGGGTGCGGTCGCGGCGTGGACCTCGCGGGTCCGGATCGGCGCGACGGTCGTCGTCCCCCAGCTGCACGACCCGGTCCACCTCGCCAAGGCCCTCGCCACGGCCGACCGCCTCTGCGGTGGGCGGCTGTCGGTGGGCCTCGGCGTCGGTGGCCGGGAGGAGGACTACGCCGCGGTGGGTGCGGACTGGGGCACCCGCACCATGGTCGGGCTGGCCGAGCGCGCGGCCGTGATGCGCCGGGTCTGGGCGGGCGAGAACCTCACCGGTGCCACGCGCCCGGTCGGTCCACGTCCCCACCGCCCGGCCGGGCCCGAGCTGCTGGTCGGCACGCTCGGGCGGCGTACGACGCAGCACGCGGCGAGCTGGGCCGACGGGCTGGCCGGGATGACGCTCGGCGCGGACGTCGGGGAGACGGCGGCACTCTTCGACGTCGCGCGCGCGGCGTGGGCGGAGGCCGGGCGCCCCGCCCCGCGGCTGACGACCTCCTTCTGGTTCGCGCTCGCCGAGACGGGCGACGACCCGCGCGGGCAGGTGCACGCGCACCTGCGGCACTACATGAACTGGCTGCCCGTCGAGCTGGTGGACGCCCTCGCGCCGACCGCCGGCTTCGCCGGGACGCTCGACGAGCTGCGCACGCTGCTCGACCGGTTCGAAGCGATCGGAACCGACGAGGTGCAGCTGATCCCCACCGGTGGCGACCCGCGCCAGGTCGACCTGGTCGCGGAGCTGCTCAGTCGCCGACCGGGGTGACGCCCTCGCGGTGCCGCTTCGCCAGCTCGGCGTAGTAGGGCGCGTTGGTCTCCACCCAGAAGGCGGCGCCGGTGCCCTCGATCGGCTTCTTGACCTGCGCCGGGCTGCCGGCGGCGAGCACGCCATCGGGGATGTGGGTCCCGGGGGCCACGAGCGAGCCGGCGGCGACCAGGCTGCCGGCGCCGATGGTGGCGCCGTCGAGCACCGTGGTGTCGTTGCCGATCAGGCCCTTCTCGCCGAGCGAGTCGCCGTGGAAGACGCACGCGTGGGCCACCGTGGAGTGGGCGCCGATCTCGACGACCACGTCGGGTCCACCGTGGACGACCGAGTTGTCCTGGATGTTCGCGCCCTCGCGCACGATGATCGTGCAGATGTCGCCGCGGAGGACCGCGCCGTACCAGACGCTGGCGCCCTTCTCGATCCGTACGTCGCCGATCAGCGTGGCTGTCGGGGCGACGAACGCCTCGGGGTGGACCTGCGGGGACTTGCCCTCGAACTCGTACGCGAACACGCCCAGCAGGCTAGGTCAGAGCGCGCTCACAGCGTGAACCAGGTGACGAGCAGGCCCTCGGAGCAGCGCTGGCAGCTGGCCACGGTCCCACCGCAGTGGCGGATGTGGGTGATCAGCAGCTGGAGCTGGTCCCGGGTCGTCGTCGAGGTGTGCCAAGTCATGCCCACCCCTCCTTCCGGTCCCTTGTGCTCACCGTCGAGCACACCTCCATGCTGCGCCTCGCGCCGCCCGCTCCGCGCCCTCCGTGGGGGTGAACGGAGTAGTCCGTTGGGGGGACGAAGGTCCTGTCCGTCCGGAGGGGGACGGCGGTCGAGCGGCGTCAGCCGGTGATCTCGCGACCGAGCAGCCGGCGCGCGACGATCCACTGCTGGAGCTCGTTGGCTCCCTCGAAGATCTCCAGGATCTTGGCGTCGCGATACATCTCCTCCAGCCGCACCGACTCGCCCGTCTCGCCGACCTGTCGCGCGAAGCCGAGCGCGCCGTGGATCTGGATCGCCTCGCGGACGAGGTCGTTGGCGAGACGGGTGCCATACGCCTTCGCCATCGCCGCCTCGGGCTCCGCGGTCGCGTCGCCGCGGTCCAGGAGGACGGCTGCCTTCTGGTAGAGGCTGCGGGCGCACTCGATCTCGGTGGCGCGCTGGGCCATCTGGAACTGCCAGTGCTGCATCGCGCCGAGCGGCCGGCCGAAGACCTCGCGGGTCTGCAGTCGGTGCACGGCGAGGTCGAGGGCGGCCTGGGCGACGCCGACGCCGGCGGCACCGATGCCGATCCGGCCGCGGACGAGCGCGCCGAGCGCGACCGCCATGCCCCGGCCGGGCTCACCGAGCAGGTTCTGCCGCGGCACGTGGACGTCCTCGAGCACGATGTCGGCCGTGATCTGGCCGCGGTGGCCCATCTTCAGGTCGGGGGTGCCGATCCGTACGCCCGGGCTCGACAGGTCGATCAGCAGCATGTGCGCCCGATCGCCGTCGCGGCCCGCCCGCACCAGGATCGAGACCCACCCCGCGACCACGCTGTTGGTGATCCACCGCTTGCGGCCGTTGACCACGAAGCCCTCCGTCGTCTCCTCGGCCCAGGTCCCCAGGCGGGTCGCGGTCAGGTCCGAGCTGGTCTCCGGCTCGGTGGTCGCGAAGGCGAAGGCCTCCTTGCCCGAGACGAGGTCCGGCACGAGCCGGTCCCGCATCGCCGGGGTCGCGTGGGCGAGCGTGGCGGGGACCAGGATGCACTGGCCGTCGTACACGCCGGCGAGGGAGGACGACTCGTAGGCGATCTCCTCGGCGACCGTGCAGACGCCGAGCATCGGGTGCGCGAGCTCGCCGAAGGGCACCGCGAAGAGCCCGTCCGAGGCGAGCCCGCGGAAGGCCTCCCACGGGAAGCTGTCGGCCGACTCCTCGCGGCTGCCGATCTCGCGCGCGACGGGCGCGACGTGCCGGGCGACCGACGCGCGGGCCCGGGCGCGGAGCTCGACGATCTCCTCGGGAAGGAAGACGTCGTGCGTCATCCGGTCCTGGGTGCGGGCGACGGGCATGGCTTCTCCTTGGAATCGGACGTTCGTACGATTCGCAGCATAATCGGACGATCGTCAGATTCGCTAGAGTGCAGGACGTGGACGCCCCCGAGACCAAGGCCGAGCGCACCCGCCGGCGGATCCTCGCCGTGTCGGCGCACGAGTTCGCCCAGCACGGGTACGGCGGAGCGAGCCTGCGCCGCATCGCCGAGGCAGCCGGTCTCAAGGTCGGCAGCCTGGCCTTCCACTTCCCGTCGAAGGACGAGCTCGTCGCGGCGACCCTGCGGGACGGCGTGGAGTCGGCGCGGGCCGCGTTGAGGGAGGCGATCGCCGCCGTACCGGCGGACGCCTCGGCGGCCGAACGGCTGCGGGCCGCGGTGCGGGGCCACCTCGCCGCACTGCACGCCAGCGACGACCGGGCGTCCGCCGTCGTGCGGATGGTCGAGACACTGCCCCCGCACCTGCGGGCCGCGCACGCCGACCACGAGCGGCGCTTCGCACGGGTCTGGCTCGACGTGCTCAGCCGGGGTCGCAAGGAAGGCGTGGTGCGCGACGACGTCGACCTGCGGGTGCTGCGCGACCTCGTGGTGGGCGCCCTCAACAGCACCTCGACCGCGAGCCCGAAGGCCCACCCCGACCTGGGGGCGGTCGAGGAGACCGTCGTGCGGCTGGTCGCCCCGCCGGGCTGAGGGCGCGCTCAGCTCCCGACGTGCTGCGACTGCGCGGCGTGCCAGCGGGCCACGGCCTCGGCCCGGTTGGCCGCACCGAGCTTGCGCAGGATGTGCTTCACGTGGGACTTCACCGTGCCCTCGGAGATCGAGAGCCGGCGGGCGATCCGGTGGTTGGTGTCGCCCTGCGCCATGAGCTGGAACACGTCGTACTCGCGCCGGGTGAGCTCGACCTCGCCGACGTGGGGCTCGTGCGCGCGGACCGGTGAGGCGCCCTGCCACGCATTGGGCGAGATGAAGCCGGGTGTCGGGCTGGGGGTGGTGCCTTGCTCGGCGTACCCCTGCAGCCCGAGGCCGATCTGCCGCACGGTGGCGCGCATCTGCTCGAGCTCCTCGGCGAGCAGGGCGCGCTCGAGGGCGAAGCTGAAGCCCTGGGAGAAGACGCCGATCAGCTCGGCGTCGAAGTCGGTCACCTCGCCGCGGTGGAAGAAGCGGTCGCCGTGCACGAAGCCGAGCAGACGCTTGCCGGGCATGATCGGCGCGGCGACGTAGGACCGGGACGCGGACGCGTCGGCGACGGCCTGGTGCACCGCCTCGCGCTCCTGCACCCGGGTGACCAGGATCGGCTTGCAGCGGCGCCGGGCCTCGTCCTCGGGGAGGCCGTGGACGAGAGGGACCGGGTGGGCGCGTCCGGCCGCGAGGATCTCGGCGCCCCACTCGGAGTCACCCTCGAGGTGGACGAACTCGGTCATCCACGTGTTGTTCTCCACGCGGGACACGATGGAGCGGTCGAAGCCGAGGCGGCAGACCGCCTCCGCGCCGGCGGAGATCAGGCCGTCGACCGACTCGACGTCACGCAGGTCGGCGAGCGTCTCGCGGACCAGCCGTACGACGGCGTCGCGGTGCCGGACCTGAGCCGTGCGCACGATGCGTTCGTTGCGGATCATCCGGTGCATCAGGTCGTCGATGCTCGCGCAGTCGATCCGTTCGGCAAGGGCCTGGCCGTCGGAGAAGGCGGTGCGGATGCTCTGCCAGCCGCTCTCGAGCGCGGCCGTCGCGGCGCCGAAGTCCGTGATCTCGTCGATCGGCGGGAGCGAGTCGGGCCCGAGCAGCTGCTCGGCCTCGCTCAGCACGGCCTCGAACTCGTCGAGGGCGCCGGTCCCGAGGTGCTCGGCGAAGATGCTCGGCCGTCGTCCTCCGCGGTTGGCGTGCGATGCGTTCCCCATGTCGTTCACCTTCTCCTCGTGTCGCGATTCCGCCCTGCCTGGCGTGTGACTCGCGTCATAGCGACAACTCCCACAAGATAAGCGAGGTCACGGGTCTTGGGAACGTCCCGTGCCCCCCTGCGGGGGCGAAATCCCCCCAAGGTGATAGCTGCCCACCCCCCAAGGGGCACGCGCCTGTCCGGCGGTCGCACCTACCGTCGGGACATGACGAAGGTGGACACCAGCGGATGGGTCTGGGCGGTGGTCGCTGCCGGCTACGTGCAGGCCTCCGGCCTGCTGCTCGTCGGCCTGGCGGCGGACATGCTGCCGGGCGCGCGCGGCGCGGTCGGCGTCGACCTGGTCGCCTCCGACAGCTTCCGGCCGTGGGGCGTGCTGCTGGTCGCCCTCGGCCTGGTCTCCTTCCTCGGCTGCTGGTTCGTCTGGCTCGGCCAGTCCTACGGCCCGCTCGCCCTCGTCGCCGCCGGTACGACGGGCACGGTCGTGCTCGCGCTGGTCGGCTCCTGGGTCGCGCTCGTCGTACCGCTGGCGATCGCGGTGGGCCTGGCGCTGCTCCTTGCCACTCCGGCGCTCGACCACTTCCGGTCCTCCGAGGGCGTGGCCTGATGGGCCCGCTCGTGGTGGGTGGTGCCTCGCGCGGCTTCACCGTCCTCCTCCTCGGCGGCATCGTTCAGCCGTGGGTGGGCCAGCTGCTGCCAGTGCTGGGCTACGTCTGGCTGCTCCTGGTGGCGGTCGCCGCCTTCGCGTGGGCCGCCTGGCCGCGCACCGTCTCCGGCAAGGAGCCGCCGCCGCTGCGCCTCGACCGAGCCGTCGTCGGTACGTCGGCGGCGCTCGGCTCGTACGCCCTCGTCCTGCCGCTCGTGCTGTCCGTCGCCGACACCGTGCCGTGGACGCAGCTGCTGCTGACCAGCCTCACCGCGCTCGCGGTCGGCGCCCTCGTCGGCGGGTTGCTGCCCGCGCCCCGCACCACCTGAGGTCCGTGCCCGATGGGGGGATGAATCCACCCCCCACTGTGGATGCCCGCCCCCACGTGCTGACGTGACGATCGACACATGACGACCAGCACGCCGGAGTCGCCGTCACGGACGGTCGGCCAGACCCTGCGCTCGGCCCAGGCCCCGCTGCAGCAGGTCGGCGAGATGATCCAGCTGCTCGGCCGGGTCCTCCGCTCGGCCGTGCGTGAGCCGCGCGGCTACTGGGGCGACGTCCGGGACCAGATGTACGACACCGTGCGCCTGTGCTGGGTGCCGATGATGTTCTCCTGCTTCTGCTTCGGGTTCGGTGCCCCGGGTCTGCAGGCCGGCAACCTCTACATCCTCTTCGGCATCCCCGAGCGGCTCGGCTCGTTCTTCGTGATGGCGAGCGTGCGCGAGTTCGCGCCCTGGATCAACGCGATGGTCGTCGCCGGCGTGATGGGCACGGCGATCACCGCCGACCTCGGCGCGCGCCGGATCCGCGAGGAGATCGACGCGATGGAGGTCCTGGGCCTCGACCCCGTGCGGGTGCTGATCCTGCCCCGGGTCATCGCGGTGACGATCATGACCGGCCTGATGGACCTGATTGCGCTGGTCTTCGGTGTGCTCGGCGGGTACGTCGCCGCGCTGCAGCTCGGCGCGTCGAGCTCGGCGTTCAACGCCAACTTCTTCGCCAACGCGACGACCACCGACGTCTGGGCGAGCGTCGTGAAGACGACGCTGTTCGGCCTGATCATCTCGGTCGTCTGCTGCTACAAGGGCTTCACTGCGAGCGGCGGTCCGGCCGGCGTCGGCCGTGCGGTCAACCAGGCGGTGGTCATCGCGTTCGCGGCGATCTGGTCCTTCAACTTCGTGTTCACGACGATCCTGCTCGGGCTCGCCCCCGAGATCCAGGTCTACCGCTGAGGGCTGTGCGATGACTCTTGCTCCCCAACGACCCGATCCAGCCGGCAGCGACCGTTTCGCCGAGGTCGCGGACTCCTTGCGCAAGGCGCAGGGCGGCATGCGGCCGAAGGCGTCGCCGCTCGACGCCCTCCAGTCCGGCTTCGCGACCGCAGGCGACATCGTCCGGTTCTCGGGCAGTGTGGTCCGCAGCTTCCGCGACGTACGGCTCTACGGCACCGAGGTCCTGCACCAGGCCGGTGTCCTCATCATCACCAGCGGCCTGATCATCTGGGCGATGCAGGGCGTGATGGGTACGGTCTGCGGGCTCGAGGCGAGCTACACCCTCAAGCAGATCGGCGCCCCGCTCTACTCGGGGATCTTCAACGCCTTCTGCAGTCTGCGGGAGATGTCGCCGTACATGTGGGGCTACATCTTCGCCGCCAAGGTGGGCTGCGGACTCGTGGCCGAGCTCGGCTCGATGCGGATCTCCGACGAGATCGATGCGCTCGAGGTGATGGGCGTGAAGTCGAAGGCCTACCTCGTCGGCACCCGCATCCTCGC
>DATLIG010000078.1:0-8415 GCA_035539555.1 Nocardioides sp. | reverse complement strand
GCGATGCCGTGCGCCCGGATCAGCGCCGCGCCGCGCAGTCCGGCCAGGGGGAGCAGGGGCGGCGGTGCGGGCTCGCCGGTCAGGCCGGCGTCGAAGCGGGCGCCGTCGGCAGTGCGGAGGCCGACGGCCAGCCGGAGCTGCCCGGTGACCGGGTCCGGCGGTGGTGCGACCACCTCGTAGTGCCCGTCGGTGCCGTGGAAGGGGGACACGTACAGCGCCTTGTCCACCACGGCCCGCCCCCGCTCGTCGGCGTCGAGCAGGTAGGCATGGCGGCCGCCGTAGGTGTTGTGCACCTCGACGACGGTGGCTGCGGGGTGGCCGCTCCCCTCTCGGTCGGCCCAGCACCAGTGGACCGTGATCGGGTTGAAGCAGTGGCCGAACGCTCGGGGTTGCGTGGCCATCAGCGCGCGGCCACCCCGCAGGTCGATGCCGTGCGCGGCCAGGAACCGGTCGAGCCCCTCGCGCACGGTGGTGGTGTCGCCGTCGAAGTGGTCGCGGCCCACGAAGCGTCCCCGGCCCCCGGGGACCCGGCCGCGGTCGTCGACCCGGTCGAGGTCGACGACCCACAGGCGGGTCCGGTGCTCGAAGCGGTTCTCGATCGGCTCGCGGCGCTGGTGGAGCAACGTGGTCCGGTAGGCCTGGGCGGGTCGGCGAGGGCTGCGGATCGACGTGGCGACCGAGTTCGGGCCTGCCGGGTCCTCTCCCTGCGTCCCGGCAGGCCCGGGCGCTGGGCCGCCCCACAGCAGGCCCAGGCGCTCGGCGGCGCGCAGCCCCGAGCGGGCGCCGTCCTCGTGGAAGCCCCAGCCGTGGTACGCGCCGGCGAAGACCAGCCGGTCGCTGGCGATCTCCGGCAGCCGGCGCTGTGCCGCGACGGAGGAGGGCGTGTAGAGCGGGTGCGCGTAGTCGCGGCGCACCAGCACCGCGGCGGGGTCGACGAGGTCCTCCCCGCCGAGCGTCACGAGGTAGCGGGTACCCGTGGGCAGCCGCTGCAGCCGGGTCATGTCGTAGGTGACCAGGACACCCGAGCGCTCGGCGGCCGGGCGCCGGAAGTTCCACGACGCGTGGGCGTCCTCGGCGCGCGGCAGCAGCCGGGTGTCGGTGTGCAGCAGTGCCGTGTTCGGGCTGTACGGGATCGCGCCGAGCACCTCGCGCTGCGCGGTGGTCGGCTCGGCCAACATCCCCAACGCCTGCTCCGGGTGCGTGGCGATGACGACGGCGTCGTACACCTCGGGGCCGGAGGGGGTGACCACCTCGACCCCGCCGGTGGTCTCCCTGACGGAGACCACCGGGGCGCCGGTGCGGAGGTCGCCGCCGCGCCCCCTGACCGCGGCGGTGATCGCATCGACGTAGGTGCGGGAGCCGCCGGTCACCGTGCGCCACGTCGGTGAGCCGAAGACCTGCAGCATCCCGTGGTGGGAGAGGAACGAGAAGAGGTACGCCGCCGGGTAGTCCAGCGCCGTCTCCGGGTCGCACGACCAGACCGCCGCCACCAACGGCTCCATGAAGTGCCGGCGGAAGTACGGCGAGAAGCGGCCCTCGTCGAGGAAGGCGGCCAGTGTCGTCGGGTCGGCCGCCGGGTCGGCCGCCTCGGCGAGCAGCCGGCGTGCGCGGCGGTGGAAGCGCGGGACCTCCCGCAGCATCCGCAGGTAGGCGGGGTTGCGGTGGTTGCCGGCGCCGGCGGGGAAGACGCCGCGCCGGCCGAGCGCTCCGGCCCACTCCAGCCCGGTCGCGTCGTCGCTGATCGACATCGACATCTCCGACTCCTGGGTCGGCACGCCGAGCTCGTCGAAGATCCGCAGCAGCACCGGGTAGGTGCGCCGGTTGTGCACGATGAAGCCGCTGTCGATGCGCAGCCGGCGTCCCGTCGGGTCGATGACGTCGTGGGTGTCGGCGTGGCCGCCGAGCCGGTCGTCGGCCTCCAGCAGCGTGACGTGGGCGCCGTGGGCGGGATCGGAGGCGATGTAGGCCGCGGTGAGTCCGGCGACGCCGGAGCCCACCACGGCGATCCGCCGTGGTGTCGAGAGGGTCATGTCAGGCTGCCAGCTCGAAGATGACGATCGGTTCCGTGGTCGGGACGGACGATCCGTCCTCGGGCTCGACGGTGATGCCGACCGCCTTTGCCTCACTGGCGTCGCCGTCGAGGAGAACCTTGTTGTCCGCCTCGTGCGGCATCAGCCCGGCGGGCACCATCGCGCCCTCGGAGTTCTGCAGCCACAGCTCGTAGGCCTTGCCGGCGGGGGCGAGCGCCATGTCCTCGGTCTGGATCACGGCCCGGCCCTCGCTGCGGGACACGGTGACGACCGCCCGAGAGCCGTCGGGGAACTCCTTCTCGACGCGGGTGGCGTCGGCGGCGGTGAGCACCCGATCGATCGCGGACAGGTTCGGCTGCTGGGGCGCCTCGTCGGCCCACGGCCGCACCAGAGCGGTCCCGACCGCGAGCAGCAGCACCACCGCGGCAGCGACCAGCAGCGGTGTCCGGGCCAGGCGCTGCACCAGCGAGCGGCGGGTACGACGCGCGGCGAGCTCGTCGCCGGGGGCCGGCGTGGGCTCGGTCGTGACGGGCGTGATCTCGGGCGGGAGCGGCCGGATCGACGCGATGCCGGCGAGGACCGAGTCCCGCACCGAGCTCGGCGGCTCGACCGGGTCGGTGCCGAGCAGGGCGGCCGCCTCCTGGAGGCTCGCCACCTCCTCGCGGCAGTCGGCGCACGTGGCGAGGTGGGCCTCGAATCGGGCCCGCTCGTCGGCGTCGAGGGCATCGACGGCGTACGCGCCGGTCAGCGCGTGCTGGTCGTGATCGGTCATCGTCCTACTCCGATCGAGTCGCGCAGCCTGATCAGGCCGTCACGGATCCTTGTCTTCGCTGTCCCGACCGGTAGGTCGAGGAGGGCGGCCACCTCGGTGTGGGTGTAGCCGCCGAAGTACGCCAGCTCGATGGCTTCGCGCTGGACGTCGGTGAGGTGGTCGAGGGCGGCGCGGACACGCCGCGCCTCCAGTGAGGCGTGGGCCGCCTCCGCGGTCACGTCGTGGTCGGGCACCTGGTTGTGCTGCTCGTAGGCGACGTCGCGCCGGCTGGCGGCCTCGGCGCTGCGGACCCGGTCCACGGCCTTGCGGTGCGCGATCGTCATCAGCCACGCCAGGGCACTGCCGCGGGCGTCGTCGTACCTGCTGGCCTGGCGCCACACCTCGAGGAACACCTCCTGGGTGACCTCCTCGGACTGGGCCCGGTCGCGGACGACCCGGAGCACGAGTCCGTGGACGCGCGCCGCCGTGGCGTCGTACAGGGTCGCGAACGCGGCCTGGTCGCCGCGGGCGGACCGCTTCAGCAGGGCCGCCAGGTCGGCGACCGCGCCGGCCGGCGCTCCCTGGTGGGGAGCGCCGGCCGGGTTGCCGGGGACCGGATCCATGGTGCTGATCCTTCCGGAGTCAGTCAGTTCTGACGAGGGTCACTTGACCCCGGTCAGCACCTGGTCGATCACGTAGACGGTCGCGTTGGCGGTCGGGATGTTGCCGCACAGCACGTTGGCGGTGACGGTGCCGTCGGAGACGGTCATGCCGGACTCCGGGTCGCCCGCGATGGTCAGCTTGTCGCCCGCGAGGGTGTCCTGCTTGCCGGTCACGGCGTCGGCCTTCTCGTTGGCGCCGACCACGTGGTGGGCGAGGATCTTGTAGAGGGCGCTCTGGTCGCCCTTCTCCTTGCCCTCCATGACGAGCCCGTTCAGGTCCTTCTCCGGAATCGCGGCGAAGGCGTCGTTGTAGGGCGCGAAGACGGTCAGCGCCTCGGCGCCGTTGAGCGTGTCGGCGAGGCCGTCGATGCTGGTGACGGCGGTGACCAGGGTGCTGAGCAGCGGGTTGTTGCTCGCGGCCGTGGCGACCGGGTCCTTGACCATGCCGTCGAAGGAGCCCTTGCCGGACGTCGGGATCGCGGAGCAGCCGGGGCCGAAGGTGTCCGCGGCGGCGCCGTCGGCCATCGGGCTGTCGGAGGAGTCCGACGACTGCGAGGAGGTGTCGTCGGAGCCGCCGGTGGGCTCGTCGTCCTCGCTGCTGCACGCCGCGAAGGTGGCGCTCATGGCCAGGATCGCGATGCCGGCGCCGGTCGTACGGCGGATCTTCTGGAGCTTCATCGTGGTGCCTTCCGTAGGGGGCGAGGGTGTGTCTCGTGGGGTATTCGGTGCCGGGTCGGGGCCGGATTGCCCGAACCTGCGGGTTTTCTGGAGATGCACGTCACTTCACGGTGACGAGCAGCTCGTGGATGCCGCTCGCGCCGTCGGGGAACGGCTCGGCGCGCACGGCGGTCTGCGGCTCACCGTCGCCGGAGACCGCGCGTACGGCGATCCGGTGCGACCCGGACTCCGCCGGCCACTTGTGGAACCACTGCCGCCAGTAGTCGTCGCCGCCGTCCGGCCCGAGCTGGGCGTCCTCCCAGCCACCGCCGTCGATGCGGACCTGCACCTTCGCGATCCCGCCCCGCTCCTGCGCCCAGGCCACCCCGCCGACGACCACGTCGCCGGGATCGAGCTGGGCGAGGGCCTTCGGGGTGTCGATGCGCGCGGAGATCTTGATCGGGGCGTCCGTCGCCCAGTCCCGCTCGGTCCAGTAGGCCTTCTGGTCGTCGTACGTCGTCAGGGTGAGCCGGGTGACCCACTTGGTCGCGCTGATGAAGCCGTAGAGGCCGGGGATCACCATCCGCACCGGGAAGCCGTGCTCGCGGGGCAGCTGCTCGCCGTTCATCCCGACGGCGAGGATCGCGTCGCGGCCGTCGGTGGCGAGGTCCAGCGGCGTGCTGATCGTCATCCCGTCGAAGTCCGTCGACAGGATCTGGTCGGCCTTGGTGTTGTCGATCCCCGCCAGGTCGAGCACGTCCTTGAGCGGCACCCCGAGCCAGCGGGCGCCGCCGACGTACGGGCCGCCGACGCTGTTGGAGACGCAGGTCAGGGTGATGTCGCGCTCCACCATCGGCATGTCGAGCAGCTCGTCGAAGGTGAGCGTGACCTCCTTGTCGACGTCGCCGTCGATGACGAGGGTCCAGTCCTCGCTGCTCACGACCGGGGTGTCGAGGCGGGTGTCGACCCGGTAGAAGTCCTTGGTGGGGGTGCGGAACTTCGTGATGCCGGGGACCTGGTCGTCGAGGCCGCGCGGCAGGGCCTTCGCGGGGTCGGCGGGCTTCGGCAGGGCGATGTCCTCCGGCCGGGTGCGCAGCGAGGTCACCACGCGCCCCCCGATGCCGCCGACCGCCGCCGCGGCGGTCAGCGCGACCCCGGTGAGCAGCAGGGTGCGCCGGCTGCCGTCGCCCTCCGCCTGCTGGTGGGTCCGGGCCAGCAGGCGGAGGGCGAGGGGCCCGACGACGGCGGCGACCAGGCTCGGGACGAGGTCGAGCGGCTCGGCGCTGGGCCGGCTGAGCGCCGCCACGGCGGCGACGGCGACCAGCGCCACGAGGATGCCGGCACCGACCGCGAGCCGGCGGCGGGCGACGATGCCGGCCACGGCGGCGAGCAGCAGCACGCCGGCCATCACCGAGCCGACGAGGATCGCCTTGTCGGCGCTCCCGAACTGCCGGATCGCCCACTCCTTCATCGGTGTCGGGGTCAGGTCGATGACCGTTGACCCCACCGCGAGCACAGGCGACGCCGAGGGGTCCGTGAGCGCTGCGGCGAGGTGGGCGAGGCCCACCCCGACGAGCGTTGCGAGGACGCCGTACCCGGCCCAGAGAAGTCGTGCCTTCATGGGGGTTGTTCGGAGCCGACCCCCGCATCGGATGGTTGCAGGAGTCCCCGGCCGGCCGGGGACTCCTGCGCATGCTGACCCGTCGCCCACCGCGAGAAGGCGTCACCCAGCGAGGCTGCTCAGTCCGGCTGCTCAGTCCGGCTGCTCAGTCGGGCTGGGCGGGAGCGACCGGTGGTGGGACCGGCGTCGCCACGTGCACCAGCGCGTCGCCCGCGTTGACGATCGGCGCCCGGGTCAGCCCGATCACGATGCCGGGCCGGTCCGCGTGGACCAGCCGGACCCGGCGGCCGAAGGTGTCGGAGAGACCGCCGAGGCGCTGGCCGGCCTCGACCCACTCGCCGAGGTGCACGTCGAGGTGCAGGATGCCCGTGCCGCGGGCGCGGACCCAGTTGCTGGACCGCGACTCGACCACCTCCAGCGGTGCCGCGGTCGCCGGCTCGTCGTCGATCATGTCGAGCGAGGCCAGCACACGTCGTACACCACGGACGCCGACGGCGATGGCGTCCTCGTCGAAGCGCAGCGCCTCACCGGCCTCGTAGAGCAGCACCGTCGCGCCGCGGTCCCGTGCCGCCTGGCGCAGGGAGCCGTCGCGCAGCCGGGCGTGCAGCATCACCGGCGCGCCGAACGCCTCGGCCAGCTGGCGGGTGCGCGGGTCGTCGAGGTCGGCCCGGATCTGCGGGAGGTTGGCGCGCCGGTCGGCCGCCGTGTGCAGGTCGAGCCCGACGTCGCACTTGCTGACGACCTCGGTCATGAACAGATGCGCGATCCGGCTCGCCAGCGAGCCGCGGGCCGAGCCGGGGAAGGAGCGGTTGAGGTCGCGGCGGTCCGGAAGGTAGCGGTCGCCGGTCATGAAGCCGAGCACGTTGACCACGGGTACGGCGACCAGGGTCCCGCGGAAGGTCCGGGCCGAGAGCGTCGCCATCGCCTGGCGGATGACCTCGACGCCCATCACCTCGTCGCCGTGGATGGCGGCGTTGACCCAGACGGTCGGACCGTCCGCACGTCCGTGGACGACCCGGACGGGCAGGCTCACGTCACCGCCGGTCACCAGCCGCGTGATGGGGAGCTCGACCTCCTTGGTCGACCCCGCGCGGACCCGGACGTTGCCGATCGCAAAGGACTCACGCAGTGCCACGTCGGGTCCCTCCCGGAGCGACGCCCCGGTTCTTGCGGCGCACCTTCCGCGGCGGACGGCCGCCGAGGTAGGAGTGCCCCGAGTCGACGACGAAGCCCTGGCGCAGCGCCTCGCGGCCGACGAGCATCCGGAAACCCATCTCGTCGCGGCGGGTCAGCGTCACCTCGGTGGTGATCGTGCGGCCCAGCAGCTCCAGCTCGGTGAGGACCACGAACCGCTCCTGGGTGTGGCCCGTCGAGCTGCGGATCGTGCGGCGGTCGTGGACCGGGCACTCGACGTACACGGCGTCGTCGGCCGAGCGTTGCCACGGGTGGACCGAGAAGCGGACCCAGGTGGCGCCGTCGCGCTCGAAGTGGGTGAGGTCGAAGGCGTGCAGCGCGGACGTGCGCGCGCCCGTGTCGAGCTTGGCCTTCACCGGTCCGACGCCGAGCCCCGGGAGTCGGACCCACTCTCGCCAGCCGGCGACCACCGGCGGGCTGCTTGAATGGGAGCTGACCACGTACTCATCCAATCAGGTCCCATCCAACAGACTGATCAGGTCGGGAATGAAGCTCGCGATCCTCTCCCGCGCTCCGCGGTCCTACAGCACCCAGCGCCTCCGCACGGCCGCCCTCGACCGGGGGCACCAGGTGAAGGTGCTGAACACCCTCCGCTTCGCCATCGACCTCTCGGGCGACGAGCCGGACCTGCAGTTCCGCGGCAAGCAGCTGTCGGACTACGACGCCGTGCTGCCCCGGATCGGCAACTCCATCACCTACTTCGGCACCGCCGTCGTGCGGCAGTTCGAGCAGATGGACGTCTACACGCCGGCCACCGCCAACGGCATCTCGAACTCGCGCGACAAGCTGCGCGCCTCGCAGATCCTGTCGCGGCACAACATCGGCATGCCGGCGACGACCTTCGTGCGCGACCGCGCCGACGTGATCCCCGCGATCGAGCGGGTCGGTGGCGCGCCGGTCGTGATCAAGCTGCTCGAGGGGACCCAGGGCATCGGCGTCATCCTCGCGCCGAGCATCAAGGTCGCCGAGGCGATCATCGAGACCCTGCAGAGCACCAAGCAGCAGGTGCTCATCCAGCGCTTCGTCAAGGAGAGCCGCGGTCGCGACATCCGCGCCCTCGTCGTCGGCGACCGGGTCGTCGCCGCGATGCGCCGGGTGGCGCAGGGCGACGAGTTCCGTTCCAACGTCCACCGCGGCGGCAGCGTCGAGCCGGTCGAGCTGGACCCCGAGGCCGAGCGGATCGCCGTACGCGCGGCCCAGATCATGGGCCTCAAGGTCGCCGGCGTCGACATGCTCGAGGCCGACGAGGGCCCCCTGGTCATGGAGGTCAACTCCTCGCCCGGTCTGGAGGGCATCGAGAACGCCACCAAGCTCGACGTCGCCGGTGCGATCATCGACTACATCGACAACCAGGTCGCCTTCCCGCAGATCGACGTCCGCGAGCGGCTGTCGGTCTCGACCGGGTACGGCGTCGCCGAGCTCCTCGTCCACGCCGACGCCGACCTCGTCGGCAAGTCCCTCGGCGACTCGGGCCTGCGCGACCGCGACATCACCGTGCTG
>DATLIG010000077.1:0-7936 GCA_035539555.1 Nocardioides sp. | reverse complement strand
GCACCACGACGCACGGTTCGGCGGGGAAATGCGAAGAACGCTCCGGACCTGGTGCGATCTGGAGCGTTCTTCGTGTTCTTGCGACCCCGACGGGACTCGAACCCGCGGCCTCCGCCGTGACAGGGCGGCGCGCTAACCAACTGCGCTACGGGGCCAGGTTGTGGTGCTGGTGCCTCATCACTGAAGCGGTGGAACTCTAACCCATCATTCCCGGTGCCACCCAATCGGGCCGCACCCGCACCCCCAACGGGATTCGAACCCGTGCTACCGCCGTGAAAGGGCGACGTCCTAGGCCACTAGACGATGGGGGCCAGCACCCGGACGACGACGACGTACGACGGCGTGCGAGCCCGCCCAGCATAGGGCGTGCGGGATCGGCCCTCCAAAAGGACGGGACCCGCGTTTTCCGCGTCGCGGCACCCCTGCGGTAAGGTTTCCGCGGCTTGGCCAGGTAGCTCAGTTGGTACGAGCGACCGACTGAAAATCGGTAGGTCGGCGGTTCGACCCCGCCCCTGGCCACACGCAATCGAAGGGCCCCGCAGCACTGCTGCGGGGCCCTTCGGCATTCCTGCCCGGGCCGTGGTTCGCCGCCCCGCGGACAGTCCGCGCGCGCTCGCACAGGGCATCCCTATTATTCGAACTGTATTAGTCGACTAAAAGGAGATGCATCCATGCCGGACCCGTCCCCCCGCCCTGCCGGCCTGTCGCGTCGCGGGCTCGCCGGTGCCGCCGTCGGCGCCCTCGGCGCCGCCGCCGTGGTGAGCGCGACCAGCGACGCCGCCCACGCCGAGCAGCCGTTCCGGGCCATCGCCCGGAAGGGCTCGCGGCCGCGGCCGAACTTCCTCGTCATCCTCGCCGACGACCTCGGCGCCGCCGACCTGAGCGCCTACGGCTCGCCGAACATCAAGACCCCGAACCTCGACGCGCTGGCCGCGACCGGCGTGCGCTTCACCCAGGGCTACTCGGCCGGCGCGGTGTGCTCGCCGACCCGGATCGCGCTCTACACCGGCCGCCACCCGGGCCGGATCCCCGGCGGACTGCAGGAGCCGATCGGCCAGGTCAACGACCGCGACGGCATCCCACCGGAGCACCCCACGCTCGCCTCGCTCCTCAAGGGCGCGGGCTACTCGACCCACATGGTCGGCAAGTGGCACGGCGGCTTCCTGCCGGCCTTCGGCCCGCTCAAGTCCGGCTGGGACAGCTTCTACGGCAACTACTCCGGCGGCGTCGACTACTTCAGCAAGTACGCCCACACCGGCGCCTACGACCTGTACGACGGTGAGGAGGTCGTCGAGGACCCGCGGTACTACACCGACATCCTCACCGAGAAGGCGATCGGCGTGCTCCGCTCGGTCAAGGACCAGCCCCAGCCGTGGCTGTTCAACCTCAACTTCACGTCCCCGCACTGGCCGTGGGAGGGCCCCGGCGACAAGGCGGTCAGCGACGAGATCACCGCGAAGGTCAAGGCCGGCAACCCGCAGGCGCTGTTCCACTACGACGGGGGCTCGCTGGAGAAGTACCAGGAGATGGTCGAGAACCTCGACAGCGCCATCGGCAAGGTGCTCGCCGAGCTCCGGCGCACGGGCCAGGACCGCGACACGGTCGTGCTGTTCGCGAGCGACAACGGCGGAGAGCGGTTCAGCTACAACTGGCCCTTCACGGGCGTGAAGGCCGGCGTCAACGAGGGCGGCATCCGGATCCCCGCGATCCTGTCGTGGCCCGGCCGGCTCCCGAAGCGGACCGTGGACGACACCCCCGTCTCCACGACCGACTGGACCGCGACCTTCCTCGAGCTCGGCGGCGCGGAGCCAGACCCGTCGTACCCCCTCGACGGCACCAGCCTCGTGCCCCACCTCTTCGAGGGCGAGGACGTGCCCGAGCGCGACCTGTTCTGGCGGACCCGCAGCGGGCGCGCGCTGCGCCGTGGCGACCTGAAGTACGTGCGGATCAACAACACCGACTACCTCTACGACCTCGCCGCCGACGCGCGGGAGCAGGCCAACCTGGCCACCAGGCGCCCGGCTGACCTCGCCGAGCTGCGGCGGGCGTGGGAGAAGGTGGACGCGACCCTGCTGGCCTACGCCTGATCCCTCAGGCGGTCGCGGTGGCGGCGCCCGCCCTGCGCAGCGCGGGGCGGGCGACCAGCCAGTAGAGCAGGGTGCCGAGCAGGCCCAGCAGGACCATCAGCAGGACGTAGACCAGCTTGCTCTGGTCGGCGCTGTCCCACGTCGAGTCGGGGATCCGCAGCGCCTGGACGAGCACGGCGAGCCAGAGCACGAACAGCCCGACGACCGCGAGGCCGATCAGGAGGCCGCCGAGGACGACGGCGACGCCGAACGCATCCCCCGACCGGTCACCGCGCTCCTCGGCAGCGACGGGGGCCAGCAGGACGAGGGAGCTCGCGATCACGAACCGCATTCTGCTCCTCGGGGAGCTCAGAAGGCACGCATCTCGGCGAGGACGGCGTTGCGGTCCTCGGCCAGCACGAAGCCGGCCGCGATCGCCGCCTCCGTCGCTGCCGTGTACGACGCCGCATAGGCCTCGTGCGAGGACCACCGTCGGCGCAGGTCGGCCTCGGCCAGGGCGAGCGTGCGCCCGAACAGCCCGCAGATCACCGAGCCTCCGGGCGCGTCGCCGGCCAGGACCTCCACGGGTGCGTCGACGACCGGCGTGCGGACGCCGCCGCGGACGTTGCCCACCTCGTCCCGGACGAACTCCCCCTCGCGCACCTCGATCGGCGCGGCGGACGGCGCCGCCGGCCCGCCCCGCGCCCAGGCCGCCAGGTGCCGCAGCGCCGCCCGGACGACGTACACCTGCTGGCCGCGGTTGACCGGGTCCGGGCAGCCGAGGAAGGCCTCGAACTCGCCGATCTGGAACAGGTCGGCGTGCGCGGCGCCGGCGATCTCCCAGACCCGCAGGAGTGGGCCGTCGGGCTGGCGCGCCGGCAGGTAGTTCATCCGGCCGAGCAGGTCGCCCTCGGTCTGCACGACCAGGACCGGGACGTCGAGGTCGGCGCGGATCGGCGTCGGGGCACCCGTCTCCCGAGCGGTGAGCAGGTCGATGCCGCAGCCCTCCTCCCCCGCGGGCGCAGCGACGTCGCCACGGCTGTGGATCAGGAAGCCGTCGAAGAAGCGGTCCACCGGATGCACCTCGTTGACGTGCGTCGTCAGCAGGTACGCCGACTGGGACTCCCCGATCGCGAGCACCTGCTCCGCTCCGATCAGCTCCGCGACCGCGCGGGCGACCCCGGTGAAGATGCCGTGGGCGTGGAGGTCACCGGGGTGGTGGAGGTCGCCGTAGCGGGCCGGGTCGACGCCCTTGAGGCCCTGCAGGGCCGCCCCCTCCACGGCGACGACCGCCGAGCCGCCCTCGACGCCGTTGAACTGCGCCGAGACGCCGGCCCAGGCATGCCCCTGCCGGACCAGCTCCTCGGCGAGGTAGGTCCAGTCCGGGGCCGCGTCCGCGCCGGAGCTGACGTTGAGCCACTCCACGACCAGGGTGCCGCTGGCCGGCGCCGACTCGGGACGCCGGACCACCACGCGGGTGGCGAACGGGGCGGGAGCGGTGCCGCTCGCGGCGTACTCGACCTCGGACCAGCCGGCGGCCGCGAGGTCGGGGCCGGGGCGCGCGGAGGTCAGGGCGATGCCGTTGCCGCCGGTGAGCGGGGCGAGGGTGACACGGGGCACGGAGGCATCATCGTGCATGGGATCCTGCGCGGGTGCTGCCCACGTTCGAGATCGTCGCCCGCCACCGGCCGGTGGACGTCGTCGGGACCCCGCTCCTCTCCGAGGTGTACGACGACCCGGCGGCTCAGCAGTCGAGCACCGGGAAGCTGCCCCTGCTGGCGCCGTTCGCGGGCGTCGAGGTGGTGCTGTCGTCGCGCGGCGGCGGGACGGTCGCGAGCCTGGCGGGCCCGGATGGCACCCAGTTCTCGTCGGTGATCGACCAGGGCCGGGTCTGCATCACGGTGCGCTCGGGCTCGGCGGAGACCGTCCACCGCAGCCGGCGCCACGGCAGGACGCGGCGCTCCCCCGGCCGCCTCGCCCTGGGGCTGACCGGCACGCACGTCTCGGCGCTGACGTTCGAGGACGGCTCCTGGGTGGTGCGGGCCCGGGTGGACCTGTCCGCTCCCGGGACGGCCGTGAGCGTCGACGTACGCGACCCGGCCTGGCTGGCGGGGCTCACCGCTTCGTGGTCGTCGACGGAGCCGGGCGCGGTGACGTCGTGGACGGCCGGAACGTTCGGGCAGCTCGGGTTGCGCGACATCAGGTTGGCGACCTGGGCGGACGGCTCGGCATACCGCACCGATGACGGCTCGGTGCTGCTCTCGGCGACCGCTGCGGGACCGGGGTTCTTCGGCACGGCACACACCTCTACGTGGCTTCTCAACGCACAAGGGGGGGTGCGGCGCGGTGCCGAGCTGTTCTTCCAACGACCCGACCGTCCGGGAGGCTACGGCGACCACGCGACCCATGTCGTCCGCGACGGCGACCGCTGGCTGGTCGCGACGAGCACGTGGTCGGACTTCCCGGCCGACCGGCAGGCGCGCGCGACCGCACGGGTCGGCATCACGCTCGCCGAGACGACGGCCGACCTCACGTGCGGGCAGCACCTGCTCGCCACCCGCGCCCTCGACCTGCCGACCGACGGACCCAGCGTGGGCGTGTGGGACCCGCACCTGGTGCGCGACGACGACGGGACCTGGCTGGTCGGCTACGTGAGCGCGCGGAGGTTCTTCGACTTCCACCCCGTGCTCGCGTCCGGGCCCTCGCTCGACGAGCTCACGCTGCGCGCTGCCGCGACCGACCGTACGGCGACCGAGGGCACCACGCTGGCGCGCCTGGACGGCACGTGGCGGGTCCTGGCCAGCGACGGTCGCGACAACAGCCGCGCCGTGCGTGGACGGTTCCCCGTGTTCGACACGTCGCTGCGCGAGGTCGGCACCGTGGACGCGCCGTACCCGACGAACATCCCGTGGCCGACCGTCGTGCCGCCGGACCCCGACGAGCCGGGAGACCGCTGGCGGCTGGTGACCTTCGACGGGACGCCGTCAGGAGGCGCGATCGCGGGCTACGGGACCCACGGTGACCTGCTGGTCATGTCCGAGGCCGGCCCGACCGCGAGGAACGAGCGGGCGGGCGTCGTGCCGAGGAGGTCGAGGAGCGTCGGCTCAGGCCCGAGCGGAGCGAGGGACTGAGCGACGCGTCACGAGACCGGAGCCGGTCACGGACGGGACCCGCAGGCCAGGTCGCGCACCACAGCAGGGCGTCTCGTGACGGTCGCTGCGCGACCTCCTCGACGAGCGTGACGCAGCGTCACTTGCGCGGGTCGTAGTCCGCCCACTTGTCGAGCACCTCGTCGTCGACCTCGTCCTCGACGCGATGCGCCGGCTCACCGTGGAGCTCAGCGGCCAACGCCGACAGGTCGGTCTCGTGAGTGCGGTACTTCAGGTCGCGTGCGACCTTGGTCTGCTTGGCTTTCGCTCGGCCGCGGCCCATAGGGTCCAGCCCCCTCGCACACTTGGCCGGGAACCCTCCGGGCCCCGGACTGCTGAATCAGAGTCTCGTGGGCCCAACGGTACATGGCCGGTGGGTGTTCCCGCACGTTGGTGGCAGCTTCGGACGCGCCGTGCGGCGAACGTCACGGGCGGGGGTCACCAGCCGGGGTGCTGGCCGACCAGCTCGACGGTGCCCCGCTGTGCCGGGTCGACGCCGACCTCGCCCGCGACCCAGCTGTCGATGCCGAAGTCGGCGAGCCGCGCGAGGGCCGCATCGACGGAGTCGGGGGCGACCAGCGCGACCATGCCGACCCCGCAGTTGAGGGTGGCCTCGAGGTCGGGCTGGGCGACGTCGCCGACCTTGCGGACGACGTCGAAGACGGGCGCCGGGGTCCACGTGGCGCGGTCCAGGGTGGCCTTCAGCTCGGGCGGCATGACCCGCGCGAGGTTGTTGGCGAGGCCGCCGCCGGTGATGTGGGCCATGGCGTGGGTCTCGGTCTCGCGGGCGATCGCGAGGCACGGCTTGGTGTAGATCCGGGTCGGCTCGAGGAGCTCCTCGCCGAGCGTGCGGCCGAACTCCTCCACCTGCCGGTCGACCGTCCAGCCGGCCTGCGTGAAGAACACGTGGCGGGCCAGGGAGTAGCCGTTGGAGTGCAGGCCGCTGGCCGCCATCGCGATCACGACGTCGCCCTCGCGGACCAGGGAGGCGCCGAGGAGGGCGTCGGCCTCCACCACTCCGGTGGTGGCGCCCGCGACGTCGTACTCGTCGGGGGCGAGGAGGCCCGGGTGCTCGGCCGTCTCGCCGCCGACCAGCGCGCAGCCGGCCTCGACGCACGCCTCGGCGATGCCCTTGACGATCGCGGCGATCCGCTCGGGGACGACCTTGCCCGTCGCGATGTAGTCGGTCATGAAGAGCGGCTCGGCGCCGCAGACCACGAGGTCGTCGACGACCATGCCGACGAGGTCGAAGCCGATCGTGTCGTGCTTGTCGACCATCTGCGCGACGGCGACCTTGGTGCCGACACCGTCGGTGGAGGTCGCCAGCAGCGGACGCTTGTACGACGTCAGGGCGCTCGCGTCGAAGAGGCCGGCGAAGCCGCCGAGGCCACCCAGCATCTCGGGCCGGCGGGCCTTCTCGACCCACTCCTTCATCAGGTCGACGGCGCGGTCCGCAGCCTCGATGTCGACGCCGGCACGGGCGTAGGCGTTCTCAGCCACGATGCTCCTTGGGTTGCTGGGGGTCTCGTGACGGTCGCTGCGCGACCTCCTCGACCGCCGATGAACTACGGGTTGTTGAAGACGGGAAGGGCCTCGCCGTGCGTGCTCGGCTTGAGCGTCGCCTCGAGCAGGTGCTTGCCGAGCAGGCTCTCGTCGGGCAGCTCGATCGGGTAGTCGCCGGTGAAGCAGGCGGTGCACAGGCTGCCCTGCTGCTGGCCGGTCGCCTCGATCATCCCGTCGAGGGTGATGTAGCCGAGGCTGTCGGCGCCCACGCTGGCGGCGATCTCGTCGACGTCCAGGCCGTTGGCGATCAGCTCCGCGCGGGTGGCGAAGTCGATGCCGTAGAAGCACGGCCACTTCACCGGCGGGCTGGAGATCCGCACGTGGACCTCCAGCGCCCCCGCCTCGCGGAGCATCCGGACCTGGGCGCGCTGGGTGTTGCCGCGCACGATCGAGTCGTCGACGACGACGATCCGCTTGCCGCGGATCATGTGCTCGAGCGCGTTGAGCTTGAGCCGGATGCCGAGCTGGCGCAGGGTCTGGCTGGGCTGGATGAAGGTGCGGCCGACGTAGGCGTTCTTGACGAAGCCCTGGCCGAAGGGGATGCCGCTCTCGAGGGCGTAGCCGGACGCGGCCGGCGTACCGGACTCGGGGACCGGGATCACCAGGTCGGCTTCGACCGGGAACTCGCGGGCCAGCTGGCGGCCCATCTCGACCCGCGCCTCGTGGACGCTGCGGTTGGCGATGGTGGCGTCGGGACGGGCGAGGTAGACGTACTCGAACACGCAGCCCTTGCGGCGCGGCTCGGCGAACTTGTGGGAGCGCAGGCCGTCCTCGTCGATGACGATGAGCTCACCCGGCTCGACCTCGCGGACCACGCTGGCGCCGGTGGTGGCGAGCGCGGCGTCCTCGCTCGCGACGACCCAGCCACGGTCGAGGCGGCCCAGCATCAGCGGCCGGATGCCCTCGGGGTCCCGGGCGGCGTACAGGGTGTTCTCGTTCATGAAGACGAACGAGAAGGCGCCCTGGACCTGCGGCAGCAGCTCGAGCGCGCGGGCCTCGAGCGACTGGTCGGGGTGGTGCGCGAGCAGCGCGGTGACCAGGCCCGTGTCGTTGGTGGAGGACTCCTCGGCCTGGCGCACCTGGAGGACGAGCTCGACCTGCTCCTGGGGAAGCGCCTCGACCATCTGCTTGAGCTCGTGGGGGGTGATCAAGATGCCG
>DATLIG010000076.1:0-15714 GCA_035539555.1 Nocardioides sp. | reverse complement strand
CCGCCTCCGCCGACCTCGCCCCTCGTCACGCCGACCCGGCCCGACGTGCCGGCGCCGCAGCGTGCGGGTGGGCGGGCGCCGGTCGACGCGTTCGTGCTGCTCGGCGTGGGCGTCCTCGGACTGCTGGTCGCGCTGTTCCTGCTCCTCGGGTGATGCTCCTCGGGTGATGCTCAGCGGCGGGCGCGCAGGCGGACCAGCCCCGCGCCGAGGCACAGCACGCTGACCGCGGCCAGGCCGAGCCCGGCCCACCGGCGGGTGCTGAACCACCCGTCGCCCGAGACCGGGTTGCCCGACGCGACGGCGGAGAAGGTGCCCTCGGCGACGAGGAACGGCTCGTCGGGCGAGTAGCCGTCGATCTGGGCACCCTCGTCGGGCGAGGTCACGACACCCGGGTACGACGGCACACCGGACGTCTCCCCGGTCACGGCGACGGTCAGCTCGACCGGCACGTCCAACGGGTCGAGGCCGGACGCCGCGTCGACGGGGCCGACGGACACCGCGATCCAGTAGTCGCCGGGGACGACGGGCAGGTCGTCGTCATAGCGGTTGCGGTACTGCAGTGGGTTGCTCCCCGCGACGATGTCGACCGCCTCCTCGACCTGGTAGGAGCCGTCGGCGCTCTCGTCGCTGGCGCCCTCGTTGGTCAGGGCGAAGACCTCGCGCCGCGGGTCGACCAGGCGCACCCGCACCGGGACACCCGAGTAGCGACCCTCGAAGTCGGCCTCGTCGGCCTGGTCGGCCGTGACGCGGGCGACGACCTGCTGGCCCCAGTCGACGCCGACGCGCCACAGCTGCTCGGTGCCCTGCGGAAGGGTGGTGGAGACGGTGACGCCCTCCGGCGAGGCGTCCAGCTCGGGGGCGTCCTCGAAGGACGTCGCGCCGGCGCGGTCCTCGGCGTCGCCGGGCTCCGGGATGTCGAAGGAGACCGTCTCCTCCGGCTCCGGCAGGGACGCGGGGTCGCTGACGCCCGCCTCCTCGACGACCTTGATCGCGACCGGCATCGGCGCGGTGACGCTGCTCGACGAGCGGCTGACCTCGATCTCGAGGGTCGCGGCGGTCAGGCAGGGCGGGCGGTCCGTCGAGTCCGCGGCGGTCTGGCCGATGCTGACCGCCGTGCCGAGCACCGACTGCGGGATGCCGTAGGTGATCGAGTCGTCGTCGCTGCCGCAGGAGGTGAAGTTGCCGGCCTCGTCGACGTAGCCGACGTCGACCTTGAGCGCGTCGGCGTCCATGGTCGGCGGCGATCCCACGACACCGACGTGGACCGTGCTGTCGCGGATCCGGCGGTCGTAGGTGAAGTGGTGCACGTTCTGGGCGTCCGAGCCGCCCAGCGAGTCGGCCCACAGGCCGGGCTCCAGCTCGGTCGGCTCCGCCGGGTTCGTGCTGCCCGTGCCCCCCACCAGCGGCTCGCCGCCGAGGTCGATCCGGTCGGGGGCCGCCGCAGCGGCGTACCCGGTCGCGACGGTGAGCCAGGCCAGGCAGCAGGCGCCGGCCAGGACCTGGCGGACGGCGGGAACGGGTCGGCTCACGGGCCGAGCCTATCCGCGTACGCGCCCGGCGAATCCATGCCGATCCGACCCAACCGGGCGAGCAGCTGAAGCGTCCCTATCTCCGCAGGCCGCCGACAGCGGTCCACGAGAGAGGATCAACCCATGCCCGTCACCGCGTCCCGGGGGCCGACCGAGGAGGAGTTCGTCGAGCTCGTCCATGCGGCGTGGCCGTCGCTCTACCGGACGGCCGTGCTGCTGGTGCGTGAGCACGCGCTCGCCGAGGACCTGGTCCAGACGGCGCTGGCGAAGACCTACAGCCACTGGCACCGGATCCGCGACGCAGGCGCCGCGCGGGCCTACGCGCGGCGGGCGTTGGTCAACACGGCGACGAGCACCTTCCGGCGCCGGGCCTTCCGGTCCGAACGGCCCACCGGCGTGCTCCCCGAGCCGGCCGCCGCGCGACCGGGGACCGGCGCGGAGGAGCGGATCGACATCCTCGCCGCGCTTGCGCAGCTCGCGCCGAAGCAGCGCGCGGTCGTCGTACTCCGGTTCTACGACGACCTGTCCGTGCAGGACACCGCCGATGCCCTCGGCGTCTCCACCGGCACCGTCAAGAGCCAGACGTCCGCCGCCCTCGCGCGGCTGCGGGCGCTGCTCGGCGACGAGGTCGACCTCGACGAACCCACCACCGTCGCCCTCCCGGGAGGAACCCGTGCCTGAGCAGCTCTCCACCCTGATGCACCGCTCCGTCGACGACGTCGAGGTCCCGCCGGCCGACGCCCTGCACATCGCGGGTCGCGGGCGTGCCCTGCGCACCCGCCGCCGGGTCGCCACCGTCGTGGCCGGCGCGGCCGCCGTCGCCGTGCTCGGCGCCGGTGGCGTCGTGGTCGGCGACGCCCTCGACGGCTCTCCCCGCGGCGCCGACGTCGCCCAGCACGACCGCGGCGACGCGTCCGCCGCCGACGGGTCCTACGACGAGTGGGGTGCCCACGCCGGCGGCGACCAGGTCACCATCGGCGGCACCACCGTGACCCTCGCCGCGGCCCCGTGGTTCCTCGCCCAGACCTCCGCCGGCGTGGTCGCCCAGCTGACGGGCGCCGACGACGGGACGGACTTCGTGCTGGTCCGCCCGGACGGCACGACGGCGCCGCTGACGATCCCCGCCGGCACGACCACGATCGACGGCGATCCCACGGCGCCGACCGTGGCCTGGATCGAGCTCGGCACCGACGAGGGCACCGTTCACGTCTGGGACGTGAACGCCGACCGGGAGGTCGCCGCGGTCCGGCTCGACCTGCCCGGCGCCACGCCCACCCTCGGCCGGCAGTACCTCCAACCCGTCCAGCTCGACGGCCCCACCGTGTACGTCGGCACGGGGACCGGCAGCGCCCTGCGGGTCACCTGGGCGACAGGTGCGGTCGTCGAGGTCCCCCGGGCACCGGTCGCCGTGCGCGCCGGCACCGGCGTCGCGTACGACGGTGACCGCTGGTACGTCACCGACGCGGCCACCGGAGCCGTGCGCTGGAGCCTGGGCCGCGACGTCCAGACCGCGTCGCTCTCACCCGACGGGAAGTGGGTGTTCTACGTCGACACCCGCGACGGGCTCGGGTACGTCGTACCGGCGACGGGCGGCAGGCGGGTCGAGGTCGCCGGGCTCACCGCCACCAGCACGTGGACCCGCGAGGGGCAGCTGATCGGCCCCGGCACGGGCGAGTACACCGTTCGGCGTTGCTCGACCGACGGCAGGTGCGAGGAACGGCCCGCCGAGGGACTCGGGCCGGAGGCGCCGTCGCCGCTGATCCCCGACTTCCACATGGTGGGCTGAGGCCCGCCGGTCGCGGCACGCGAAGGGCCTCGGCTCCGGGGGTCACCCGGGGCCGAGGCCCTTCCTCACGCCGTCCCCGGTCGGGTCAGGCGTCGTCCTCGTCGTCGGCCGGCTGTGCCTGGTCGGCGGCCGGGCCGTCGGCGAGGATGCCGTAGAGGCTGCGGCGCGCCTCGACGAGTACGTCGACCGCGGCTCGCCGCTGGCCCTCGGACCCTGCGGTCACGATCTGCCACACGGCGCTCATCACCTGGCCGATCTCGGCCTTGATGTCGGCACTGCCCGGCTGGCCGCCGTCGGCGCCACCGGCCGCCTCGGCCTCCTTGCGGCGGTCGAAGGGCACCCAGACGGCGGCGAGCTCGTCGGTGTGCTCCTCGCACCAGGCGGCACCCTTGGCCGTCAGCCGCATGCCGCGGCGGCCGGCCTCGTCGTTCTCGACGAGCTCCTCGTCGAGCAGCTGCTGCACCGTCGGGTAGACCGAGCCGGGGCTCGGCTTCCACACGCCGCCGCTGCGCTCGGTGATCTGCTGGATGACCTGGTAGCCGTTCGGCGACTCCTCGCGCTCGTTGGCGGCGCGGAGCACGTCGAGGATGGCGGAGCGGACGTCGCCGCGACGCACCCGCGGGCCGCGGCCGGGCTCGGGGCGGCCCTGGCCGAAGAGGCCGACCAGCCACGGCGGCGGACCGGCGTGGCCGGCGTGGCCGGCGTGGCCACCGAAGCCGTGGCGTCCGCCGCGGCCGGGCTCGCCCCAGCCGGCGCCCCAGGCCCCCCAGGGGCCGGGGCCGAAGTCGCCGCGGTTGCGGCGCTGGAATCCGCGCGGCTCCGGGTTGCCCCAGGGGCCGCGGTCGTCAGGTCCGAAGTTCATGTTGTGGCGTCCCATGGTGGGACCTCCTTCGTCTGTCGGGGGCCTGGTGGGCCCCGCTCGCGAGTTCGGGATATCGCGGGAACAGTTCGTGTTGCTATCGCGATATATCGCAAGCGTACGCGTGCGGGTGCGGTGGCGCAAGCAGGAATCACCTCCTCAGCGGCGATTCCTGCGCTTCCCGCCCGTTGCAACGGTCAGGAAGCGCAAGTTTCACCTCCCCAGAGGTGATTCCTGCAGGCCCTACCGCGCCAGCCAGGCCGCGTACGCGTCGAACGCGAACGGCCGTCCGAGGAAGTCGGCGACCAGGTCGGCCGCGTCGCCCTCGCCGCCACGCGCGAGCACGGCGTCGCGGTAGCGGTGGGCCACGTCGGGGGCGAACAGGTCGGACTCGTCGAAGGCGCTGAACATGTCCTTCGCGATCACCAGCGACCACATGTAGGTGTAGTAGGCCGAGCTGTAGCCGCCGAGGTGGCCGAAGCTCGCGAACATGTGGGTGCCGGGGAGGTACGGGAGGGCGGCGTACCGGGCCTGGAGCTCGATCATCCGGTCGGTCAGGTCGGGGACCTCGCCGCCGTTGCCCGCCAGGGCGCGATCGGCGTGGAACCAGTACGACATGGCGGCGTAGAACATCTGCGTGCGGGCGTAGATGCCCTTGCCGTAGTCGTCGGCCGCGCGCATCGCGGCGACCAGCTCGGCGGGGATCGGCTCGTCCGCCTCGTTGCTGGCGAAGGTGCGCAGCACGTCGGCGTGCCAGGCCCACTCCTCGAGCATCTGGCTCGGCGCCTCGACGAAGTCCCACTCGGTCGCGACGCCCGCGAAGCGGAACCAGTCGCCGTGGCCGGCGAGCACGTGGTGCAGCAGGTGGCCGAACTCGTGGAAGAGCGTGACGACGTGGTCGTGCTCCATCAGGCCACGGGAGAAGTTGCAGACCAGCACGCCCTCCGGCAACTGCTCGCCCTCGACCCCGTCGGTGAGCGTGAACTGCGCGGCGTGCTTGTACTTGCCCTCGCGCGGGTGCAGGTCCAGGTAGATCCGCCCGATCACGCGGCCGGCCCGCTCGACCTCGTAGGCGGTGACCTCCTCGTGCCAGACGGGTACGTCGACGGGCCGGTAGGCCAGGTCGAAGAGTCGTCCGGTCACCTCGAGCAGGCCCTGCCGGACCTTGCCGAAGTCGAAGTAGGTGCGCACCCGCTGGGCATCGACGTCGTACTCCTCGGAGCGGACCAGCTCGGCGTAGTACTGGAAGTCGAAGCCGGGGACCTCCGTCGCGGCGGGGAAGTCGCGGCGGTAGCGCGCCAGCAGCTGCTCGAGGTCGCGCCGCATCGGCTCCTCGGCGGCCGCGGTGATCCGGTCGATGAACTCCGGGATGGCGGGGCCCTCGCCGATCATCTTCACGTCGGCGTCGTACGACGGCCAGTCGGCGTAGCCGACCGTCGTGGCCAGCTCGTGGCGCAGGGCGAAGAGCTCGGTCAGCAGCGCCTCGGTCGTCGGCCAGCCGCGCTCGAGGAAGGCGATGGTGATGTCGCGGCGGACGTCCTGGTCGTGCGCGAACATGCGCACCGGCACCGAGTCGGGGTAGTCGGTCGTGACGGTGACCAGGCCCTCGTCGTCGGCCGGGTGGGCCTCGAGCCAGTCGGCCGGCATGCCGGCGAGCTGCTCGGGACGCACCCGGATCGTGCGCACGTCGTCGCGGGTGACCCGGCTGAACTCCTGGTCGAGCTCGGTGATGCGCTCCCGGATGGTCGCGATCCGCTCCCGGGTCGCCTCGTCCTTGTCCACGCCGGAGCGGCGGAAGTCGGCGCGCACCTTCGCGAGGAGCCGCGCGGCGAGGGGATCGTGGGCGACCGACGCGTCGTCGATGGCCGCGAAGACGTCGTACAGGTCGCGGTCGAGGCTCCACTGCGTGGCCAGCTTCGACGCCTCCTGCTCGGCGGCGTCGGCGAGGTCGCGCGCGGCCTCGAGCGGGTGCACGTTGCCGAGGAGCGAGCCGAACGCGGCGACATTGCCGAGGTGACCGGCGGCCCGGTCCCACTGCCGGAGTACGGCGACCGGGTCGGCCGGAGCCGCGGTCCGCAGCCCGTCGACGAGCTCGGTCGCGCGGGCGATCTCGGAGGTCGAGCGGTCCCGGATCCAGTCGGGCCACAGGTCGGGCGCGGTCGGGAGCGCGAGCGGGGCGGGCGTCATGGCCGAAGCCTACGAGCGGGACCCCGGGGAGCGCCCGGCCGTTCCGTGGAGATTCCGTGGACCGATGTGGAAAACCGTGGAGATGCGGAGGAATTCGTGGAGAACGCGCGTCGATCTCCTGTGGTGCGGGCCTTGGAAGAGTTCTGGCCATCGGGAAACACCCCGCACGGACCAAGAGCAGCAACCAGGAGAAGTCAGTCATGCAGATGTCCAAGAAGGTCCTCCTCCCGCTGGCCACCATGGCCGCCGCCGGCGCCATCGCCGTGGGTTCGGGTGCGACGTTCACGTCCCAGTCCAACAACACCGTCAGCGCGGTCACCTCCGGCACGCTCTCGCAGAGCAACTCGAAGGACGGCGGCGCGGTCTTCGACCTGAGCAACATGAAGCCGGGCGACACCCTGAACGGCTCGCTCACGCTGACCAACACCGGCAGCCTGCCGGCCACCTTCAGCCTCACCGAGACGGCGTCCACCAACGGCTTCACGGGCGACAACCTGACCCTGGCGATCACCAACACGACCACCGGCGCGACCGTCTACAACGGCACCTTCGGCGGACTGGTCGACGGCGCGAAGACCGACCTCGGCGTCGTCCAGGCCGGCGTCGCGAACACCTACAGGTTCACGGTGAAGCTCGCCACCACCACGCCGAACGCCGACCAGGGCAAGGCCGCCTCGGCGTCGTACCAGTGGGACTCGATCCAGCTCAACGGCGAGACCACCAACCAGTGACCCCGCGCTGAGCAACGTCCACCCACGAGAAAAGGCCCGAGACCATGGAGAAGAGCACCGTGAGCGCACCACGCCTCCCCCGGCTCAGTCGCGCAATCGGCCTGCTCGGCAATCTCCTTCTCGTGGTCGTGACGTTGCTCGGCGCGGCCTACGTCCTGCCGGCACTGCTCGGGCACGAGCGCTACGTGATCACCGGCGGGTCGATGTCCGGCACCTTCGAGAAGGGCTCGATCGTCTTCGAGAAGCCGGTGACCGCCGCAGACCTGGAGGTGGGGGACGTGATCACCTACCAGCCGCCGGCGTCGTCCGGGGTGACCACGCTGGTCACCCACCGGATCATCGCGATCGGGCGTTCGCCGGAGGGTGAGCAGGTGCTGCGCACGCAGGGCGACGCCAACCCGGACCCCGACCCGTGGCTGTTCTCGCTCACCTCCGACACGCAGCCGGTCGCGACCTTCTCGGTCCCGCATGCCGGCTGGGTACTCATCGCGCTGGCCGATCCACAGGTCCGACTCCTCGTCATCGGACTTCCGGCAGGGCTCGTCGCCCTGCTCAGCCTCGGCCAGCTGGTGGCCGCCGTGCGCACCCGTCCCGATCCCTCACTGGGGGGTGGACCGGGCGGGGTACGCACGGCCTGACGAGTGGTTGCCACCGGTGGCTCGTCGAAGGTGGCCCGTGCTCCGGGTGCGCGCATCGCAAGGCGCCGGCGCGCAGCCATACCGGGTCGTCTCGCAAGCGGCGGCAACGCCGCGAGGTGCGTGCCCGGGGCGCGGGACACCCGACGAGTCGCCGGTGGTGACCACGAGCTGCGGCTGTCTCCTGGTGTGGGGCCGGGGGGCAGCCGCTGTCGTCTGCCCGGGCATCGGCACCGGTTCCGTCTTGTGGAACACCCGTGGAGATCGCGTCGACCGGTCGTGGTCCGCCTCTCCCTACCGTTGAAGCATCCTCCGAACACCTCCGTCAGCACCGCGCCAGGAAGGACCGACCATGCGCCGCACGCCCGCGATCCTGCTCCTCGGGATCCTCGTCGTGGCGCTGGCCTCGCGCTTCTCCAGCGGCTTCTCCGACGCGACATTCACCAGCTCGAGCGCCGCGTCCGGCACCGTTCGCGCGGCCTCCGACTGGACCGCTCCGGCGGTCACCCTGACCAACCCGGGTACGCCGCTGCAGGGCACGGTGACCCTGGCGGCCACCGCGACCGACGCCGAGTCCGGCATCACGTCGGTGACCCTGCAGTACCTCGCCCCCGGGGCGTCCACCTGGACCACGCTCTGCATCGACGCCACCGCGCCGTACTCCTGCGCGTGGGCGACCGGATCGATGGTGGACGGCACCTACGACCTGCGCGCCCGCGCCCTGAACGGCGCCGGCTACACCACCCTCTCGGACACCGTGCGGACGACGGTCGCCAACAACGTCGTGGTGGTCCTCGCCGACCCGGGCGACATCGTCCGCGGCAACGTGCCCGTGTCGGCCACCGTCTACAACGGCGGCGCCCTGCCCTGGGTCGTCACGATCCAGTACGCCCCCGCCGGCGGCTCCAGCTGGAAGACGCTGTGCTCGGGCCTGTCGGCCCCCTTCGGCTGCACGTGGACCACCACGTCCTTCGCCAACGACTCCTACGACCTGCGAGCCGTCGCCACCTCCGGGCTGACCTCGGTCACGTCGGCGGTCGTGAGCGACGTGCTCGTCGACAACCTGGCCCCGACGGTGGCCATGACCGACCCCGGCAGCCCGCTCAGCGGCACGGTCACGTTCGCCGCGAGCGTCAGCGACGCCGGGTCGGGTGTCCAGCAGGTCGTCCTGCAGCACCTCCGCAGCGGCACCAGCACCTGGCAGACGCTGTGCACGATCACCGCCGAGCCGTTCAGCTGCCGCTACGCGACCACCGCCCTCACCGACGGCACCTACTCCTTCCGCGCCGTCGCGACCGACGTCGCCGGGAACACCGCGACCTCGGCGAGCGTGACCGGCCGCGTCGTCGACAACACCGTCTCGTCGGTCTCCGTGGACGACCCGGGCGCCTTCCTGTCCGGCACGGTCACCGTGACCGCGCAGGCCAACTCGACCGCGGGTGTCGCCTCGGTGCGCCTCCAGCGCGCCACGAGCGGCACGAGCACGTGGACCGACCTCTGCACGAGCACCACGGCGCCGTACTCCTGTTCGTGGGACACGCGCAGCGTCGCCAACGGCAGCTACGACCTGCGCGCGATCCTCGTCGACGGCCATGGGGCGACGACGACCTCGGCCGTCGTCAGCGCCCGCAAGGTCGACAACAGCACGCTGCGCGCGGTCGACGTCCAGGGCTCGAACGGCGAGGGCACCGTGGGACGGCTCGACGCCGGCGACTCGGTCACGCTGACCTACAGCGAGTCGGTCGCGCCGGCCAGCATCACCGCCGGGTGGACCGGGACCGCGCTCCCGGTCAGCCTCCGGCTGCGCGACGGCAACCTGGTCGGCGGCGGCAACCGGGCCGACGTGCTCGACGTGCTCCGCAACGGCAGTGCCGTCCAGCTCGGCTCGATCGGCCTGCGCGACGACTACGTCAAGGCCCGCAAGACGGCGACCTTCAACGCCACCATGACCGCCTCGACGGCCACCGTCGACGGCGTCAGCCGCACCGTCGTCACGATCGTCGTGGGCACGCTCGCGTCGGGCAACGGCCTGCGCACCGTGGCGGCGGCGCCGACCATGGCGTGGACTCCCTCCACCGCGGCGACCTCGATCGGCGGCGGCGCCTGCGCGGCGACGCCGGTGACCGAGTCCGGACCCGCCGACCGGGACTTCTGATGAACCACACCGGTGGATGGCGCGTCGCGACCCTCCTGATGACCCTGCTGGGGCTCTGCCAGCTGTGGTGGGCCAGCGGCCTCGGGGACCGTACGTCGGTGAGCGCGATGATCTTCGCGCCGCTCAGCCTCCTGTCGGCCCTCGCGCTCTCGCGCGCCAACTGCCTCGAGACCCGGCTCCCGGTCGTCGCCTGCGCCGCGTCCCAGCTGCTCGTGACGACGCTCGCCCTGACCGTCGGGCTGCCGGGCCAGAGCCGGCACCCGGTGGACGTCCCCACGGCGTCCGCCCTCCTCATCGTCCTCGGCGTGCTGCTCGCGATCGACGCCGACCGGCGAGCGCGTGCCCGATCCGCCGGGGCGACGTCCGCCCCCTATGCTCGGTGAGGTGCCCGTGCGCCTGCTGATCGTCGAGGACGACGACGCCATCGCCGCGCCCCTCCTGCGCGCCGTACAGCGCGAGGGCTACGACGTCGAGCGGGTCGCCGCCGGCCAGCCCGCGATCGAGGCGGTGGCAGCGGGCGGGGTCGACCTGGTGCTCCTCGACCTCGGCCTGCCCGACCTCGACGGCCTCGACGTGTGCCGCCGCCTCCGGGCCGACGGCTTCGAGGGCGGCATCGTGATCCTCACGGCGCGCGCCGGGGAGCTGGACCGCGTGGTCGGCCTCGACGTCGGCGCCGACGACTACCTCGCCAAGCCGTTCAGCCTGTCCGAGCTGCTCGCCCGGGTGCGTGCCCTGCTGCGCCGCTCGCACCGACCGTCGGTCGTCGAGCCCGCCGAGCCGACCGCATCCACCGGGTCGGCGGCGCTCACGGCCCCGGCCGTCGCGACCGCCCCGACCGCCGCGTCGAGCGACGAGCAGGCGGACTTCCGGCTGGACCCCGCCGCACGACGGGTGTGGGTCGGCGGCACCGAGATGGCGCTGACCGCCAAGGAGTTCGACGTCCTGGCGCTGCTCGACCAGCATCGGGGCGCCGTCGTCAGCCGCGAGACGCTGATGGCCGAGGTCTGGGACGAGAACTGGTTCGGCTCCACGAAGACGCTCGACGCGACCATCGGCCGGCTCCGGCAGAAGCTGCAGGACGGCCTCGCGCCGATCGCGCTGGGCACCGTCCGAGGCGTCGGATTCCGGCTCGAGGACACCCCGCGCGATGCGTGAGCGGCTGGTCATCGCCTTCGTCGGGCTGACCCTCGCCGTCATCGGGCTCTACGGAGTGCCGCGCGCCTACTTCCTGGCCGACCTCGTCCGCGACCAGGAGTGGGCCACCCTCGACGGCACCTCCGCCGCGCTCGCCGGTCTCGTCGAGGAACGGCAGGCGGCCGGCGGGGAGGTCGACGCCTCACTCCTCGAACGCGGCCTGACCGGTGCCGACCGGGTCGAGTACCGGCCGGCCGACGGCGCTGCGTTGGTCGCCGGGGAGACGGACGAGGGCACCGGCGACATCGTCGTGACCAGGCCACTCCCCGATGGCGGCTCCCTGCGGCTGAGCGTGTCCGGCGACACCGTCAGCTCGAGCGTCCGCGACGCCATCACCCCGCTGGTGCTGCTCGGGTTGGTCCTCGCCGTGGTGTCGGCCCTGCTGGGGTTCGCCCTCGCCCGCCGGATGTCGCGCCCCTTCCAGGAGCTCGCGGGCCTCTCCCGCGAGCTCGGCCACGGCCGGTTCGACCTCGACGTGCCGTCGTACGCGGTCCCGGAGGCGGAGGAGATCGGCGCCTCGCTGCGCGGCGCGGCAGCGCAGCTCGACGACCTGGTACGACGCGAGCGCGAGTTCGCCGCCAACGCCTCCCACCAGCTGCGGACGCCCGTGACGGCGCTGCGGCTCGGACTCGAGGACCTCACCCTGTGGCCCGAGACCGCACCCGGGATCCGGGAGGAGCTGGAGCGCGGGATCGGCGAGCTGGACCGCCTCAACGCCGCGATCGACGAGCTGCTCGACCTGGCCCGCGGTCGTCGCATCGACGCCCACGAGGTGGTCGACCTGGTCGCGCTGGTCCGCACCGGCATCGAGCGGTGGGGGCGACGCCTCGCCCCGGAGGGGCGCACGATCGCGTTCCGCCAGGTGGGCCGTCGCTCCCGCACCCGCGTGCCCAGCGGACCGGTGGAGCAGGTGCTCGACGTCCTTATCGACAACGCCCGCCGGCACGGGGAGGGCAGCATCCTCGTCGAGGTCCGCGACGCCGGCACCCACCTCGAGCTGGTGGTCGGCGACGAGGGCACCCGGACCCTCGAACCGGAGGTTTTCCACCGAGGCGTGAGCACCGGCTCCGGGGGGTCCCAGGGGATCGGGCTCGCCGTCGCCTCCGAGCTGGCCGACGTCTGCGGGGGTCACCTGTCCCTCGACACCACCTCGCCCACGACGAGGTTCGTGCTGTGGCTGCCGCCCCGCGACCGGGTCACCGGGCCAGCTGGTCGCGCTTCCGGGTGAGGTAGGCGCGCTCGGCGGTGTTGTCGCAGACCGCCAGCGCGGCGTCGTACGCCTCCCGGCTCTCGGTGGAGCGGCCGAGCCGGCGCAGCAGCTCGGCGCGGGTGGCGTGCCAGGCGTGGTAGTTCTCCAGCGGCAGCCGGTCGACGATCGAGAGAGCGACCTCGGGTCCGTCGAGCTCCGCGATCGCGACGGCCCGGTTGAGGGCGACGATCGGCGACGGGTCGATGCGGGCGAGCTGGTCGTAGAGCGCCGCGATCTGCGACCAGTCGGTCGCCGCGCCGGTCGGGGCGTCGGTGTGGACGGCGTTGATGGCCGCCAGGATCTGGTAGCGGCCCGGCCGGTTGACGGCGAGGCACTCACGGACCAGGCCGTGTCCCTCGGCGATCAGCGCGTGGTCCCAGCCACCGCGGTCCTGCTCCTCGAGCGTGACCAGCTCGCCGCCGCGGACCCGCGCCGCGCGGCGCGACTCGGTGAGCAGCAGCAGCGCGAGCAGGCCGGTCGTCTCGACGTCGTCGGGGAGCAGCTCGTGCAGGATGCGCGCGAGCCGGATCGCCTCGCCGGTCAGGTCGGCCCGGATCGGGTCGCCGTCGCCGGTGGAGAGGTAGCCCTCGTTGAAGATCAGCAGCAGGACCGCCAGGACGGCGCCGACCCGGGCGGGCAGGTCGGCCGCCTCGGGCACCTTGTAGGGGATGTTCGCGCCCTTGATCTTCGCCTTGGCACGGGTGATCCGCTGCGCCATCGTCGTCTCCTGCACGAGGAAGGCGGCGGCGATCTCGGCGACGGTGAGCCCGCCGAGCAGGCGCAGGGTCATCGCGATCCGGGCCTCCGGCGCGAGCGCGGGGTGGCAGCAGGTGAAGATCAGCCGCAGCCGGTCGTCGGCGATCGGGCCGGTCGGCTCGTGCGGGGTGTCGTCCTGGATCATGGCAGCGGCCTCGTGCTTGGTCTCGCGCACCTTCTCGCGGCGGAGCTTGTCGATGGCCCGGTTGCCGGCGGTGGTGGTGAGCCAGCCGCCGGGGTTGGGCGGAACGCCCGCCTCCGGCCACTTCTCGAGCGCGGCGAGCAGGGCCTCCCCGGCCGCCTCCTCGGCGATGTCGATGTCACCGAAGCGGCGGACCAGCGAGGCGATCAGCCGGCCGTACTCCTCGCGGAAGATGCGTTCGACGGCGGTCCTGGCGGCCGCCGCGGCGGGGCCGGGGTCTCGTGACGACCGCTGCGCGACCTCCTCGGCCACCGGGTGATCCGTCACGCGTCCGCCGGCGGCTCGGCCTGGAAGGGCCGCACCTCGACCTTGCCCTGGCAGGCGCGCGAGCCCTCGGTGGCGTACTGCACGGCGGTCTCGGCGTCGGGCACGTCGATGATCCAGAAGCCGCCGATGTGCTCCTTGGTCTCCAGGTAGGGACCGTCGGTGACGACCGGTGCGTCACCGGAGGCGTCGACGACGCTGGCACTGGCGACGCTCTCCAGGCCGCCGGCGAAGACCCACACGTCGTCGGCCTGAAGCTTCTGGTTGAACCGGTCGACCGCCGTGAACATCTCCTGCATCTGCTCGGGCGTGACCTCGGCGTAGTCCTCGTCGCTGCCGTGCACGGTCAGCAGGTACTGCGTCATTGCTCTTCTCCTCGGTTGGTCCGGGTGTCCGGGGCGGCCCCGATGACCGCCTCACATCACCACCACGAAGGGCGTTGCACCGATACGACAGCCTGCCACGGGAATTCTCGTCGCGGCTCCCGGAACTCGGTCAGGACAGCCGCTCGGTCAGGTGGATCTCGACGGCATCGCCCTCCTGCTTCCCGCTCTCGACGCGCAGGGCGGTCGCGACGGGCAGCTTGTGGGTGCCGTCGCCGAGCGCCATGAACGAGGTCTCGAAGGGCGCGCCGTCGACGGTGCCGCGGACCTTGACCCGGCCGCGGGTGCCGAAGAGCTCGGCCGACCCGGGCCACACGACGTACGTCCAACCGCCCTTCGCGTCGCTCTTGCGCAGCGTCTCGGTGAAGGTGATGTCGAGCGGTCCGACGGCGCTCGTCCCGGGGTTCTCCTGTGAGGTGCTCATGGTCGTGTCGACCGTCGCCCCACCCCGGATTCATCGAGACATCGGACGACTGTCTAGCCTGAGCGGGTGAGTCTGCGCGGGATGCTGGCCGACACCCGGCCGCTGCGGAACCCGCACTTCCGGCGGCTGTGGACCGCCAACATCATCACGGTCGTCGGCGCGCAGCTGACGGTGGTGGCGGTGCCGGCCCAGATCTACGCCGACACCGGCTCGTCGGCGTACGTCGGCCTGACCGGCGTCTTCGGCCTGGTGCCGCTCGTCGTGTTCGGCCTGTGGGGTGGCGCGCTCGCCGACCACTTCGACCGCCGCACGATCATGATGGTCACCACCGTCGGCCTGATCGGGACGGCGGCCCTGTTCTGGCTGCAGGCGGCCCTCGACGCCAGCAACGTGTGGCTGCTGCTCAGCCTGTTCGCCGTGCAGCAGGGCTTCTTCGCGGTCAACCAGCCGACCCGGTCGGCGATCCTGCCGCGCCTCCTCGACGCCGAGGCGCTGCCGGCAGCCAACTCGCTCAACATGACGGTGATGCAGGCCGGCGCGATCGGCGGCCCGCTCATCGCCGGCATCCTGATCCCCTTCACCGGCTTCTCGTGGCTCTACCTCGCCGACGCGGTCTGCCTGCTCGCGACGTTGTGGGCCGTCGTACGGCTGCCGCGGCTGCCGGTCGAGGGGACCGTCACCGGGACGCCGGGGCTGCGCTCGGTGGTCGAGGGGATCACCTACCTGCGCACCCAGCCGGTGCTGATGATGTCCTTCGTCGTCGACATCATCGCCATGGTCTTCGGCATGCCCCGCGCGCTCTTCCCCGAGATCGCGCACGAGAGCTTCCTCGGCCCCGAGGAGGGCGGCCTCGCCTTCGCGCTGCTGTTCGCCGGCATCCCCGCCGGCGCCGTGCTGGGCGGCGTCTTCTCCGGTTGGGTCTCGCGGATCTCCGCGCAGGGCAAGGCCGTCGTGTGGTGCATCGTCGTGTGGGGCCTGGCGATGGTCGGCTTCGGCCTCGCCGTCCTCGGCGCCGACGAGCTGCCCGGCTCGACCCGGCTCTGGCTGGTCGTCGCCGTCCTGATGCTGGTCGTCGGCGGCGCGGCCGACATGGCCTCCGCGGCGTTCCGCACCTCGATGCTGCAGAGCGCGGCGGCCGACGAGGTCCGCGGCCGGCTGCAGGGCATCTTCATCGTCGTCGTCGCCGGCGGCCCGCGCATCGCCGACGTCGCCCACGGCGCCTCCGCCGCGATGGTGGGTACGGCGACCGCGGCGGCCGGCGGCGGGGTGCTGGTCGTCGTCCTGGTCGTCGTCGCGGCCCTCGCGGTGCCGTCGTTCGTCCGCTACCGCGTGACGGCGGCAGCCCGGTGAGCCGACCGCT
>DATLIG010000075.1:0-10265 GCA_035539555.1 Nocardioides sp. | reverse complement strand
ACGGTCGTCCTCGGCACGGGCGAGAAGCAGGTCCCGGACGGTCACGCGAACGAGCGGCCGATCGTCAGCGCCTGCTCGGTCGCGCCTCCGAAGAGGAACTCGAACCGCTTGCCGCTGGTGAAGTAGCGGTGCGCCTCGCCGTCGAGGTCGATCCCGACGCCGCCGTGCACGTGGACGGTGGTGTGCGCGATCCGGTGCCCCGCGTCGGCGGCCCACAGCTTCGCGGTCGCGACCTCGGTCTCGGCGGGTAGGCCCTCCTGCAGCCGCCAGATCGCCTGCCACAGCGTGAGCCGCTGGCCGAGGACGTCGATGAAGCCGTCGGCGAGGCGCTGCGAGACCGCCTGGAAGGTGCCGATCGGGCGGCCGAACTGCTCGCGGGTCTTGGCGTACTCCGACGTCAGCCGCAGTGCGCCCTCGGTCACGCCGAGCTGCTCGGCTGCCGCCAGCGCGACGAGGAGCTGCCCCAGGCGCGCCGCCGTGTCGGCGCCGCCGACCCGGGTGCCGGCGGCGTTCGTGAGGGTGACCAGGGCCGCCACGTCGCCGTCGCTGGTCCTCTGCGCGACCCGGTCGACACCGTCCGTGGAGGCGTCGACGAGGTAGACGGCCGGACCGTCGGGGCCGGTCGCCGTGACCACCAGGGCGTCGGCGGTCATGCCGGCGCGCACGAGGGTCTTCGTGCCGCTCAGCGAGCCCTCGGAGCTCGCCGTCACCGTGGGTACGACGGGCAGGTGGGCCCGCTCCTCGGCGACCGCGGCGGCGTACAGCAGCGCCGGGTCGGCTGCGTCGCCGAGGACGTTGATGCATGCGGCGTGCACGGCAAGCGGCACGGGCGCGACGCGCCTGCCGCACTCGACCAGCACGCGCGCGAGCATGATCAGGTCCAGCTCGGACCAGTCGAAGGCGTCGCCCAGCGTCGCCCACAGTGCGCGGTCGAACCGGTCGCCGCCGGCCTCGACCTCCTTGAGCCGCTCGGTCGTGGCCTTGTCGGCGAGGATCTGCGCCGCCAGCTCGGCGGCCTCGTCCTGCTCGGGGGTGAAGAGAAAGTCCATGGCTGTGCTCCTCAGGCTCGCTTGGCGGCAGGCAGGCCGAGGCCGACGTAGCCGATGATGTCGCGCTGGATCTCGTTGGTGCCGCCACCGAAGGTCATCACCAGGGACGACCGGTGGAAGCGCTCGAGACGTCCGGCGAGGGCAGCGCCGGGGGAGTCGCCGGTGATGCCGGCGTGCGGCCCGACGATCTCCATCAGCGAGCGGTACACCTCGGTGGCCAGCTCGGATCCGTAGATCTTCGTGGCCGAGGCCTCGGCCGGCGACAGCGCGACACCGTGGTCGGCGTCGGCGGCGAGCTTCCAGTTGATCAGCGACAGCGCCTCGACCCGGGCGTGGGCGCGGCCGAGCGCGATCTGCACCCACTCGGTGTCGATGACCCGCGAGCCGTCCGGGTTGCGGGTCTCCGCGGCCCAGTCCTTGACCAGCTGCAGCGAGTGGACCAGGGGAGCGGCGGAGGTGAGGGCCACGCGCTCGTGGTTGAGCTGGTTGGTCATCAGCGCCCAGCCGCCGCCGCGCTCGCTGACCAGGTTGGAGGCGGGGACCCGGACGTCGGAGTAGTAGGTCGCCGACGTGCCGACGCCCGCGACCGTGTGCACCGGGGTGTAGGACACGCCCGGCGCGTCGGCCGGGACGAGGATCATCGACAGGCCCTTGTGGCGCGGCGCGTCGGGCTCGGTGCGGCAGGCCATCCAGAGCCAGTCGGCGTACTGGATGAGCGAGGTCCACATCTTCTGGCCGTTGATGACCCACTCGTCGCCCTCGAGGGTCGCCTTCGTCTGCAGCGACGCGAGGTCGGTGCCCGAGCCCGGCTCGGAGTAGCCGATCGAGAAGTGCAGCTCGCCGGCGAGGATCCTCGGGAGGAAGTACTCCTTCTGCTCCTCGCTGCCGAAGCGCATGATCGTCGGCCCGACGGTGTTGAGCGTCAGGTACGGGATCGGCACGCCGGCGATGGCGGCGACGTCGGTGAAGATCAGCTGCTCGACCATCGAGCGCGCCTGGCCGCCGTACTCCTTCGGCCACCCGATGCCGAGCCAGCCGTCCTTGCCGATCTGGCGGATGACGTCCTTGTAGACACCCGCCTCGCCGAACTCGCCGGTCGCCGACGCCAGGCCGGCGCGGATCTCGGGGGTGACGAGCTCGGCGAAGTACGCGCGCAGCTCCTCGCGCAGCGCTACCTGCTGCGGCTCCAGGTCGATGTGCATCGGCTCTCCTGTGACTTCTGGTTCCAGACGGATCGGGCCGCCTGGTTGTTGTCACCATAACGCCAAAACTGTAACGTGTTCTACATGAGCGACACCCTCTCCTCGAATGGGCGCAGTCTCGACCAGGGCACGGCGCCGATCCGCTTCGCGCGCGGTTGGCACTGCCTGGGGCTGGCGTCGGACTTCTCCGACGGCAAGCCGCACGCCGTCCACGGCTTCGGCACGAAGCTCGTGGTCTGGCAGGACGGCAAGGGTGAGCTCAACGCACTGGACGGCTACTGCCGGCACATGGGCGGCGACCTGACCCAGGGCGAGGTCAAGGGCGACAACGTCGCCTGCCCGTTCCACGACTGGCGCTGGGGCGGCGACGGCAAGTGCAAGGAGATCCCGTACGCGCGCCGGGTGCCGCTGCGGGCCCGCACGCACCGTTACGAGACGGTCGTGCGCAACGGCCAGCTGCTCATCTGGAACGACCCCGAGGGCTCGGCGGCCGACCACGACCTGCTGCCGCCGGAGCTGCCGGACGTGATGACGGACAAGTACACCCCGTGGTCGTGGCACACCCGCGAGATCAACGGCTCGCACTGCCGTGAGCTGATCGACAACGTCGCGGACATGGCGCACTTCTACTACGTGCACTTCGCCTTCCCGACGAGCTTCCGCAACATCTTCGACGGCCACACCGCGACCCAGTTCATGGAGTCGAAGGGCCGTCCCGACACGATGGGCGGCGGGTACGGCGACGAGAACTCGACGCTCAAGTCGGAGGCCACCTACTACGGGCCGTCGTACATGATCAACTGGCTCGAGGTGGACTACAAGGGCTTCATCACCGAGGTCATCCTGATCAACTGCCACATCCCGACCGGCCCCGAGTCCTTCACGCTCCAGTACGGCATCAGCGTGCGCAAGCCCGAGGGCCTCGACGAGAAGACCTGCGCCTACATCGCGGAGCGCTACACCGAGTCCTTCGGCGACGGCTTCCTGCAGGACGTGGCCATCTGGGAGAACAAGGTCGCCGTCCAGAACCCGCTGCTGTGCGAGGAGGACGGGCCGGTCTACCAGCTGCGCCGCTGGTACGAGCAGTTCTACGTCGACGTCGCGGACATCAAGCCCGAGATGGTGGACCGCTTCGAGTTCGAGGTCGACACCACCAAGGCCAACGAGTACTGGCACGCCGAGGTGGCCGAGAACCTCGCGAAGCGGGCGGCGGCCGAGGCCTCCGAGCCCGCGGACGCCTGACCGGGAGCTGCTTCGATGGCGTCGTTCGTCCCGACCAGCGAGGAGACCCTCGCCGACCTGCACCGCTACACCGAGGAGCGGCTCGTCGAGGTGGCCTGCCTGGACTGCCTGGCCCGGGTCCGGGTCAAGAAGAACAGCGACCACCACACCTCCGTGCAGTGGACTGGACAGTCCAGGTCGGATTGTCAAGAGTTCCAGCGACGAGGTGAAGCGCCCGCTGGGCGGGACATGCACAAGCCGTGCCCTCGGCTGATGGCTAGCATCGATGGGGCCGTTCGGGACGGAGTCGTCCCGGTCGGAGCGCACGACGGGTACTGAGCCCCGCCAATTTTCGTCTTTCTGTAGGGGAGTTCCGTGGACATCGAGTCCTTCGTCCTGGATGTCGTCGGTGTGGTCGAGGAGACCGCCGACGCCAAGTCGATCAGCTTCGCCGTGCCCGCGGGTGCGGAGGAGAGGTTCGACTACAAGCCGGGCCAGTTCCTGACCGTCGCCGTACCGAGCGACCAGACCGGGATCGCGGCCCGTTGCTACTCCCTGTCGAGCAGCCCCCACGACGGCGGTCCGCTCACCGTCACGGTCAAGCGCACCGCCGACGGCTACGCGTCGAATTGGATCTGCGACAACCTCGCGGTCGGCGACACCCTGCGCGTGCTCCCGCCGTCGGGCATCTTCACGCCGGCGTCGATCGACGCCGACCTGCTGCTCTTCGCCGGCGGCTCGGGTGTGACGCCCATCATGTCGATCACCCGCACGGCGCTGGCGCACGGTTCCGGTCGGATCGTCGTCTTCTACGCCAACCGCGACGAGAAGTCGGTGATCTTCGCCGAGGAGTTCACCCGCCTCGCCGCCGAGAACCCCGACCGCCTGCAGGTCATCCACTGGCTGGAGTCGGTCCAGGGCATCCCGACCGAGGCCCAGATGAAGGCCTTCTCCGCCCGGTACGGCGGCTACGACTCCTTCGTCTGCGGTCCGGCGCCGTTCATGAAGATGGTCACGACCGTCCTCAAGGACCTCGAGGTCCCCCGCAGCCTGCGCCACCAGGAGAAGTTCGTGTCGCTCGGCGGGAACCCGTTCGGGGACATCGCCGAGGTCCAGGCCGCCGAGGAGGAGATCGCCCTCGCCGAGTCCGACGACGACGGCTCCGCCGCGGACGTGTTCGCCGACGCGCCTGCGGGTCCGGTCAAGGTCGAGGTCGAGCTGGACGGCGAGGAGTTCACCTTCGACGACTGGGACCCGCGCACGAAGTTGCTGGACTTCCTGGAGTCGAAGGGCGTCAAGGCGCCGTACTCGTGCCGGGAGGGTGAGTGCTCCGCGTGCGCGATCCGTCTCCTCGAGGGCGACGTGAGGATGCTCCACAACGACGTCCTCGACAAGGACGACCTCGACGACGGCATCCGGCTCGGCTGCCAGTCGGTCCCGGTCACCGACCACGTCAAGATCACCTACAGCTGAGATGGCGCGAGCGTGTCGCCAGATCGAAGGCGGCAAGACCGTGACGAAGGGCGGTGTGGCGCCTCCCGCGCCGGGTACCTCCGCGGGATGCCGACCGTCGAGCGCACGATCACCGTCGAGAGGCCGGTGGGGGCCGTCTGGGCCTACCTCACCGACTTCACCACCACCGAGCAGTGGGACCCGCCCACCGTCTCGACCGTCTGCACCTCGGGTGACGGCGGCGTCGGGACGACCTACCACAACGTGAGTCGCATGCTCGGTCGCGAGGTCGAGGTCGACTACGAGGTCGTGCGGTTCGACCCCTACCGGGTGTTCGAGCTGACCGGCACCGCGAACGGGATGGACCTGCGCGACACGATCACCTTCGACTCGGGACCGGAGACGACGACGGTCACGTACCGCTCGGAGTTCTCGCCGAAGGGCGCGGCGAAGTTGGCGACGCCTCTCCTCGCGGGCGGCATCGAGGTGCTGGGGACGCGCGTCGCGGCGAGCCTCGAGAAACGCCTGTTGGCCCTCTAGCCCCTCGGTCGAGCTGGGCTCGCGGCCGAGGGCGGCTTCAGGTCAGCCTCGCCGCCAGGCGGGTCGCGGTCATGTGCGCGATCGACTCGATCGAGATCATCGGGTTGACGCCGGAGGCCGTCGGGAAGCAGGACGCGTCGGCGACGTACAGGCCCTGGACGTCCCAGGTCTGGCCATCGGGGTCGACGGCCGAGCCGGCGGCGGAGCCGCCCATCCGTGCGGTGCCCATGATGTGCAACGCCGCCAGCGCCATCGTCGCGGGCGCCGCCCCGGCGGAGCGCAGGTCGGCCTCGAAGGTGGTGATCGAGCCTCGCCTGCCGGGTTCGTAGCTGACCGTCCGGTGGTGGGTGGACGCGATCCAGTCGGCACCCGCCGACTCCGCGATCCGGGCGCCGCCGACGAGTCCCTGGACGAGGTGGTCGGTGTCGCGCGGGGACAGCTGGTAGCGGACGACGGGCTCGCCGTCACGCCCGACCTGGACGGTGCCGCCGGGATCCCGGTCGCGCACGATCACCGCGACGCCGAGCGTGTGCTCCAGCTCGACCATCCGGCGGCGGAAGTCGTCGGAGCCGCGCCAGTTCACGAAGCCCGTGCCGAACGCCGGGGTCAGGGGAGCGGTCTCGTAGAGGACGCCGTAGCCGGTGCCGTCCAGGTCGGTGAGCGCATCGACGTACCGGCTCTGCATGGCGCCGACCCAGCCGTCGACCGGCTCGTCCATCCGGCCCCAGACCGCCGTGGCGGGGTGGAGGCGCAGGTAGCGGCCGATGGTGGGGTTCGTGAGCCCGCTGCGCTGCAGCAGGGCCGGCGTCTGGATCGCGCCGGCGGCCACGACGACGGCGCGGGCACGCACCCGGACCCGGTGGCCCTCGGTCGTGCTGCCGACGACGCCGGTCGCGCGGCCGAAGCTGGTGCTGACCGTGCGCACCGAGACCCCGGTCAGGATCCGGGCACCCGCTGCCGCCGCGTCGGCCAGCCAGGTCTTCGCCGTCGACTGCTTGGCGCCGAGCCGGCAGCCCATGCCGCACCGGCCGCACTCGACGTCCTGGTCGCACCCGTCGACGTTGCGCGGCATCGCGGCGACGTCCCACCCCAGCCCGCGGGCGCCGCGCTCGAGGATCGCGTCCCGGGGCGCGGCCTTGTCGTGGTCGGTGTTCACGCCGAGCCGCGCGCAGACGGCGTCCATCGCGGCGTCGTACTCGGGGCCGGTGAACTGGGTGGCACCGTGGGCGGCCCATTCCGCGCGGACGTGGTCGGGCGTGCGGAACGACGTCGTGTAGTTGACCACGGTTCCGCCGCCGAGGCCGCGGCCCGCGACCAGCTGCACCTGGCCCTCCGCGGTCGCCTGGGGCGCCAGCGCGTAGAGCTCGAGGAAGCCGGTCTCCTCGCCGCCGTCGAAGTGCCGCTCGTCGTGGAACCCACCCGCCTCGAGCACGACGACGTCGAGCCCGGCCGCCGCGAGCACACCCGCAGCCGTACCGCCGCCGGCGCCACTGCCCACGACGACCACGTCGCAGGACAGGTCGGTGTCACGTGTGACGGGCAGCGGCGTGATCGTCGCCGGTGGCGGGTCGTCGCGGGTGCCGAGCGGGCCGGAGAAGCCGAGACCGTCCCACAGGGCGGGCCCGCCGGTCATGTAGTACGGGAGCAGCGAGGCGCCCTTGAGGCCCTGGAAGAGCGCGCGCTTGGCGCCGATCCGCGAGTCCGAGAGGGAGAGCAGGACCGCCTCGCGCTCGGCCTGGTCGAGTTGCGAGAAGCGCCGGGGCCGGCCGGTCAGCGCCATGCCGAACGCGCGGGAGTCCCACATGTCGAGGAGCGCCTTGAGCTGCCGCACCTCGCCCGTGCGCGGGTTGGCCTCCGCGATCCGCAGCGCGAGCTCGTGCGAGCCGACCTCGGTGGGCGACGGCACGCCGTCGCCACCGGTCGCGAACGTGTCGGCGATCAGGCCCATCGCCCGGACCTGCCGCGGGGTGAACGTCATGGAGCGACACTAGGGGGCGGAATGGCGACGCGCGAGGACATCACTGGTAGCCTCGTCGTGTTGAAGGGGACCGATTCGTCGGCCCTGTCTTGGCGCCGGGCCATCCTGCCGGTGCCCGGTTCACTGTTGTAGCTCCACCTGGTCATTCCACGAGGCGCGTTCAGTTGGCTTCAGCCCGCGCGTCCAATCCGGTTCACGCGGCTTCCGGGATGACACACAAGGAGTATCGAAATGGCACAGGGCACCGTGAAGTGGTTCAACGACACCAAGGGCTTCGGCTTCATCGCGCAGGACGGCGGCGGCGCGGACGTGTTCGTTCACCACACCGGCATCTCCGGCAACGGCTTCAAGTCGCTCGCCGAGGAGCAGCGCGTCGAGTTCGACGTCACCCAGGGCCAGAAGGGCCTGCAGGCGGAGAACGTCCGCGCGATCTGATCTTCCAGATCTCTCCGATCAGCTGATCGGCCTGTCGGGGCCGGGTGGCACAGTTCGTCGCATGACGAGCGTGCTCCCCGGTCCCGATGGCGTTTTCCGCTGCGCCTGGGCGGTCTCCGCCCCGGAGTTCCCTGCCTACCACGACACCGAGTGGGGCTTCCCGGTCGTCGACGACCAGCGCCTGTTCGAGAAGGTCAGCCTCGAGGGCTTCCAGTCCGGGCTGAGCTGGCGCACGATCCTCGTGAAGCGCCCCGCGTTCCGCGCCGCGTTCGCGGACTTCGACCTCTCCGTCGTCGCCCGGTACGACGAGAGCGACGTCGCCCGCCTGCTCGCCGACGCCGGCATCGTCCGCCACCGCGGCAAGATCGAGGCGGTCGTCAACAACGCCGGCCGTGGGTTGGAGCTGATCGAGGAACGAGGGTCGCTCGCCGCCTACTTCTGGTCCTTCGAGCCCCCGGCCGCCGAGCTCGGGGAGCCCCAGACGCTCACCACGTCGCCTGCTGCGATCGCGATGTCGAAGGACCTCAAGAAGCGGGGCTGGAGGTTCGTCGGCCCGACCACGGCCTTCGCCTTCATGCAGGCGATGGGGCTGGTCAACGACCACGTCGTCGGGTGCGTGTCCCGTGACGAGGTGGCGAAGGCGCGGGCGGGGTTCACGCCTCCGGCGTGACGGGCTGCGCCTCGACCACCCAGACCGTGTTGTCGTCCGGGTCGGTCACGGAGAACATCAGCGGCACCGGGCCCTCGCCGCCCATCAGCTCGCCGACCGCCACGCCCGCCTGCTCGAGCCGGTCGCGCTCGCCGCGGACGTCGGTGGCCTCCACGCCGACAGCGCCGCCGCCGGGCGCTGAGCCGTCCCACGCGACGTTCAGCGCGAGCACCGCGACCGAGCCGGGTGGAGCGACCTCGACCCAGCGGCCCGCGGAGTCGCCCTCGCCGAACGCGACGTCGGAGCGCAGCTCCCAGCCCAGCGTGCCGGTGTAGAACGCGACCGCGGCGTCCTGCTCGGAGACGGTGAACATGGCGGTGGCGAGGGAGGTCACGGAGGTCACGGGGCGAGGGTCCCACAGCGATGGGGTCGCTGAGTAGGGTCGTCGTCGTGGAGGAGCTGGCCCGTCGATCGCACCGGTTGCCGCCTCCACCACGAGTCCTGTGGGCCGACCTCGTGGCGCCACGACGGGAGGGTGCCCGGGTGTGGCTGGTGCTCGGCGACGGCGAGACGTGGCCGAAGACGCTGGAGTCCGTCGAGGACGAGCGCGTGGTGTGGTCGTCGCTGTGGCAGGACCGTCCCGACGACCGGATCGTCCTGGCCATCCGGCCTGACGGCGACGGGTCGCTGCTGGAGCTGACCTGGCTGGCGGCATCTCCGCTCCCCGGGCACGCGAGTCCCTACCGGTACCGGCTCAACCAGCTGCTCGCGCAGGAGCTGCGCTGGAGCTACGGGCAGTAGCGGAGCCGGCTGACGCTCGCGCGGTGATGGAGACGCGATGTCATGCGTTGCGAGCCCCATGGCGATCGATTCGCACGACGTCCCGGAATTCCTCATCGACGCGGGCAATGACGTGAGACGCCGGTTGCCGGGGCGACCCGTTCGTAGGACGTCCGCAGTTCCGGCTCAGCCGGACGAAGGGTCGAGCGGCCAGAGCAGGGCGAGGGTGTCCGGCACGAACTCCTCGCGCTCCACCATCGCGCCCAGCTCGTCCACGGAGACCCACGCGCCCCAGGCGACCTCCTCGGGCTGCCAGGTGATCGGGCCGTCGTACACGCAGGTGAAGCAGAACGCGTGGTACGACGTGTGGTCGTCGGCGTAGTCCGCCTCGCCGAGCGGCTCGAGCGGGACGCCGGTGACCCCGAGCTCCTCCTCGGCCTCGCGCACCGCGGCGTCATACGGGTCCTCGCCGACCTGCAGCACCCCTCCTGCCGCGAAGTCGTAGCGGCCGGGGAACACGTCCTTGGTGTCCGTACGACGGTGCACGTAGACCTCACCGGCGCTGTTGCGCACCACCACTGCCGTCGCCGCGTGGCGGAGGTTGCGGGCGCGCATCTCCCGGCGGGTGACCACCTCGCCGGAGGGGCGGCCCGAATCGTCGTACCGGGGGACGAGCTCGTCGCCGGGACTGCTCACCAGCCGCGCTCGCGCCACTCCGCGAGGTGCGGCCGCTCGTTGCCGAGGGTCGAGTCGTTGCCGTGGCCCGGGTAGAACCAGGTGTCGTCGGGAAGGGTGCCGAAGAGCTTCGTCTCGACGTCGTCGATCAGCGTCGCGAAGGCGGCTGCGTCGCCGAAGGTGTTGCCGACGCCGCCGGGGAAGAGCGAGTCGCCGGTGAACAGGTGGCCGTGGCCGTCGGGGTCGCGGTAGAGCAGGCAGATCGAACCGGGCGTGTGCCCGGT
>DATLIG010000074.1:0-67574 GCA_035539555.1 Nocardioides sp. | reverse complement strand
GTGATCACGGCCAGCAGCGGCGTACGGGTGCGGTCGATGGTGTCAGCCACGGGAGTCCGTCCGCCGTGGTCGTCGTTCGGTGGTGGCGAGGAGCTTGCGCACCTGCCAGGCGTAGAGGATGCCCGCCCACCAGTAGAGCCCGATGCCCCACAGCGCCAGGGACCACCCGAAGACCTGGGCGAGGGTGGCGAACGTGCCGTCACCGTCGCCGAGCAGCAGGAGGGGGAAGGCGTAGAGCAGGTTGAAGGTCGCGGCCTTGCCGAGGAAGTGGACCGGCAGCGCGCTGTAGCCGCGGGTGCGCAGCAGCGGCACCAGGCCCCACAGCAGCAGGTCGCGCAACGGGAGCGAGACCGCGACCCACCAGGGGATCACGTCGCGCAGCGCGAGCCCGGCGACGACGGCCAGGATGTAGAGCCGGTCCGCCACGGGATCGAGCAGCCGGCCGAGCTCGGAGGTCTGGTTGAGCTTGCGGGCCAGCCAGCCGTCGAGGAAGTCGCTGACGCCGGAGACCATCAGCACGACCAGCGCCCAGACGTCCTCCTCGGGCCCCAGCACCAGCCAGAGGAACAGCGGCACGCCGAGCAGTCGCGACGCGCTGATCAGGTTCGGGAGCGTCCACACCCGATCGGACGCGCGCTCGTCCCGCGTCACGGCTTCACCCACAGCGCTCACCCTAGTGGTCACCCGGTTCCCTCATCCCGCGGACACGTCGTCGGAGTGCGCCGCGTCGCGGATCTCGCCGACGAGCTCCTCGATGACGTCCTCCAGCGCGGCGACGCCGAGCGTCGTACCGTCGGGCGCGACGACCCGGGCCATGTGGGCGCCACGGCGTTGCAGCACCTCGAGCGCGTCGTGCAGCGGGGTCTCGGCGGTGACGGTCGCGAACGGGCGGATCCAGCGGTCGGCGACCGGCCGCTGCCGGCGCTCCTCGTCGGGTTCGAGCACGTCCTTGATGTGGAGGTACCCGATCAGGTCGCCGGCAGCGCCGGTGCCGTCGGTGCCGTCGGTGCCGTCGGAGACCACCGGGAACCGGCTGAAGCCGGTCGCCGCACACAGTGCCTCGACGTCCGCGCCGGTCGAGCCGCGCACCACCGTCGCGAGCGAGTCGGGCGCCATCATCACCTCGGCGACGGTCTTCTCGGTGAAGCCGAGGGCACCGGAGAGCCGGTCGTACTCGTCCTCGGCGAGCAGGCCCTCGCCGTGCGACTCCTCGACCAGTGCGGCGACCTCCTCGCGGGTGTAGGTGCTGCCGAGCTCGTCCTTCGGCTCGATCCGGAGCAACCGCAGGATGGCGTTGGCGATCGCGTTGATCGACACGATGAGCGGGCGCAGGACCAGGACGATGCCGTACATCGGCGGGCCGAGGATCAGCGCTGCCCGGTCGGGACCGGCGATCGCGATGTTCTTCGGCACCATCTCGCCGAGCACGACGTGGAGGTAGACCACGACGGTCATCGCGATCACGAAGGCCACGGGGTGCAGCCAGTCCTCGGGCACGTGGAGCTCGTGGAAGACCGGCTCGATGAGGTGGGCCAGCGCCGGCTCGCCGACGGCACCGAGGCCGAGCGAGCAGACCGTGATGCCCAGCTGGGCGCCCGCCATCATCTGCGAGACCTGCTCCATCGCCTTGAGGGTGATGGCGGCCATGTGCGAGCCGGACTGGGCGCGTGGCTCGATCTGGGAGCGACGGGCGGAGATCAGCGCGAACTCCGCGCCCACGAAGAACGCGTTGGCTGCGAGCAGGACGACGGCGAGCAGCACGCCGGCGAAGTCACCCATCGGCCGGCTCCTCCTCCACCCGCAGGGACAGGCGGTCGATCCGCAGACCGTCCATGTGGTCGACCGTGAGCACCGCGCGTCGTACCGGTGCCTCCTCGTCGTCCCCGACCGCCGGAAGGGGTACGACGGCGCGATCGCCCGTCGCGGGGATGCGGCCGAGCAGCTTCAGCACCAGACCGGCCACGGTGTCGTAGTCCTCGTTCTCGGGGAGCTCCACGCCGGTGAGGTCCTCGACCTCGTCGGGCCGGAGCAGGCCGGACAGCGACCAGGTGCCGTCGCGGCGGAGGCGGCCCCGGGCGCCGAGCCGGTCGTGCTCGTCGGCGATGTCGCCGACGATCTCCTCGATCACGTCCTCCAGGGTCACGATGCCCGCGTGGTCGCCGTACTCGTCGAGCACGATGGCCAGCTGGAAGCCGTCGGCGCGCAGGAGGGCGAGGAGCGGGTCGAGGCGCAGGGAGTCGGGCACCACGATCGGCTTCGCCATCAGGTGCTTGACCTTGGTGGTCGCGCGCTCGTGGAGCGGCAGCGCGACGGCGTTCTTGACGTGGACGGTGCCGACGACGGCATCGGTGTCGTCGAGCACGGGGAAGCGCGAGTTGCCCGACTCACGGGCCAGCGCGATCACCGCGCTGGCGCGGTCGTTGAGGTCGAGGCTGCGCGTGCGTACCCGGGGCGTCATGATCTCCCCGGCGGTCCGGGTGCCGAACTCGACCGAGCGCTCCATCAGCTCGGCCGTGTCGGCGTCGAGGGTGCCCTCGTCGGCGGAGCGCTGGATGAGCGAGGCGAGCTCGGTGACGCTGCGCGCCGAGCGCAGCTCCTCCTGCGGCTCGATGCCCAGGCGCCGGACGATGGCGTTCGCGCTGCCGTTGAGGACGTTGATCGGACCCTTGGCCGCGGCGGTGAAGGCGCGCATGGGCGTCTGGGTCAGCCGCGCGGTCACGTAGGGCAGGGAGATGGCGACGTTCTTCGGCACCAGCTCGCCGATCAACATCGTGAGCAGCGTGCTGAGGACGAGGCCGGTCGCGACCGCGACCGGGACCACCGCACCGTCCGCGACGCCGGCGTCCTCGAGCGGCCCCTTGAGCAGCTCGGCGATCGCCGGCTCGGCGAGGAAGCCGATGGCCAGGTTGGTGATCGTGATGCCGACCTGGGCTCCGGACAGCTGGGTCGACAGGGTGCGCAGGGCCTTCTGCACGCCGATCGCGGAGGCGTCTCCCTCGGCGGCGGCACGGTCGACCTGGCCCCGGTCGACCGTGACGAAGGCGAACTCCGCAGCGACGAAGAGCCCGCAAGCGAGCACGAGGAGGATGGCGAGTCCCAGCAACAGCCAGGCGGTCATCAAGGTCCTTCAGGAGGCGGAACGGGGAGCCACCACCCTAGAACATCGCCGGTGGGCCGTCGCCGGTCAGACCGACGGCGCCCCGGCGATCGCCCGCACGTCGCCCTCGCCCGACGACGACACCCAGCCGCGGCCGGGCTCGAGGCGACGGATGGTCCGCGCCGGTACGCCGCCCACGACGGCGTGGTCCTCGACGACGCCCCGCACGACGGACCCGGCGGCGACCACGACGTTCCGCCCGATCGTCGTACCGGGGAGGATCATCGCGCCGTGGCCGATCCACGTCCCGGCACCGATCACGACGGGCTGGTGGGCGCCGAACTGCAGGCCCACCGGGACGTCGGGGTCCTGGTAGCCGTGGCTGGCGTCGGAGACGAAGACGTCCTGGCCGAACCACACGTCGTCGCCGATCGCGATCGACTCGTGCGCCGTGATGCAGGCCCGGGCGCCGATCACGCAGCGCTCGCCGATCACCAGGCCGCGCTCGGGCAGCACCTCCTGCGTCGGGCCGTAGCCGACGGAGAGCGTGGAGTACTTCCCGATCAGCGTGTCGCGGCCGACGTGGATCGCCTCCGGGTTGACCACCGTGGCCATCGGGAAGGCCAGGCAGGCCCCCTGCCCGAAGGAGCCGAACCGGTCGCCGAGATCGGTGCCGGGCGACACGTCGCCCACCCGCTCGAGCCACTGCCAGACGGCGTGGACGGAGCGGTTGAGCAGGCGGCGTACGACGGGCACCGGGCGAGGTTACCGAAACGCAACATCCGGCGGGCGTTCCCAGTTCGTTGGTGTGACACCGCGACCCCTAACATCCGGGAGTGCAGAAGCCCCGTGAGCCCCAGGTGATCGCCTACTTCGCTGACGACCCGACGCGGGTCTACCAGCTGCTGCAGTGGCTCCCGGTGCTCGAACGGCTCGACGCGACGCACCCGGTCGGGATCCTGACCCGCGACGCGTCCACCCGCGACATCGTCACCGAGCGGACGACACTGCCGGTCCTGTTCGCTCCGGGCTTCAACGACCTCGCCCAGCTCTACGACGAGCTGGACGCCGCCGTCGTCCTGTACTGCAACAACTCGATGACCAACTTCAACTCGCTGCTCGACGGCCGGATGATGCACGTGCACATCAACCACGGCGAGAGCGACAAGCACTCGATGGTCAGCAACAACGCCAAGGCCTACGACCGCGTGTTCGTGGCCGGCGAGGCCGCCGTGCAGAGGCACCGTGCAGCGCTCATGGAGCTCGACGAGTGGCGGCTGGTGCGGATCGGGCGCCCGCAGCTCGACCTGCGCCCCGCTCCCCTGCTGCCGCCGAGCGAGCGTCGTACCGTCCTCTACGCCCCGACGTGGGAGGGCGACGCGGCCTACAACTGCTACACGTCCGTCGACGTGTTCGGCGCCGACATCGTGCGCTCGATCCTCGCCCTGCCGGACGTGCGGCTGGTCTACAAGCCGCACCCGAAGGTGACCACCAGCCAGATCGCGGCCATCCGCGAGGGCCACCAGGCCGTGCTCGACCTGATCGAGCGCGCCGCCGAGGCCGACCCCGACGCCGGCCACGCCGCGGTGTGGCAGGGCGACATCCTCGCCGTCTTCCCGGGCTGCGACGCGATGGTCACCGATGTCTCGTCGGTGGGCCTGGACTGGCTCTACCTGCAGACCGACAAGCCGATCCTGATGACCGACCGGCACCACGACGCGGAGCGGCTGCGTCAGGAGGTGCCGGTCAGCCGCTGCGCCGACGTCGTCGACGTGGACAGCATCGGCAGCCTGTCGGACCTGCTGGCCGACCGGCTGGAGCACGACGAGCACCGCATCGCGCGGGCCGCCATGCGTCACCACTACTTCGACGACAACGGCGTCGGCGACAGCACGGTGCGCTTCGTCGAGGCGATCGGCGAGCTCGTGGAGACGCGAAACCGGCTGCAGGGCACGAGCCCCGCAGCCGGCTTCGAGGAGTCGGCCTGACCCTCGGGAGGCCAGGTCCTCCGGTCAGTACCGGTAGGTGGTGACGATCAGCGACGCGGTGTTGCCGAGGTAGCCGTTGCTGCCCGTGACCATCGCCCGGAAGTGGGTGCGCCGCGCGTAGGCCGGAAGCTTGACGGAGTACGCCCCGGTCGAGGTGGTGGTGATGTTCTTGTACGTCGTCCACGAGCACGGACCGGTCTGCGGGTTCGCACAGGTCGACTTGCGGATGACCACGGTGCGCTTGCCGTAGGACGGCGTCACCTTGCCGTAGTAGACGAAGGTCGACTGGTTCGCGGCCGAGGTGATCTTGCGTCGGACGCTGACCTTGACCAGCGAGGAGTAGGACGGGTTGGCCAGGTCCGCGTACCCGAGGAAGTACAGGCGGTAGTAGGCCGTCCGCGACGGCGCCATGGACCAGTTCGGAGTCGTGTCGTCGGCGAGCTCCCGCTCCGAGATCGTCGACCAGGTCGTCGCTCCGGGGAACTTGCGCTGGAGGCGCACCTTGCCGGGCTGGCAGGCCGTGCAGGTGCCCGGCGCGTCGACCTGGCCGGTGAACGACACGGACGAGCCGTAGGTCACCGCGGTGGTGCTGGCCTTGAGCCGGGCCACGGTGTCGACGGCCGCGTGGGCCGGAGCGGTGGAGACGGCGACGAGCGAGAGTGAGCTCGCCACCATCGCGACGACCATCAAGACGATGCGTCGCAAGGACTTCACATGCATGGGTAGTGCCCCCGGGATCTTGTTTGGTGAAGGTTCTGCGGCGATCGCCGCAGAGGGGAGGCTATCCATCCCACGGCCGTTCCACAGCAGAACCCTGTGGATGGACCGGATCCGGTGTCGGGACCACCTGAGAGGCTGGTGCCATGGCCGACGACACCCGTTCCGTGTACGCCGCCGAGGACCTCCTGGCCGGCTGGCTGGACGAGGCCCGGCGGCGCCCCGGGAGCCCGCTGCGGATCACCGCGGGCCGGGAGGTGCTGGAGCTCGAGCCGGAGACGGAGCCGCGGTTCACCGACCCCGGTCACGTCCAGGAGTACGTCGACCGGGTGCTCGCGCACCTGGTCGCGACCGGCAGCCGGTACGACGACGGCGCCGGCCTCGACCTGGCCGGGGTCCCCGTCGTGGTCCGTCCCCGCCGCGGCGACCGGCAGGCCCACTACGAGCGCGGCGAGCTGCCGCTGCGCGGGGTGATGGCGATCCCGCCGCGCGAGGTCGGGGGCGCGTGGTCGTTGCGCGCGGTCGTCGTACTCCATGAGGTGGCACACCACCTGGCCGGTGCCGACGGCCACGGGTCGGAGTTCCGGACCACCTTCCTGCGACTGCTCGAGGACATCGGCATGCCGGTGCTCGCCGAGCTGCTGCACACGGCGTACCGGCTCTCGGGCCTCGACACCGGCATCGACGGGGAGGACCGCACCCTGCTGCGGATCGGCCGCCTGCTGCGACAGGCCGAGCGCACGACCAACACCGCCGAGCGCGACGCGTTCTTCGCGAAGGCACAGACCCTCGCGACCCGCCACCAGATCGCGCTGGCCGTGGCGCGGGCGACCGCGCAGACCGAGGAGCAGCGGCAGGACCCGGCGTGGGAGACGGTGCTCATCGGTGAGTCCGGCAAGAGGTCGCTGGCGCGCTACGTGCGGCTCGTCCTCGAGATCGCGCGCGCCAACGACGTGCGCGTCGCGATCTACACGAGCAACACCCGGGTGACCCTCTACGGCTTCCCGTCCGACATCGCGATCGTGAAGGCGCTCTACGCCTCGCTGGTCACCCAGATGGTCGCCGACGGTGACGCCCACTTGCGCTCGGGCGCCCACAAGGCCGACACCCGGCAGGTCTGGAACGCCCGCAGCCGTCGTTGGGAGGACCGGCCGGTGCACGGCTCCACGGCGCGGGCGGCCTTCTACGAGGCATGGGCCGACCATGTCGGCGACCGACTGGCCCGGGCGCGCGACGACGCACGCGCGGCCGCGATCGCCGCCGAGCCCGCCGTCGACGACGAGCCGACCTCGACGGAGCTGGCGATCCGCGCCAAGGAGGTCGAGGTCGTCGACTACTTCCGCACGATGCAGCGCGAGCACGGCATCCGCGGCACCTGGAAGGGAACCGCCTCCGCCGCGCACGCCGCACCGGGCTCGCGCGACGCGGGGGTGCGAGCCGCCGCCCGGGCACGGCTGGGCACGGAGCGCGCGATCAGCTCCTGACCCTAGGAGGCCTGCCGGACCCTGCGGTTCGCGCGCCCCGTGGCGCGGGCGACCAACTCCTCGCCGTGCACGACCCGGACGACGAAGAGGTCCTCCTTGGCGAGGCGCTCGGCGACCTCGGCCGTCGCGACCAGCTCGTCGCCGGGCCGCGCCGGCCGGACGTAGTCGATGTGCACCGCGCTCACCACGCCGGAGTGCTCGTCGTCGTTGGCCGCGGCGGCGAGCGCGATCCCGGCCAGCGAGAAGAGGAACGAGCCGTGGGCGGTGCCGTGCGGGTTGAGGTGATCCTCGACCACCCGGACCCGCGCCCGGGCCCGGCCGCCGCCGTACCCGGTGACGTCGATGCCCAGGAAGGCGGCGAAGGCGTCCGTGCGCGGGCCGGTCATCGGGGACCGTCGACGAAGATGTCGTACTCCAGCTCGCCCGTCCCGCCGTACGGCGACAGGTCGGTCACCCCCGCCTGGCGCAACACGTCCACGTCGAGGAGCGCCTCACCGGTCTGCTCACGCGAGGGCCGGGTGAGGATCTCGATGGCGGCGTCGGCGACGATCTCCGGGGTACGAGCCTTCGCGACCGCGTCGTCGCCGCCGAGCAGGTTCTGCACGGCAGCGGTGGCGATGAGGGTCTCGGGCCACAGGCAGTTCGCGGCGACGCCGTCCTCGGCGTACTCGGCGGCCCAGCCCAGCGTGAGCAGCGACATGCCGTACTTCGCCAGCGTGTACGCCGGGTGCTTGCCCAGCCACTCGGGCGACAGGTTGAGCGGCGGGCTCAGCGAGAGGATGTGCGGGTTGGTGCCGGCCCGCAGGTGCGGCAGGCACGCGCGGGTGAGCAGGTAGGTCCCACGGAGCTGGATCTGGGTCATCAGGTCGAAGCGCTTGACCGGCAGCTCGGCGGTCGGGGCGAGCGCGATGGCCGAGGCGTTGTTCACGCAGATGTCGATGCCACCGAACCGCTCGACGGCCTGCGCGACCGCGTTGTCGACCGAGGCCTCGTCGCGGACGTCGCCGACGACCGCGAGCGCCTGACCACCCGCCGCCTCGATCTCGGCGGCCGCCGTGTGGACCGTGCCGGGCAGGCGCGGGTCCGGGACGTCGGTCTTGGCGAGCAGGACGACGTTGGCGCCCTCGCGGGCCGCGGCGATGCCGATCGCGAGACCGATGCCCCGGCTGCCGCCGGACATCATCAGGGTCCGCCCGGCGAGGCGCTGGCTGGTGGTGTTCTCCGTCATGGCGGAACCGTTACACAGTTCCGACAGTCGTGCCTAGAGTGTTAGACATAGGTCACAACAGATTCCCGACAACTGTCGTGGCGTCGTAACATCGCGTCATCATGTCTGCCCTCAAGCCCGTCACGACCCGCTCCGCGCTGCTGACCCTGCTCCTCGGCGCCGAGCTGCCGAGCCTCACGACCCGGGAGCTGATCGCCGCCGCCTCGGTCGTCGGCTTCGCCGAGCCGGCCGTGCGGGTGGCCCTCTCGCGGATGACCGCGGCGGGCGACGTCGTCCGGGACGAGGGCGGGCGGTACCGGCTCTCCGACCGCCTCCTCGAGCGCCAACGCCGTCAGGATCGGGCCACCCGGCCTGCCGTCCGCGCGTGGGACGGCCACTGGGAGCTGGTCGTCGTGACGACGGCCGGCCGCACGGCGGCCGACCGCGCCGAGCTGCGCACCGCCCTGGGCGAGCTGCGCCTGGCCGAGCTGCGGGAGGGCGTGTGGACCCGGCCGGCCAACCTGGACATCGACTGGCCCACCGCGGTCGAGGAGGTGAGTGACCGGTTCACCGGCGCAGCCGCCGCGGACGCGGGTGACCTGGCCGGTCGCCTGTGGGACCTCGCCGGCTGGGCACGCACGGCGCGCGACCTGCTCGCCGCCACCGCCACCACCGACCCGGTCCTGCGGTTCACCGCCTGCGCGACGTCAGGTCGGCATCTCCTCACCGACCCCGTCCTCCCGGCGGAGCTGCTCCCCCGCGACTGGCCAGGGGACGAGCTGCGCGCCGGGCACGTCGCCTACAAGCAGTGGATCAACGACATGCGGCGCTCGCTGGTCGACGCGGGGTAGCGTCGGCGGGTGCCGGAACCCGAGCAACCGCAGAACGAGAGCCTGCTCACCGTCGTCATCGCCTTCGGCGCCAACCTCCTGATCGCGGTCGCCAAGACCGTGGCGGCAGGCGTCACCGGCTCGGCCTCGATGGTCGCCGAGGCTGCGCACTCCTGGGCGGACGCCGGCAATGAGGTCTTCCTCCTGGTCGGCGAGCGGCGGGCCGCACGACCGCCCGACGCGACGCACACCCTCGGCTACGGCCGGGTCGGGTACATCTGGTCGATGTTCGCCGCCTTCGGCCTGTTCACCGTCGGCGCCGCCGTGTCGGTGTGGCACGGCGTGCAGTCACTCGGCCACGAGGAGGAGGTGCCGTCGTACGGCTGGGCCTATGCCGTGCTCGGCATCGCGTTCGCGCTCGAGGGCACGTCGTTCCTCCAGGCCCTGCGCCAGGCCCAGCGCGCCGCCGTACGACGACGCATCTCGCCGCTGCGCTACCTGCGGTTGACCTCCAACCCGACCTTGCGCGCGGTCTTCGCCGAGGACTTCGCCGCACTGATCGGCCTCCTCGTCGCCTTCCTCGGCATCCTGCTGCACCAGCTGACGGGTGAGGCGGTGTGGGACGCGGTCGGATCGATCGTCGTCGGCGTGCTCCTCGGCGTCGTCGCACTGTTCCTGATCCGGCGCAACATGGACTTCCTCACCGGGGAGACCGTCACGCCGCTGACCCGCGACATCGCGCTGCGCGCCCTGCTCGACCACCCCGAGATCGCGCGGATCAGCTATCTCTACATGGAGTGGGTCGGAGCGGACCGCATCTTCCTCGTGGCCGCGGTCGACCTCGTCGGCGACGCGCCGGAGTCCGACGTCGCCGCGCGCCTCGGCGCCATCGAGGACGCCCTCCACGACCGTCCGGAGATCGTGCGCGCCGTGCTCACCCTCACCCGGCCGGGCGATCCGACCGACCTGCAGCCGGACCGGCTCCCCGACTGGTACCGCGCGGACTGACCGCGCGGACCGACCGTGCTGGGTCAGGCCGCGCGGGCCGGCTCGCTGCGGAAGCGGTTCGAGCGGCCGGCGATGCCGAGCGCCCGCCAGACCCGGCGAGACACCGGGTTCATCAGGCCGAGCTCGTCGGCCAGCATCCGCACGTCGCCGAACATGTCGCGCAGGAACTCCCGCGACTCCGGGCTCTCCCACCACACCTCGCGCACGACCTCCGGCGGGATGCCCATGTCGCGCACCGCCTTCTTCCCCGGTACGACGATCGCGTCGCACAGCACGCGCATCAGCACGGGCGTCAGGACGGACGCGAACAGCCGGTGGAAGCGGCCCAGGCGCGGGGCCCGGTGCTCGAGGTACTGGTGTGCGAAGCCGATGTGCCGCGCCTCCTCGGCGACGTGGATCTGGCTGATCCGGCGCAGCAGGGGGTGCATCTCCTCGCCCGAGCGGAGCATCACCTTCTGCACGTAGTCGATCGGCTCCTCACCACCCAGGACGCCGATGAAGAAGATGAAGGGCAGGTGCTTGGCCGCCAGCGGGAGGAACGGACCGAGCGCCCGGAAGAGCGTGTGGGACCCGGCGACGTCGAGACCCGTCCGGTTCACGAACTCCTGGAACATCTGGGTGTGGTGGCACTCCTCGGTCGCCTCGTGCGTGGAGTACCGGAACTCCGGGCGCCCGTTGGGGAGGTCGAGGCAGTACATCATCAGGCCGGCGATGAGCACCTGCTCGAACTGCAGGCCCACCTTGACGACATTGGTCTGACGGTAGAAGCCGACCTCGATCTGGCGCTCGCGCGGCAGCGAGCGGTACCAGTCCGTCCGGCCGAGGGCGTCGACCGACGGCAGGATCCAGCGGGGGTCCCGCGGGTCGATCGCGTTCTCGGGGGCGTCCCACGCGACATCGGTGAAGGCGTCGAAGTGGTGCTCGACCGACGCCTCGGACAGCGTCCGGAGGAGGTCGTGGTACCCCTGCTGGCTCGATCCGATCGCTCCCATGGCCGCCAAGTTAGTGCAAGTCCGTGTTGCACACAATGGTTAGATGCAACCCGCGGTTACGTCTATCTCGGTGGCACCAGTGCTTGACCCACCGCAGGACGGTGGTCAGCGATCACCTGCCAGAGACGGGCGTACTCCTCCAGGTCGATCTCACCGCGGGCCAGGCGCAGGTCCAGGATCGCCAGCGCGTCTGCTGCCGGGCGCTCCCGTCCGAGCCATCGCGCGCCGAGGTACACCCCCGCACCCACCAGGGACCAGAACAGGACCACCACGAGGACCATCCCGAGCCATCCGAAGTAGTAGTGCCCGCTGTCCCACATCATGGTCTTCCTCGCTTCATGACTGCTCGCGCCGGATCCGTCGGTCGGCTGCGTCCCACGCGGTGCGTATCCAGCCGGTCAGCTCCTGGTCGACGTCGCGGGGCGAGCGGAGCTCGAGGTGGTGCATCCAGGCGTCGCGCGCGACGTTCACGGCCTCCTTGACCCGCGGCGACGACAGGGGCTCGCGCAGCACGAGCGAGAGCACCAGGGGCACGTCCGACTGGAGGTAGCGCCCCGGTCGCCACACGATGGCAAACGTCCGCCCGTGCCGGTAGGCGACCTGGGACGCACTCACTCGCGTCTCGACGTCGCTGAGCGGGCCGAGCACGTCGAGGATCCGGCCGTGGATACGCTGGGCGAGCCCATCCCCGGCGAAGAGATCGCCGCCGACGACTTCCGCTGCAGACTCACCCATGACCGCCTCCTCGGTGGACGAACGGCCGGCCCGCCGTCGCTTCCGCTGCATCCGTCGTGACGACGGCGGGTCTGTGGTCGTGGACCACGGCTTGCTTCGCGGCTGCCGGCGGGCCGGTGCTCGTGGGCTTCGACCGGCCGGAGGGCCGGGGTCTGCCTCACCTCCGATCATGTCGCCCGGCCGCGGTGGGCTGCAGGACCGAAGGTCACCCGGTGCTGGTCCGAAGGTCCCGGGGCGTCACGTCGGCCCGTTCCCGACTGCGCAGGGACTTGGCGACACCGTCGACCACGAGGAGCAGACCGGCGGCGCCGAGCACGAGCAGCCATCCGTGGACGTCCGGGAAGCTGCCGCCCAGCAAGTGGGCCACCGGAGCGACCCCGAGGAACACGACGAGCAGGACCAGCTCGGCGCCGACGGCCGCGAGGACGAACCGGTTCCCGAGCAGGTCCAGCCGCCACACGGGGAGGCGGGTGCTGCGGCAGGCGAACGCGTTCGCCACCTGGGTTCCGGCGATCACGGCGAACGCCGTGCCGGAGGCGAGCGCGAGGACCGCTTCGTCCGGAGACTGCCCCCACCGCCACCCGTGGGTGATCAGGACGGTCGCGAAGGCGGCCAGGGCGAGCACCGCCTCGGTCAGGCCGAGCACCAGGAAGGCGCGTACGGCGAGCGCGCGGTCGATCAGCGTCCGCCGGCGTCGCCCTCGCATCACGTCGGACCGCGCCGGCTCCGCCCCGAGCGCGAGGGCGGGCAGCATGTCCGTCCCGATGTCGAGGGCCAGCACCTGCAGCACGCTGATGGCCAACGGGAAGCTCCCGCCGGTCAGCGCCCAGGCCGCGAAGGGCGCGAGCTCGGCGACGTTGTCGGTGAGGTGGAAGGTGAGGAACCGCCGAACATTCTGCGTCGTCGCCCGACCGAGCTCGATGGCAGTCACGATCGTGGGGAACCGGTCGTCGAGCAGGACCAGGTCCGCCGCCTCCCTCGCCACGTCGCTTCCGCTCGCCCCCATCGCGACCCCGACGTCGGCGGCCCGCAACGCCGGGGCGTCGTTCACTCCGTCGCCGGTCATCGCCACGACGTGTCCGTGCGTCCGCAGCGCACGCGCGATGCGCAGCTTGTCCGCGGGCGTGACCCGTGCGACGACCGCACCGTGCTCCGAGTCGAGCAGCGCCGCGAGCGCGCGGTCCTCGTCGGGCAGGTCGGCCCCCTCGACCACCACTCCCCCGTCGCGCAGGAGGCCGACCTGGCGCGCGATGGCCTGCGCCGTGCGCGGATGGTCGCCCGTGAGCATCGCCACGCGGACGCCGGCCTCGCGGCACTGGGCGAGTGCGGAGGCGACGTCGGGGCGGGGTGGGTCCTGCAGGCCGAGGAGACCGTGGAGCACGAGGTCGTGCTCGCCCGCCTCGCCGATGTCCGCGCCACTGGGTCGACCGGCCACCGCAAGCACCCGGAGCCCCGCACCGGTGAGCTCGACCAGCGCGGCCCGGATGCCGTCCGGCACCGTCCGGCAGCGGTCGAGGACCACCTCCGGCGCTCCCAGCACCGCGACCTGTCCGTCGTACCACGCGGAGCTGAGCATCCGGTCAGATGTGTACGGTCGCCGGACCACGACGTCCTCGACCGGTGCGCCGACCCGGAGCGCGAGTGCGTGCAGGGCCGCTTCCATGGGGTCGCCGAGGGCGGTCCAGGTGCCGTCCTTCTCACGGACCCGGCCCGTCACACAGCGCAGCCCGCTCAGCGCGGCCTGGCGAAGCGCAGCGAGGTCTCCGGTCCCGGACACCACAGCGGTCGGCTCCCACCCCTCCCCTGCGACGTCGTGCCGTCCCGACGGCGTGACGACGGCGACGACGTTCATCCGGTTCTGGGTGATCGTCCCGGTCTTGTCGGTGCAGATGAAGGTCGTCGCTCCGAGCGTCTCGACTGCGTCCAGGCGGCGGACGAGTGCCTGCTCGCCGGCCATCCGCTGCGCACCGCGGGCCAGGGACAGCGTCACGGTCGGCAGCAGGCCTTCCGGGACGAGCGCGACGGACACTCCCACACCGAAGAGGAAGGCCTGCGTCGCATCGAGGCCGAGCGCCAACGACCCGGCGCCGAGGCCGATTCCGACGCTGAAGGCGACGACGGCGATGACCCGGACGACCGTCCGCAACTGGAGGGTGAGGGGGCTCGGCGGTCGCTGTGCGGCTTCCGAGAGTCGCGAGATGCCGGCCAGGGTGGTGGCCGCACCCACAGCGACGACGCGCGCGCAGGCACGCCCCTGGGCGACGAAGGTTCCCGACATCAAGGTGTCGCCCGGGCCGTGCGGCACGGCGGCGCTCTCCCCCGTCAGCAGCGACTCGTCGAGGGCGAGCCCGTCCGAGGACAGCACCTGGAGGTCGGCGCCCACGCGGTCGCCGGCCTCGAGGACGACCAGGTCGTCCACGACGATCGCGCTCACGTCGACCTGGGTCTCCCGTCCCGACCTGATCACCCGTGCGCGGGCCGGCAGCAGGGCCCGCAGTCGTTCGGTGGATCGGTCGGCGTGGAACTCCTGCCAGAACGCGAAGAGGGCGTTGAGCACCACGATGACCGAGATGGCGACGCCCAGCTCCGGCATCCCGGCGATGACCGCGAGGGCTGCGGCGACCCACAGCAGGACGGCGAGCAGGTGCGTCATCTGGTCGACGAGCAGGCGCCATCCGGGCTTGCGCCGGGCCGGCGGCACCACGTTGGCGCCATGGACGCGGCGGCTTTCGTCGACCTCCTGGAGGTCGAGCCCCGGACCGTGCGCCGATGCCGCGCCCGGGGAGGCCGCGGCGCGCGCCGGGCCCGTCACGAGGACCTGGCCCGGCCGCCGGACTGCCCGTCGTAGCGGCCCGACGGGGTGACGACGGTGCCCGCGGAACCCGCGAGGATGGCCGCCACGTCCTCGAGCGCGCCGATCGCCGCCATCGCGCCGGTGACCTCGACGAACCGGCACACTGCGTCCACCTTCGGTCCCATCGACCCCTCGGGGAGCTCGAGCCGACGAAGACCGGCGGGGGTCTCGCGGTGGATCGCGGCCTGTCCGGGGGTCCCGAAGTCACGCATGACGGCCGGCACGTCCGTGAGGACGAGGAGGGCATCCGCGTCGAGGGCCTCGGCCAGCACCGCGCTCGTGAGGTCCTTGTCGACGACGGCCTCGACACCGGTGAGCTCGCCCAGGCCGTCGCGCACCACGGGCACGCCGCCCCCTCCGGCGCACACCACGACTGCGCCGATCCCCAGGAGCGCGCGGATGAGGGGGGTCTCCACCACGCGTTGGGGACGGGGCGACCCGACGACGCGACGCCATCCGCCGACGTCCTCCCGGACGGTCCAGCCGCGGTCGGCTGCGAGTCGTCGCGCCTCTTCCTCGGCGTACACCTCTCCGACGAACTTCGTCGGCCGGTCGAAGGCCGGGTCGGCGGCGGAGACGAGCGTCTGGTTCACGATCGCGGCCACCTGCCGGCCGGGCAGCCGGTTCTGCAGCGCCTGGAGCAGCCAGTAGCCGATCATGCCCTGTGTCTGGGCGCCCAGGACGTCGAACGGGTAGGGCGTCGTGAGGCGTGGGTCCGATGCACTCTGCAACGCCAGCACGCCCACCTGCGGGCCGTTGCCGTGCGTGATGACGAGCTCGTGCTGCGTGGCGAGCGGCGCGAGCGCGGCCACCGCGCGTCGCACGTTCGCCTCCTGGAGGTCGGCGTCGGGCCGCTCGCCGCGGGCCAGCAGCGCGTTGCCCCCGAGGGCCACCACGATGCGCACCTCAGCCCCCCAACGTCGCGACCAGCACGGCCTTGATCGTGTGCAGCCGGTTCTCGGCCTGGTCGAAGACGATCGAGTGCCGGGACTCGAAGACGTCGTCCGTCACCTCGAGGGCCGACAGCCCGGTCTGCTGGTGGATCTGCTCGCCGACGGTGGTGCTGCGGTCGTGGAACGCCGGTAGGCAGTGCATGAACCGAACGTTCGGGTTGCCGGTGGCCTTCACGACGGCGGCGTCGACCTGGTAGTCGCGCAGCATCCTGATCCGCTCCGGCCAGCGCTCCTTGGGCTCGCCCATGGAGAGCCAGACGTCGGTGTAGAGGAAGTCCACCCCGGCGACACCCTTCGCGACGTCGTCGGTCTGCTGGATCCGCGCTCCGGTCCGCTCGGCGATCCGACGCGCGTGCGTGACCACCTCGTCGGAGTTCCAGAGCGCGCGGGGCGCGACGATGCGCACGTCCATGCCCATCAGCGCGCCCGCCACCAGCAGGGAGTTGCCCACGTTGTTGCGAGCGTCGCCGAGGTAGGCGAAGGCGATCTCTCCGTCGGGCCTGCCGGCGTGCTCACGCATCGTGAGCATGTCGCACAGCGACTGGGTCGGATGCCACTCGTCCGTGAGCCCGTTCCAGACCGGGATGCCCGAGCGCTCGGCCAGCACCTCGACGTCGGCCTGGCGCGAGCCACGGAACTCGATGCCGTCGTACATCCGGCCGAGCACCCGCGCCGTGTCCGCCACCGACTCCTTGTGACCCAGCTGCGACCCGGTCGGGTCCAGATAGGTCACGTGGGCGCCCTGGTCGTGGGCGGCCACCTCGAAGGCGCAGCGGGTCCGGGTGGAGGTCTTCTCGAAGACGAGGGCGATGTTCCTGCCGGCAAGGCGGGGCTGCTCGGTCCCGGCACGCTTCGCGGCCTTGAGGGTCGCGGCGAGGTCGAGCAGGTAGCCCCACTCCTTCGCAGTGAAGTCGAGTTCCTTGAGGAACGACCGGTTGCGCAGCGGTGAAGCCATCTCAGATCCCCTCGCGCTCGATCGGGCAGGTCATGCAGCGCGGGCCTCCGCGGCCGCGGCCGAGCTCACTGCCCTCGACCGTGACCACCTCGATGCCGTGCTTGCGCAGGTGGGTGTTCGTCGTGACGTTGCGCTCGTAGGCGACGACCACGCCCGGCCGCACCGCCAGCACGTTGCAGCCGTCGTCCCACTGCTCACGCTCGGCCGAGCGGACGTCCTGGGTCGGGGTGAGCACCCGGATCCGGTCGAGGCCGAGTGCGGCCGCGATCGCGGCATGCATCTCCCCGGGAGCGTGTTCGGTGACGGTGAGCTCCTTCTCCGTCGCCCCCGGCTCGATCGTGTACGACGGCAGCGGACCCAGTCCGGCGTACTGGGTGAAGGTCTCCTCGTCGACCATCGTCATCACGGTGTCGAGGTGCATGAAGGCCCGCCGCTGCGGCATCGCGAGCGCCACGACCCGTTGGGCGCTTCCGGCCTCGAACATCCGGCGGGCGAGGCGCTCGACGCCCTGGGGCGTGGTCCGCTCGCTCATCCCGACGAGCACCGCGCCCCGGCCCAGGACCAGCACGTCACCGCCCTCGGTCGTCGCTGGCGCGGCGGCCGTGCCCTCCGCCCACCAGCGGAAGCCGGCGCCGGCGAAGGCTGGGTGCCAGCGGTAGATCGCCTCGTAGTGGATCGTCTCGCGCATGCGTGCGCGCTTGCGCATCGCGTTGACCGACACCCCGTCGTACAGCCAGGCGGACGTGTCCCGGGTGAAGAGGTGGTTGGGCAGCGGCGGCACCACGAAGTCGTCGGCCCCGAGGACCTGGATGCCGACCGAGCGCGGCTCGTCGATGCGCTCCAGGAGCTCGCGCTTCGTCAGGCCGCCGATGAGGACGGCCACGAGATCCTCCGACGTCAGTCCGGCGCACAGGTTGTGCAGTGCATCGGCGGCGAGCGGGCCATGGATCCGCTCGTCGAAGGTCGCGTCCAGGACGTGTCGCCTGGCCTCGGGAACCTCCATCACCTCCGCGAGCAAGCGGTCGAGCAGGTGGACGACGACGCCCTGGTCCCTCAGCGTCTCGGCGAAGGCATCGTGCTCCTGCTTCGCGCGCTTGACCCACAGCACGTCGTCGAAGAGGTAGTCGTCCTTGTTGGAGGGGGTCAGCCGCATCAGCTCGAGGCCGGGCCGGTGCAGGATCGCCTGGCGAAGCGTGCCCACCTCTGAGTCGACGTGCAGGTTCATGACGCGTTCCTCTCTCGTGTCCTGCAGCCGATCCTGCGCGGCCCGTCACCACGGCGGAGGGGTCCTAGGTCCCGACGCCTGGGGCACATCGACCGCTCTCCGCACCGCGTTCCGGTGCTTCGGTGGTCAGGTCAGGCTTTCCGAGGAGGTCACCCATGAGCACGATCCACCGCGACGATCGACGCAGCGCACCGCCCGGCGACACGACGACCGGTCAACGCAGCTTCCACTTCCCGAGCGCGTTCGCGGTCCTCTTCGGCGTCACCATCGCCGTCTGGGCGCTCGCCTTCGTGATCCCGAGCGGCACCTACCAGACCGACGCCGAGAGCGGGCGTCCGATTCCGGGCACCTACGCGACCACCGACAGCGGGCTCTCGTTCGGTGACCGCCTGATGGATCTCTTCCTCGCGCCGGTCAACGGTCTCTACGGCGTCATCAATCCCGAGGGGAGGATCGGACCGTACGAGTCGGGCGAGCTGTACGGCGCCGCCGGCGTCTTCCTCTTCGTGCTGGCGATCGGCGTGTTCATCACCATGGCCATGCGCACCGGCGCCATCGACGACGGCGTGGCCCGGGTCGCCCAGCGGATGAGCGGGCGCGGGACGGCCCTGATCGCCGTGCTCATGATCCTGTTCTCGATCGGCGGCACCACCGAGGGCATGGCCGAGGAGACACTCGGCTTCTACGCCCTCCTGATCCCCCTCATGCTGGCGCTCGGCTACGACCGGATGGTCGCCGCCGCCACCATCCTGGTCGGCGCCGGCATCGGCGTGCTGGCCTCGACCGTCAACCCGTTCGCCACCGGTGTGGCCTCCGACTCCGCCGGCATCTCCCTCGGGGACGGCATCGTCCTGCGCTTCGTGATGTACCTCGTCCTCGTCCCGGTCGGCGTGTGGTGGGTCGTCCGGTACGCCCGCCGGATCCATGCGGATCCCTCGCGATCACTGGTCGGACCGGTCGAGGGCGACGAGGAGATGCGGGCGCACGGCCTGCGGGACGTCCCCGGCCTGACCGGGCGCCAGAAGACGGTGCTGGCCATCGTCGCGGTGACCTTCGCGTTCATGATCTACGCGATCGTGCCCTGGGCGCAGGTCATCCACGGTCCCGATGCCGCGAGCTTCTCCTGGCAGCTCGACTGGTACTTCCCCGAGCTGGCGGCGCTCTTCCTCGTCATGGCCCTCGTCGTCGGGATCGTCGGTGGACTCGGCGAGCACGGTGTGAGCGAGGCCCTCGCTCGCGGGGCGGGTGAGTTCGTCGGCGTCGGCCTCATCATCGTGCTCGCCCGAGGGGTCACCGTCATCATGAACAACGCCGACATCACGGGCACCGTCCTGCACGCCATGGAGAGCACGGTCGACGGCACGTCGTCCGCGGTCTTCGGGTCGGTCATGTTCCTGATCAACGTCCCGCTCGCGTTCCTCGTCCCGTCGACGTCGGGTCATGCCGCGCTGGCGATGCCGGTCCTCGCTCCCCTCGCGGACTTCGCCGGGGTGCCCCGCTCCATCGTGGTCACGGCGTTCCAGTCGGCCTCGGGCGTCGTCAACCTGATCACGCCCACGTCGGCGGTCGTCATGGGTGGACTCGCCCTGGCCAAGGTCCGCTACGACCAGTACCTGCGCTTCGTGCTGCCGCTCGTCGGCATCCTGCTCGTGCTCGGCACCGGCGCGATGGCGCTGGGGGCGGCACTCTCATGACCGCGGCGGCCCCCCGCATCGTCGTCGGGTACGACGCCTCGCCCGACGCCGACGCGGCCCTCGCCTGGGCCGCCGGCAACGCGGCGCCCGGCGACGAGCTGAGCGTCGTCATCGTCGGCACCGCGATGGATCCCGTCCTCGGCGACCACCGGGCGGCCATGGACCGCGTGGTCGAGCAGTGGCGGGCGGACGCCGAGGAACGGCTCAGCGGGCTCGGGCTGCGCCCGACCTCGGTCGAGGTCCGGCACGGCCCGGTCGTCCCCACCCTGCTGCAGGCAGCGGCCGACGCGTCGCTGCTGGTGCTGGGCAGCCGCGGGCACGCCCTGGCCACCGGCACGTTCGGCGGGTCGGTCAGTCAGCACGTCGCACGCCATGCGTCCTGTCCCGTGATCGTCGTCCGGCCGCCCCACACGACGTCGACCCCCCGGATCGTGGTGGGCATCGACGGCTCGCCGGAGTCCGTGCGGGCGCTGCGCTTCGCGTGCGAACGGGCGCGCCGCACCGGCGACTCGGTGACGGCGATCCACGCGCACTTCTCGCCGCTGGCCCACGTCCTCACCTTCGACGGCGCCCAGTCGCCGATCGCGGACCGGCAGCTGGCTGAGGGCGAGCGGCTCGCCACCGAGCTGTGCCGGGCGAGCATCGAGGAGTTCCCGGACCTGGAGATCGAGGCCGAGTCCGTCCCGGTCCGGCCCGCGCAGGCCCTGGTCGACGCCAGCGGCGCGGCCACCCTCGTGGTCGTCGGGTCCCGGGGCCGGGACGCCTTCGCCGAGATGCTGCTGGGATCGGTCAGCCAGCACGTCCTGAGCCACGCCCGGTGCCCGGTCGCCGTGGTCCGGTGAGGAGCCAGCGATGAGCGAGGGACAGACGATGCGGCGCAGCACCCCGGCGGTCCGCACCCACGGCGTGAGCAAGAGGTTCGGCCGCCAGGTCGCCCTCACCGATCTCCGGCTGAGCGTCGACGCCGGCACCGTCTGCGGCTTCCTCGGCCCCAACGGCGCGGGCAAGACCACCGCGATCAAGCTCCTCGCCGGCCTCTACCGGCCGACCGCGGGCGTGGTGGAGGTGCTCGGGCACGACGTCGCCCACGCCCGCGACACCGTGCAGGGCCTGATCGGCTACCTGCCGGGCGACTTCACGGGCTACGCCGACCAGAGCGGCCGACGCTTCCTCCGCCTGGTCGCCGACCTCCGCGGAGGGGTGGACTGGGCGTTCGTCGCCGAGCTGGCCGAGCGTCTGGAGCTGGACCTCGACCGGCGCATCGGCACGCTGTCGCGGGGCAACCGCCAGAAGGTCGGCATCGTGCAGGCCCTGATGAACCAGGCTCCCCTGCTGCTGCTGGATGAGCCGACGAGCGGACTCGACCCCCTCATGCAACGTGAGTTCCACCGCCTCCTGCGCGAGGCACGCGACCGCGGACAGACGGTGCTGCTCAGCTCGCACGTGCTCTCCGAGGTCGCCGCCGTGGCCGACGACGTGGCCATCCTCCGGGAGGGACGCCTGCTCGACTTCCGGTCCATGGCGGACCTGCGCACCGGACTCTCCCGGCGCATCGACATGACCTTCGACGCCACCGTGCCGACCACACGGATCCTGCAGGTCCCGGGGGTGCGGGACCTGCAGGTGGTCGGGGGGACCGCCCAGGTCGACATCGCCGGGCCGGCGGCCGCCCTGCTCCGCGCCGTGGTGGATCACGGGCTCCGCGACGTCCAGACCCATGAGACCGACCTCGCCGACGTCTTCCTCGGCTACTACACGAAGGGGGCCACCCATGCTGACGATCTGTCGCAAGGCTCTGTGGGACCAACGCCGGACGCTGCCTGCGTGGGCTAGCGCCATCACCCTGTCCATCGTCCTCGAGTCGGCGATGTGGCCGTCGCTGAAGGCGATGGCGTCGCTGGACTCCTACCTCGCCGAGTTCCCGGACGTGCTCAAGGACGTGTTCTCCATCGACCGCATGTCGACCGGCACCGGCTTCCTCAACGCGGAGCTGTTCTCGCTCATGCTCCCCCTCCTGTTCGTCGTCTTCGGCATCACCCGCGGCGCACGCACGGTCGCCGGCGAGGAGGAGGCCGGGACGCTCGACCTCCTTCTCGTCACGCCCCTGTCGACCACGCGCTTCCTGTTCGGCGAGGCGCTCGCCCTCACCGTCGGGGTCGTCGTGCTCGGCGTCGCGGCCGCCGCCGGCACCTTGGCCGGCAGCGCCCTGTTCGACCTCGGGGTCTCCCCGGGATCCGCGCTCGCGGGCGCGACCGCCTGCACGCTGCTCGGCATCGTCCACGGCATGATCGCGCTGGCCGCAGGTGCCGTGCTGGGGCGCCGCGGTCCGGCGATCGGTGTCGCGACGGCGGCCGCCCTGGCGGCGTACGTCCTCTACGTCGGCGGGATGTTCGTCGACGACCTGGCTGGTGCACGGGTCCTCTCGCCGTTCCACCAGGCGTTGCACGCGGGACCCCTGGCCGAGGTCTTCCCCGCTTCGCTGCTCGTGCCGGCCCTGGCCTCCGTCGGACTGGTGCTGCTCGCCTCGCCCGTGTGGGCGCGACGTGACATCGGCGCCCACCGATGACACCGGGCGTCGAACCCGCTGCGGCTCCGGCCCCGGTCGCGCCGGGAGTCGACGGATCGAGCCCGTGGTGCACCGCGCACGAGACGCACTCCGGTGCCGTGATCCTGCTGGGCGACCTCGCCTTCAAGGTCAAGAGGCCCGTGACGCTCGGCTTCCTCGACTTCAGCGACCTCGGCACGCGGCAGCGGGTGTGCGAGCAGGAGGTCCGGCTCAACCGCCGGCTCGCGCCCGACGTCTACCTGGGCGTCGGCCTCCTCTCCGCCCCCGGCCGGCCGCCGGAGCCGGCCGTGGTCATGCGCCGGCTGCCCGAGGACCGGCGCTTGACCCACCTGGTCGAGGAGGGCAGCGACATCGACGACGAGATCCGCGCGATCGCGCGCCAGGTCGCCACGTTCCATGCCGGCGCGCGGACCGGGCCCGACATCGACGAGGAAGGCACCCGCGACGCCCTCCACGCCCGGTGGCGAGCGAACGTCGCCCGCGCCGTCGCGACCGGGCACGCAGCGTTCTCGACGCCGGCGCTCGGCGAGGTCGTCGAGCTCGTGGACCGCTTCCTCGCCGGCCGCGACGACCTGTTCGCGGACCGCCTGGCCCGCGGTGCGATCGTCGACGGCCACGGCGACCTCACCACCGACGACGCCTTCTGCCTCGACGACGGACCACGGTTGCTCGACTGCCTGGAGTTCGACGACCGGCTGCGCTACGTCGACCGGCTCGACGACATCGCCTTCCTCGCCATGGGCCTGGACCACCTCGGCGCCACGGCGGCGGCGGGGCTCCTCGTCGAGACATGGGCCTCCTGCATCGGGGATCCCGCACCGCCGTCGCTGCTGCACCACTTCATCGCCTACCGGGCATTCGTCCGGGCAGAGGTGGGCGCCTTCATCGGCTCCGAGCACCCTGAGGACGTCGAGACCTACCTGGCCACCGCGCTCGCCCACCTCCGTGTGTCAGCCGTGAAGCTCGTCCTCGTCGGAGGACCGCCGGCCTCCGGCAAGTCCACCCTGGCCGGCGCCGTCGCCGACCGGCTCGGCATGGCCGTCCTGTCGACCGACCGGGTGCGCAAGGAGATCGCGGGGCTCGACCCCCAGGTCCACGCCCCCGCCGCCTTCGGCTCGGGACTGTACGACGACGAGCACACCCACGCGACCTACACCGCTGTCCTCGAGCGAGCCGAGCGCCTGCTCCGCCACGGCGAGTCGGTGGTGCTCGACGGCACCTGGACGAGGGCGTCCGATCGGCGCATGGCCGCGGACCTCGCCGTACGGACCGGCGCCGACCTCGTCGAGCTGCGCTGCGACGTGGACACGGCGACCGCCCGGCAGCGGCTCGCGACGCGGCAGTCGATCTCCGACGCCGACGACGTCGTCGCCGCGCGGCTGCGCGTGGGCGCGGACCCGTGGCCCTCGAGCACCTCGATCGACACCGCGGCCGAGCTGGGCGCCGCCGCGGATGCCGCGTGCCGTTCGGTCCGGCCCCATCCACTGCCTGCCGTCCGCGTCGGGTCCGGCACGTGGTGATGACGGGTCCTTCTGCCCGGGGACCCGGGTCCGATGCCTCCACCGACACCGCGAGAGGTGCGTCTGAATGGAGGGAGACCGAGGCCCCACGTCCAGAGGAGATCGAGATGCGTCCACGAGTCGTCGTCCTGGGAGCGAACTTCGGCGGCCTGACCGCCGCGCTCGCGGTGCAGCACGAGCTGCACGGGGAGGTGGACGTCATGGTCATCTCGGCCAGCGACCACTTCCTGTTCACTCCGAGCCTGATCTGGCTGCCCTTCGGCAAGCGCGCGCCGGCAGACATCACCTTCCCGGTCGCGCCGACGCTCGAGCACGCGGGGATCGAGTTCATCCACACCGCCGCGACCGGCGTCGACCCGGTCGCGCGCACCGTGTCGACGGCGGACGGCTCGGTGCGCGCGTACGACTACCTGGTGGTGGCCACCGGCTACCGCAACGACGAGGACGTCGTCCCCGGGCTCGAGAACGCGTCCACCATCACCACGCTCGACCGCGCCGTCGAGGCGGGCGCCGCGTGGCGCCGGTTCCTCGACCGTCCGGGCGACATCGTCATCGCGGCCACCCAGGGGGCCGGCTGCTTCGGTGCGGCCTACGAGTTCCTGTTCAACACCTCCTACCAGCTGAAGAAGGCGGGCCTGCGCAAGCAGACCCGCCTCACCTACGTCACGTCCGAGCCCTTCCTGGGCCACTTCGGCATCGGTGGCCTCCCCCACGGCGAGCAGCTGCTCGGCATGTTTCTCGAGCGGCAGGGCATCGAGAGCCGGGTGGGCGTCGCCCTGGACGCGGTCGACGACGGGGCCGTGGTCCTCGCCGACGGCGAGCGCCTCCCGTTCGCGTTCAGCATGGTCGTCCCGCCGTTCCTCGGCCAGGCGTTCCTGGCCGACTCCGGCCTCGCGGACCCCAAGGGCTTCCTCCCGGTGCGGCCGACCTACCAGAGCGAGAAGCACGACGAGGTGTACGCCGTCGGCGTGGCCGCCGCCGTCGAGGTGCCCTGGACGACGTCGGTGCCCGTGGGTATCCCCAAGACAGGCTTCCCGACCGAGCAGCAGGCGCACGTGGCCGCACGCAACATCGCCCACCAGGTGCGCGGGGAGACACCGTCCGAGGAACGCGCGTTCGGCGACATCAAGGCGGTGTGCGTCATGGATGCCGGCAACAACGGGGTCGTGATCCTCGCGGACCGGATGCTCCCGCCGCGCAAGCACGGCGTCCTCGTCCCCGGACCGCAGGCGCACCTGATGAAGCTCGGCTTCGAGAAGTACTTCCTGTGGAAGATGGAGCACGGGTACGTCCAGCTGCCCTGACCGGCTTCGCCCGTTCCGCACCCACCCGCGGCGAATCGCACCTACCGTGTCCCGGTGACCCTCGCTGATGCCGTCCCCTCACTGCCCCCCGAGCCCCGCAAGCCGCGCCGTCGCGCGGCCGCCGTCGCCGGGATCGTCGGCGTCGGCGCTGTCGTCGGCGGCGGCGCGTGGGCGTGGCAGGTGTGGTCCGCGCAGGGCCCGCAGCCGGCCGAGGCGCTCCCGGCCGACACGCTGGCCTACGTCGCCGTCGACCTCGACCCGCCGGGTGGGCAGAAGGTGGCGGCGTACCAGGCGTTGAAGAGGATCCCGTCGCTCGAGAAGGAGCTCGGGCTCGGCAGCCAGGACGACCTGCGCGAGTCGATCGTCGACAGCCTCGCCGAGGACGGCGGCTGCGACCTGCCGTGGAACGAGGTCAAGGACTGGGCGGGCGACCGCGGCGCGCTGGCCGTCGTACCCCTGGAGGAGCCGGAGCTCGTCGTCGCGCTCCAGGTCGGCGATCCCGACCGGGCGCGTGCCGGCCTTGAGAAGGTCAGCCACAGTTGCGGCGAGGACGAGTTCGGCTTCGCCGTGGGCGACGGCTGGGCGATCCTCGCCGAGAGCGCGGACGTGGCGAAGCAGGTGCAGGCCGACGCCGAGGACGCCGACCTGGCTGGGGACGCGGACTTCAAGGAGCTCACCGGCGCTGCCGGCGACCCGGGCGTGGTCACGCTGTACGCGGCGCCGGAGGCCGGCCAGGCGCTGCTCGACGCAAGCGAGGAGTTCCCGTTCGTCGCCCTGTTCGCCGGCAGCCCGTTGGGCTCGCTCGACCCGGTCAGCACGATGATCGCCGCGGCGACCGTGTTCTCGAACTTCTCGGCGGTCATCGAGGAGGACCTCACCGTCGATGGCGCCATGCCCGAGATGTCGCCGGAGGAGAAGGCGCTCCTGGACCGGATGGACCGGTACGACGAGCTCACCCGCGCCGAGCAGAGGAAGCTCGACAAGGAGCTCGCCGACTTCTACGACGAGAAGTACGGCGCCGCCGAGGAGGACGGCTACGTCGACGTCGAGAGCTCGACGGACGGCGAGGCCGGCTTCGACGACGAGATGGAGGACTTCTTCGAGATCCCCGCGGAGACCCGGACGGCCCTCGAGGACTTCTCCGGACTCGGCGGGACCGTGCGCTTCGACGACGGCGGCGTGGAGCTCGAGGTCGTGGCCGACCCGTTCCTGACCGGGTACGACGGCATCTACGACGGCACCGACGCCCGGGACGCGATCGCGAGCCTGCCGGCCGACACGGCCGTGGCCTTCGGTGCCGGCTTCGCCGACGGATGGGCGAAGCGGGCGCTGACCGGCAACCAGTTCCTCCTCGAGCTGGGGGGCGACGAGGCGTCGTCCGCCTTCGAGAAGGCCACCGGTCTCACGCCTGCGGACCTCGAGGACCTCGGCGGCGACGCGATCGCCTTCGTCGCGCGCGACGGCTTCGAGGAGTTCCTGGACGAGGATTCCGTCGAGGACCTGCCCGTCGCGATCCGCGTGACCGGCGACCCGGAGACGATCGAGGCGGCCCTCGCCAAGCTGCGCGAGCACAAGGACCTGTCCGCGTTCCTGGCGTCGGAGCGCACCGATGACGGCCTCGTCATCGGGCCCAGTGCGTCGTACCTCGCCGAGCTGGCCGATCCCGACGAGACGCTGGGTGACTCCGGTCGGTTCGACGACGTCCTTCCGGACGCCGACGACGCCGTCGCCCTGTCGTACGCCGATCTCGGCGCGGGGCACTGGCTGGAGACCTTGTTCGAGGGCGACCTGACGGCGAAGGACGTCGACTCGCTCGCGACGCTGGTCGCCGCTGTCTCGCAGGAGGGCGACCGCGACCGGGTCCAGGTCCGGCTCACGTTCGAGTAGCCCGGCGCCCGGCTCGACGGGGTCGGCCGGGTGGCACTGGTCCGGGTCGCTCAGGCCGGCTGAGGGACGGACAGCGACGCCTGCCGTGGAGCCAGGTGGATGCCCGCGATCATGCAGCGCACCGAGCCACCGGCCAGCTCGATCGTCGGCACGTCGATCGGCAGCAGCCGCGTGTGCGCGGTGAGGACCTCCCGCTGACGGCCCGTCAGACTGGCGTGCGCGCGCGACGACAGCACGAGGAGCGGACCGTCGGCACCGGTGAGCTCGATCGTGTTGCCGGCGAACTCGTCGAGCTGGCTGCTGGCGAGCTCGACGACGGTGTGACCCGTGGTGGCGAGGCTGGCGGCGACGGCGTGCCGCTCCCCCGCGTCCGGGATCGAGTCGAGCGCCACCAGGGCGACCTTCGGCCCGACCGCCATCATCACGTTCGTGTGGTAGATCGGCTCGCCCCGCCCGTCGACGGTGGTGAAGACCACCGGGCGGTAGCCGAGGTCCTGGCAGACCATCGCGACGGCCCGGTCGTGGGAGCGGAACGAGCGGGCGACGTACGCGACCCGGTGGTCGTGGTCGAGGACCATCGACCCCGTCCCCTCGAGGTAGAGCTCCTCGTCCTCGAGCACGGAGTAGTCGTGCACGCCGGTGATCCGGAAGGAGCTGCGGAGCGCGTCGATGACGTCGCGGCGGCGCTCGGTGCGCCGGTTGGGCGAGTACATCGGGTAGAGCGCGACCCGGCCGTCGGGGTGCGTCGTGAACCAGTTGTTCGGGAACACGCTGTCGGGGCGCCCGACCTCCTCGTCCTCGAAGAGGTGCACGCGAATGCCGGCACCGGTCAGGGTCTCGACCATCGCGGTCACCTCCCGGTACGCCGCCTCGGCCAGCGCGGCCGTCGGCGTCACCGGCGTCCGCGGCTGGAAGAGGTTGTCGGCGATCGTCTCCGGGTTGGGCGCGAAGCGGTGCGGACGCACCATCACCACGTCGCGGGGCGCCTGCGCGCTGCCGACGGTGCTCATACGGCCACGACGGCAGCAGCGGTCGCGTAGGCGAACAGGTCCTTCGGGTCGTGGGGCTCGGCGACCAGGTCCACCGTCGGCGACTCCCCGGCGGCCCGGATGGCGTCGTACACGTAGCGCAGGGCGCTGAAGTCCTCGATGGCGAAGCCCACGGAGTCGAACAGCGTCACGTCGTCCGCGCTTCCCCGTCCGGGACGACGGCCCTGGACGACCTCCCACAACTCGGTGACCGGGAAGTCGGCCGCCTGGCGCTGGATCTCGCCCTCGATGCGGGTCTGCGGCGTGTACTCCACGAACACCCGCGCAGCGGCGACGGTCCGCGGGTCCAGCTCGGTCTTGCCGGGGCAGTCGCCACCGATCCCGTTGAGGTGCATGCCCGGCACGACCGCGTCGTGCGGCAGCACGATCGCGTTGGCCTTGTCGGCCGTGCAGGTGGTCACGATGTCGGCGCCGAGGCAGGCATCGCGGGCATCGGTGGCCCGGTGGACGTCGAAGCCGGCCCGGACGGCGTTGCGCTCGAGCTTGTCCATGGCGGCCGGGTCGGTGTCCCAGATCCGCAACCGGTCGATGCCGAGGACGGTGCGGAAGGCGAGCGCCTGGAACTCCGCCTGCGCCCCGCAGCCGATCATCGCCATCGTCGTCGAGCCCGGGCGGGCGAGGCGGCGTGCCGCCATCGCCGAGGTCGCCGCCGTGCGGAGCGCCGTGAGGATCGTCATCTCGCTGAGGAACAGCGGGTAGCCGTTGCCCACGTCGGCGAGCACGCCGAAGGCGGTAACGGTCTGGAAGCCCCGCTCGGGGTTCCTCGGGTGGCCGTTGACGTACTTGAACCCGTAGGTGACACCGTCGCTGGTGGGCATCAGCTCGACGACGCCCTCGGTCGAGTGGCTGGCCACCCGCGGGGTCTTGTCGAACTCCTGCCAGCGGGCGAAGTCGGCGTCGATGACCTCGGTGAGCTCGCGCAGGATGTTCTCGACACCGCGCTCGGAGACCCACCTGACCATGCCGGGCACGTCGAGGAAGCTGATCGTCATGCGCGCAGCTCCAGGGTGCAGCACTTCGCGCTCCCGCCGGCCTTGATCAGCTCGCTCGTGTCGACGCCGATCGGCTGGTAGCCGCGCTCGCGCAGCACCTCCTGCAGGTGAGTCGCGCGGTCGGACATCACCACGTGGACGCCGTCGCTCATCGCGTTGAGGCCGAAGCCGCAGGCATCCTCCTCGGTGGCGTGGATCGCACCCGGGAAGAGCTGCTCGATGGCCGCCCGGCTGGCCGGGGAGAACGCACCCGGGTAGTAGGCGACCGTGTGCTCGTCGAGCACCGTCAGCGCGGTGTCGAGGTGGTAGAAGCGCGGGTCGACGAGCTCGAGCCCGATGACGGGCACGCCGAAGAACGCGGCCAGCTCGGCGTGCGCCTCGCGGGTGGTGCGGGTCCCCGCTGCCGCCAGCATCACGCCGCCGACGGTCAGCACGTCGCCCTCGCCCTCGTTGCGCACGACGGCGGTGCGGACCTCCCGGTAGCCGGCTCCCTCGAACCACGCGGCGTAGGCCGCCGACTCACCCTGGCGCTCGGGGTGGGTGAACCGCGACACGAGCACCCGGCCGTCGTACACGACTCCGGCGTTGGCGGCGAAGACCATGTCCGGCAGGCCCGGAACCGGCTCGACGACGCGGACGTCGTGGCCCAGGCGCTGGTACGTCGCCCGGAGCTCCTCCCACTGCTGCTCGGCCCTGGCCACGTCCACCGGCACGGCGGTGTCCATCCACGGGTTGATGGCGTACTCGACCGCGAAGTGGGTCGGCGGGCACATCAGGATGTCGAGGTGTCGCGGCGGCGCGGCAGTCAGCATCGGGGTCCTCTCTCTGGATCGAGCGCAACGCTAGAGTCGGGCGAGGCACGCAAGCAATCGCCATCCGTTGCGGGTCCGACCCCGATCCGTTGCGTTGAATCGACAGCAACGCAAGATCCGAAAGTGAAGAGCATGGACTCCCTGGACCGCCAGATCGTCGACCACCTGCTCCGCGACGGTCGCGCCACCTTCCAGGAGGTCGGCAAGGCCGTCGGCCTGTCCGCTCCGGCCACCAAGCGCCGGGTCGACCGGATGCGCGAGAGAGGCGAGATCGCCGGCTTCACGGCCCTCATCGACCCCGCCGCGCTCGGCTGGGACACCTCGGCCTACGTCGAGCTGTCCTACCAGGGCAATGTGTCCGCCGAGCGGCTCAAGCGCGACCTCGAGGCCTTCCCGGAGGTCATCGGCGCGTGGACCATCACCGGCGACGCCGACGCGCTCGTCCACGTCGTGGCCGCGTCCATGGCCGACCTCGAGCGGGTCATCGAGGGCATCCGCGCCGTCGAGCAGGTCGAGCGGTCCCGGACGGTGGTCGTGATGTCGCGGCTGTTCGAGCGGCCGCTGCACGACGGCCGGGGGCCGGCGCACTGAGGCCGAGAACGTCCTCCTGCGGGCTGGTCCGCCTGAGCAGGGGCGCGTCCTCGCGGAGGTTGGGGCACCCCGCCCCGGCGAACCGCCCGCCCACCACCTCAGGCGATGATGGCCCCGTGAGACTCCTGCTGCTGCGCCACGGCCAGACGACGTCGAACGTGGTCGGCGCACTCGACACCGGCGCGCCCGGTGCCGACCTCACGGACCTCGGGCGTGCCCAGGCAGCGGCCGCGGCCAGCGTTCTCGCCGATCGTGACATCGAGTCGCTGCACTGCTCGACGCTGGTGCGCACCGCGCAGACGGTGGGGCCCCTGGCCGACAAGCTCGGGCTGAGGCCGACGGTCCACGACGAGCTGCGCGAGATCACCGCCGGCGATCTGGAGATGCGCACCGACACCGACTCGGCCCACGCCTACCGCCACATGGTGGCGAGCTGGCTCCTCGAGGGCGACCTCGAGGCGCGGCTGCCCGGAGGCGAGTCGGCCCACGAGTTCCTCGAGCGGTACGACGCCGCGATCGAGCGGATCCGGGCAGCGACCCGCGGTACGGCGCTGGTCGTCAGCCACGGCGCCGCGATCCGGTCCTGGGTGGGCCTGCGCGGCGGCGACGTCCCCGAGCACCTCCACGAGATGGCGCTGGAGTACCTGCAGAACACCGGTTGCATCGAGCTCGAGCACGACTCCGAGCGGGGGTGGCAGATCGTCGAGTGGCACAGTCACGCCGTCGGCGGCCACCTGCTCGAGGACGAGACGGCCGCCGACCCGACCGGGCGCCCACCGGCCTGACGGGCAGCCCTGGCCCGATCGGGCCCAGCCCTGAAAAGCACCGACGGACCCACGGGATCGTGGGTCCGTCTTCGTCGATGTCCTGCGACATCACATCGGTCGGGCTGACAGGATTTGAACCTGCGACCCCCTGACCCCCAGTCAGGTGCGCTACCAAGCTGCGCTACAGCCCGAACACTTCGTCCGGGATCGCCGTTCGAAGCGAACGGAACACTACCGCAGCAGGTTCACCTCGCCCGAATCGGCCTCCCGGCGCGCCGCCCGCGGTCACCGGAAGTCACGCGACGACTGGCGCGCCTGGAGCGCCTCGCCGGTCCCGGGGAGGACGGTGTCGAGGGTCTCGACCCGGTCGGCCACCAGGTTGGTGACGCCGTCCTGGCGCTCGACGATCCCCCGGATCACCACCGCCACCTTGTTGCGCGCCGCCTGGCGGTGCGCCTTCATCACGCCCGGCGAGCAGACGACGTTGAGCATCCCGGTCTCGTCCTCGAGGTTGAGGAAGGTGATGCCGCTGGCGGTCCCGGGGCGTTGGCGGTGGGTGACCAGGCCGGCCACGTGCACCCGGCGGCCGGCCTCGGCGGTGCGCAGGTCCCCGACGGCGCGGATGCCGGCGGCGCTCAGCTGCTCGCGGAAGTGCTCGACCGGGTGCACGTCGGTGGAGATCCGGGTCGCCCAGAGATCCGCCAGGGTCGTCTCCATCGGGCTCATCCCCGGCAGCGTCGGCGGCGCCGGTGCGGGCGTGCTGCCGGGGAGCTGGCCGTCGCGCTCGGCGTAGCCCGCCATCCAGATCGCCTGACGTCGGTCCAGGCCGAGGGAGGCGAAGGCACCGGCGGTCGCCAGCGCCTCGAGCTGGGCGGTGGTGAGACCGGCGCGGCGGGAGAGGTCCGGCAGGTCCTGGTACGACGCCACCGCCCGCTCGGCCACGATCCGCTCGGCGACGTCCTTGCCGATCCCCTTGACCTCGTCCAGCCCGAGCCGCACGGCCAGCCCGTCGTCGTACCGGTGGCGGTCCTTGGTGTACGGCGAGCACGGCTCGAGCCCGGCCTGCGCGCCGGAGCGGGCGAGGTCGGGCGGCAGGACCGTGACGCCGTGGCGGCGGGCATCGGCGACGAGCGACTGCGGCGAGTAGAAGCCCATCGGCTGGTTGCGCAGCAGTCCGGCCAGGAAGGCCGCCGGGTAGCGCAGCTTGAACCAGGACGACGCGTAGACGAGCAGGGCGAAGCTGAGCGCGTGCGACTCGGCGAAGCCGAAGCCGGCGAAGGAGAGGATCTTGACGTAGATGGCGTCAGCCCGGTCGCCGGTGATGCCCTTGCGGGCCATGCCCTCGTAGAGCTTGCCCTTGACCTTCTCGATCCGCTCGACCCCACGCTTGGAGCCCATCGCGCGCCGCAGCAGGTCGGCGTCGTCGGCCGAGCAGTCCCCCAGGGCCACGGCCATGGCCATCAGCTGCTCCTGGAAGAGCGGGACGCCGAGGGTGCGCCCGAGGATCGGCTCGAGCAGCGGGTGGTCGTAGACCACGGGCTCACGCCCCATCGCCCGGCGGATGTAGGGGTGCACGGCGCCGCCCTGGATCGGGCCGGGTCGGATCAGTGCGATCTCGATCGCGAGGTCGTAGAAGCAGCGCGGCTTGAGCCGCGGGAGCGTGCCGATCTGGGCACGGGACTCGACCTGGAACACGCCGATCGAGTCGGCCCGGCAGAGCATGTCGTAGACCTCCGGCTCCTCCTTCGGGAGGCTCTCCAGCGTCCAGCGCCTCCCGGTGTGCTCCTCGACCAGCCGCATCATGTGGTCGAGCGCGCCGAGCATGCCGAGGCCGAGCAGGTCGAACTTCACCAGCCCCATCGACTCGCATCCGTCCTTGTCCCACTGCAGGACCGTGCGGTTCGGCATCCGGGCCTTCTCGATCGGGCAGACCTCGCCGATCGGCCGCTCGGTGAGCACCATCCCGCCGGAGTGGATGCCGAGGTGGCGGGGCGCGCCCATCAGCTCCTCGGCGAGCCCGACCACCTGGGCGGGGATGCCCTGGTCCTCCTCGACCGAGCTCCCCCAGCCGTCGATCGACTTCGACCACGCGTCCTGCTGACCGGGCGAGAAGCCGAGCGCCTTGGCGGCGTCGCGCACCGCCATCCGTGGCCGGTAGCTGACCACGTTGCACACCTGCGCCGCGTTGCGCCGGCCGTAGGTGTCGTAGACCCACTGGATGACCTCCTCGCGGCGGTCGGAGTCGAAGTCGACGTCGATGTCGGGCTCCTCCTCGCGGTGCTGGGAGATGAACCGCTCGAAGGGCAGGTCGAAGTAGACCGAGTCGATCGCGGTGATCCCGAGCGCGAAGCAGACCGCCGAGCTGGCCGCGGATCCCCGCCCCTGGCAGAGGATCCCCTGCTCGCGGGCGAAGGCGACGATGTCGTGGACGATGACGAAGTAGCCGGCGAAGTCCTTCTCGAGGATCACCCTCATCTCCGCTTCCACCCGGTCGCGTGCCTTCGCCTCGTTGGGCCGACCGGCGTAGCGCTCCGCGAATCCCCGCTCCAGCAGGACCCGCAGCCACTCGCCTGCCGTCATGCCGTCGGGGATGCCCTGCTTCGGCAGCCTCGGCGAGGCCTTGCGGAGGTCGAACGCCAGCTCCCCCGCGAGTACGACGGTCCGCCCCACCGCGTCCGGACGGTGCCCGAACCGCTGCAGCATCTCGTCCCCGCTGCGCAGGTGGGCGCCACCGGACAGGTCCAGCCAGCCCTCGAGCTCGGCGATGCTGCGGCGGGCTCGCACGGCCGCCATGGCCGCCGCCAGCCGGCGCCCCTCGGGGGCGGCGTGGTGCACGTTGCCGGTGGCGACCAGCGGCACCCGGCGGTCGTCGGCGATCCGCGCCAGCAGCTCGTTGGTCTCGTCGGCCCCCGGCTGGTCGCTCGCGATCAGCTCCGCGACGACGTGCTCGCGGCCGAACCGGTCGACGAGCAGGTCGAGCGCCTCCGCCGCCGCGCGCGGGCCGTGCGTCGCGAGCGCCTGCCGGACCGTGCCCTTGCGGCAGCCGGTGAGGACGACCCAGTGACCGCGGCCGCGCTCGGCGAGCTCGTCGAGGTCGTGGGCGGGGCTGCCCTTCTCGGGCGCCCGCAGCCCGGCCTCGGTGATCGCCCCGGACAGCCGGTGGTAGCCCTCCACCCCGCGCGCCAGGACCAGCAGGTGGCTCCCCTCGGGGTCGGGGACGCCGTTCTGAGTGCGGGTCAGCCCGAGGGAGAGCTCGGCGCCGTAGACGGTCGCCAGGCCGTAGTCCTTGCCGGCCTCGGCGAACAGCGGCGCTCCGGCGAACCCGTCGTGGTCGGTCAGCGCGAGCGCGTCGAGGCCGAGCCGGGTGGCCTCACGGACCAGGGCGCCGGGGCTGCTCGCCCCGTCGAGGAAGCTGAAGTGGCTGTGGCAGTGCAGCTCCGCGTAGGGCGTCGTACCGATGGGGCGGACGATCTCCTCCGGCTCGGCGCGTGGGCGCTTGCGCCGGGAGACGGGCGCCTCCATCGACGGCGCGCGCCCGGACAGGCGTCGCTCGAGCTCCCGCCACGGGACGGGTGGGTTGTTCCATCCCATGCCCGCAGTCTAGTCGAACGCCTGTTCGAACAACAGGTGGAGGGATCGCTCAGGAGTGCGCCCTCAGCACGCAGAGCTCGTTGCCCGACGGGTCGGCGTAGTGGCGCCACGGCAGGTCGCCGTAGCCGAGGTGCAGCTCGCGCCCGCCGTGGTCGGCGATCGCCTCCGCGACCGCGTCCGCGTCCTCGGCCTCCAGCCGGACGTCGAGGTGGACCGGGTTCTTCTCCGCACCCTTCGCCGCCCGCTCGGGCACCAGCTCGAGCACCGGGCCGTGCAGCGACGGGTGCCGCAGTACGGCGCCGTCCCCGTCGACCGGCGACCAGCCGGTCAGCCACGCCCAGAACTCCCGGTCCCGCGCGGGGTCCGCCGACTCGAGCACGAGCGCGGCGAGGGTCTCCGGCTCGCCGGTGACGTCGAGGCGCAGCCGCTGCGGGGCGGTGGGCTCGTCGGGCACCCGCTGGAAGCAGAGGTCGAGGTACGGCCAGCCCGGAACCTCCAGCCGGGTCTCGAAGCCCTCCGCCACGTCGGTCAGGGTCTCGGTGCCGAGCCGGGACTCCCAGAGCCGCCCGAGGGCCTGAGGGTTCGTGGCGTCGAAGACGACGTTCTCGAGGTACACGCCGCCAACCCTAGGTCGGCGCCCCACGCGGGTGTCGACCCGTTCTCTGCCTCAGTCCAGCCCCTCGAACAGGTCGCCCAGCATCGGGGCGCCCGACACCCGCTCGGGCCAGGCGATGACGTACCACTCCCGGCCGAGCCGCCGCTCCCACTGCGCGGTGTCGGTCGGGTCGTCCGACATCACGTGGTGCTGGCTGCGGTGCTCCTGCAGGCCGGCCACGACCCGCGCGGCCACCACGCGGGTGTCGACCGTGGCCCCGATCTCCTCATCCGGGACGCCGCGCATGTGGTACATCTGCGTCGGGTCGAAGACGTGGAGACCCATCGCGGCGCGCTGGGCGTTCCATCGCTCGAAGACCGACTGCGGGACCGCGCCGTGCAGCAGCCGCCGGAGGCCCGGGCGCTCCGGCGAGCGGAGTCGCCGGAACGCCTCGTCGGTCGCGGCGCCGATCGTGATGTGGTCCGGATGCCCGAAGATGCCGTCCGGGCCGAAGGTCACCACCACGGCCGGGTCCTCCTCGTCGAGGATCGGGACGAGCGCCGCGACCACGTCCTCGAACGGCAGGTCGGCGACGCCGCCGTCGGGCATGCCCAGCCACTCGAGCCGGTCGGGCATCCGGCCGACCGCCCGCCAGGCCGCCTCGTCCTCCGCCTTGCGGACCGTCGGCAGGGTCTCCCGCGTGTGCGGCGAGCCCTCGGGGATGTCGGCCTGCTCACCGAAGGTCGCGAGCACCAGGACGAAGCGGAAGTCGGGGTCCTCGGCATGCAGCGCGACGCTGCCGGCGATGCCGTAGGCATCGTCGTCCGGGTGGGCGAAGACACAGACGAGGGTGCGGTTGCGCGCCATCCGCCCAGTATCACGGCGGGGGCCGCGGTTCGGCAGTGCGTCCGCCCTCCCCTACCGTTGTCCCGTGAAGGCTCTGCTGCTCGAGAACATCCACCCGGCCGCCGTCGAGTACCTGGAAGGCCGCGGGTACGACGTGGACCTGCGCGCCGGCTCGATGTCCGAGGACGAGCTGATCGCCTCCCTGGACGGGGTCAGCCTGCTCGGCATCCGCTCCAACACCAACGTGACCGCGCGGGTGCTGGACGCCGCTCCCGGACTCCTCGCCGTCGGCTGCTTCTGCATCGGCACCAACCAGGTCGACCTCGCCGCGGCCGCCGAGCGCGGCGTCGGGGTGTTCAACGCGCCGTACTCCAACACGCGCAGCGTGGTCGAGCTCGTCATCGCCGAGATCATCAGCCTCGCCCGGCGCCTGCCGGAGAAGACCCAGCGGATGCACGACGGCGTCTGGGACAAGTCGGCCAAGGGCAGCCACGAGGTCCGCGGCCGCACCCTCGGCATCGTCGGCTACGGAAACATCGGCACCCAGCTCTCGACCGTCGCCGAGGCCCTGGGCATGAACGTCGTCTTCTACGACACCGCCGACCGCCCGGCGCACGGCACCGCCCGCCGCGTCCGGACCCTGCCCGAGCTGCTCGCCGAGGCCGACGTCGTCAGCCTCCACGTCGACGGCCGGCCCGGCAACGCGGGCTTCTTCGGTGCCGGCGAGTTCGCGCAGATGAAGCGCCGCGCGATGTTCATCAACGCCTCGCGGGGCATGGTCGTCGACTACGACGCCCTGCGCGAGAACCTCCTCTCCGGCCACATCGCCGGCGCCGCGGTCGACGTCTTCCCGGCCGAGCCGAAGGCGCAGGGCGACCCGTTCACCTCGGTGCTGCGCGGCCTCGACAACGTCATCCTCACCCCCCACATCGGCGGTTCGACGCAGGAGGCCCAGGAGGAGATCGGCGCCTTCGTCGCCGAGAAGCTGGCCCGCTTCGCGCTCGAGGGCAGCACGGCGCTGTCGGTGAACCTGCCGGACGTGCTGCCGGGCGAGTTCACCCCCGGCCACCGCCTGGGCTTCCTCCACCACAACGTGCCCGGCATCCTGGCCGGCCTCAACGCTGCCTTCTCCGACGCCGGCGACAACGTGGTCGGCCAGCACCTGTCGACCCGGGCGAGCCTCGGCTACGTCGTCACGGACGCCGCCGAACCGCTGTCCGAGCAGGCCGTCGAGACCCTGCGCAACTCGGAGCACTGCGTCTGGGTGCGGACCTGGTAGTTGCGGCTACCCGATGCCGGCGGCCTCGTCGAGCTCCTGCAGGAGGTCGTGGGCGGCCAGCTCCACCTGCTTGTGCCGCCATTCGGCGGCGCGGTACACGCAGGCGATCAGACCGGAGCGGTGCACGCGGCGGTAGTCGCCGTACACGAACGCGTAGCGCGCCTTGGTCTCGTCGTTGGCTCCGACGGTGAGCCCGAGGTGCCAGGCGGCATAGGCACCCCAGTCGTGCCGCTCCAGGAACGCATTGCCTTCCTCTGCGGTGGGCTGGACCTCGCCCCAGTCGCTGTCGAGGACGTACTGGCGCGCGCCGATCAGGGCTCGCGCCCGCAGCACCGCGTCGGGATTGACCTCGTAGCTCGCCATGCCGGCAGCGTCGCATGCCTGCACCGCGATCGGGTAGCGCCCGGGCATGGGACGTGACGACGAGCGGATCACCGAGCGCGCCGAGCTCCTGCCCGAGGAGGTCGAAGCCGGCAGCGAGGACCCGGAAGCCCAGGCCGCCGCCATCCTCGAGGACTCCGACCAGCGGGTCGACGACCCGGAGGGCACCCGGCGCGAGAGCACTCAGACGCCCGACGGCTCCACCGGCTGACGCAGGATCGTGCGCAGCCTCGACGGCGCCACCCGACGGGGGTCGCTCAGGTAGACCTCGTGGTGGCGTCCGGTCATCCGCAGCCCCTGGGCCCGGATGAACTCGTCGTGCATCCGGGCGAGCACCGGCGCCTCGTCGTCGTACGACCCGACGTGGAGGGTCTGCACGCACCTGCCCTCGTCGAGCGACGCCAGGCGCACGCGGGCCAGCGCGGCCGGCGGATCCGTGCGCCCGAGCTCGGCCACCGCGGCGTCGTACACGCTGGTCGGGACGTGGTCCGGCACCAAGATCATCGCGGTCCAGCTCCACCTCGACTTGTCCCGCGCGGACGTGAAGGCGGACATGTCGTCCGCCCACCACAGCGCTTCGAGGGGAGGCACGACGTAGTCGCGGTCGAGCTCCCGCTTGCTGGCGAACTTCATCCTGTACGCCAGCGGGTAGAGCACCGCGAGGGCGTCGGCGTACTCCGGCGACGTGTTCGGGTCCCCCTTCCCGTCGACCATCAGGTAGCGCAGCGGTGGGACGTCGAGCACGCGGAACTCGCCGCGGCGGGCACGGTAGGAGTCGAGCTCCTTCTTCGGATCGGTCTTCATGTCGAACCCCTGGATAACCATTGGCGTCCGCCGGACACCCCGGCGCACACTGGCCAACTGTGCCCGATCGACCCCGACCCGACCCGAAGGTGGTGAACATGACCGGCATCGACGTGACCGACCTCCTCGTGGAGGCGCCGCTGCCTGCCCTGCGGCTGCTGGCCGAGGCCATCGACCGCGAGTTCGTGCGGCGTCAGCCGGCCGACAGCACTCCCTTCGAGTACGCCGCCGCGCAGCTCGGCGTCGACCCCACCGGCCTGGTCGTGCTGGAGGAGTGCCCGGAGCTCGCCGTCACCCATGCCGTCGGCCACTGGCTCCACGAGGCGCAGGCGCGCTGGAGCCTCGCCCCGGTCGGCTCCGTGCCTGCGGGACCCGCCATGACCCAGTCGATCCCGGGCGCCGCCGGTGACGTCCGCGGTTTCGCCGCCGTCAGCGTCCTGCTGCCGGCCGGCACGCTGGGCGCCGTCCCCGTCGTGGCCCGGATCGCGCCACACCGCTTCGGACCGGACGTCCAGCTCATCGGACGCGCCGCCGACAACGCCGTCCTGCCGGAGCTGTTCGAGACCTTCCTGCGCACCTGCCGCGCCGAGTCGCCGTACCGACGTGGCGGCTACCGCGTCGTGGGCAGCGACGCCGGGCTGCTGCTCCAGCGCTGGACCAGTCGGGGAGCCTCCCGCGACCTCCTGAAGCTGGACCCGTCGGTGTGGCACACGGTGGACCGACGGGTGCACCGGGTGCTGGACCTCGCCGACGACCTGGCCGCGCGCGGCCTCGGCACCAGCACCGGGCTGCTCCTGGTCGGACCGCCGGGGACGGGCAAGACCCAGCTCGGCACGGTCGTGGCCCACGAGCTGGCCGGCAGGGCGACCGTGCTCGTTCCGGACACCACGGTCACCGAGCACTCGCTCACCGAGCTGTTCGAGCTGGCGTCGGACCTCTCGCCGAGCCTGGTCCTGATGGACGACCTCGACCTGATCGTGGGCGAGCGGGGCGAGACCAACCCGCACCGGCTGCGCGAGTTCCTCAACGTCATGGACGGCGGCCTCGCCGACCGCAGCGGCGTCGTCGTGATCGCGTCGACCAACGACCACCGCAAGATCGACAAGGCCGCGCGGCGCTCGTCGCGCTTCGACACCGTCATCAAGATGGAGGCGCCCGGCGTCGAGGGACGCCTGGCGATCCTGGAGCGCTACCTCGCGTGGAGCGACGCTGACCTCGACCTCGCCGCCGTCGCGCGCGCGACGGACGGGGCGACCGGCGCGGACCTCAAGGAGCTGGTGCGGGCGACCGTCCTGGAGACCTGCGACGCAGTCACCACCGCAGCCCTGCTCACCCAGGCCCGAGCGGGTGGCTGGCGTGAGCCGGCGGCGGCGGCCGGGCAGTACCTCTAGGGTCGGGACATGGTCGACGTCCACGCCCTCCTCGCTGCCGAGCGCGCCGAGCTGGTCGCTCTCCTGCGCGGCCTGACCGACGAGCAGTGGGACACGCCGTCGCTGTGCGCCGGCTGGCGGGTGCGCGAGGTCGCGGGCCATCTGCTGCACGACACGATCCCGATCCGGACCTACGCCGGCATCGTCGCGCGTGAGCGGTTCGGCGTCGACCGCGTCAACGACACCCTCGCCGCGAAGGCGGCCGCCATGCCGACCGCGGCGATCATCGACAAGCTCGTGGAGGCGCCGAAGCACTTCTCGCGTCGAGCGCCCAAGGTGATCCTCGCCGACATGATCGTCCACCAGCAGGACATCCGGCGTCCGCTCGGCCTGCCGCGCACCATCGCCGCCGATCGACTGCGAATGGCGCTCGACCACCCGGACCCGTTCGCCTTCCCGAAGCGTCGTACCCGCGGACTGCGGTTCACCGCGACCGACCTCGACTGGTCGAACGGCGACGGGCCGGAGGTGCGCGGCCCGGGCGAGGCGCTGGCGCTCGCGATCGTCGGGCGTCCCGTCGTGCTCGACGAGCTGGAGGGCGACGGGGTCGGCATCCTGCGCCGGCGGATCGCGTGACGCCCGCAGGGGTGAATCCGGCGCACACCCAGCGGGGCAGCCGGGTCCGGCTCGAGTGGGGTCCGACCGGTGCCGCGGCGGTCACGGCAGGCTCCGACATCGCGGTGGTCGTCGACGTGCTCTCCTTCACGACGACCCTCTCGATCGCGGTGCGCCGGGGCATGCGCGTGCTGCCGTTCCGCTGGAAGGACGACCGCGCCGCCACCTACGCCGCCGCGCAGCGGGCCACGCTCGCCGTCGGGCGGTTCGAGGCCCGGCAGCTCGACGACCCACCGCCGAGCCTGTCGCCGGCCCAGCTCCTGGCCAGCCGGTACGTCGACCGCCTGGTCCTGCCCTCGCCCAACGGCTCCACGATCTGTGCGGCCGTCCGCGACTCCGGGACGGGCGCGACCGTCGTCGGGGCGTCCCTGCGCAACCGCGCCGCCGTCGCGCGGTGGCTGCTCCCCCGGCTGGCGCAGGACGCGACCCTCGCCGTCGTACCGTCGGGCGAGCGGTGGCCGGACGGCACGCTGCGCCCGGCGGTCGAGGACCTGTGGGGTGCGGGTGCGGTGCTCGATGCCGTGCTGGCCGAGAGCGGGCCGACGGCGGCGCCCAGTGCCGAGGCCCGCCACGCCGTCGCCGCGTGGCAGGCGGTGGCCGGACGGATCAGCGATGAGCTCCGGTCCTGCGCGAGCGGGCGGGAGCTCGTCGAGGCCGGGTTCGGTGCCGACGTCGCCGCAGCCGCGGAGGTGGACGCCGACGACGTGGTGCCGGTGCTCACCGACGACGGGTTCGTCGGGGCGGGCTCCCCCGGGCCCTAGCCGAGCTGGCGGGCGATCTCGTCGAGTACGCCCTTGCGGCTCTTGCCCGCGACCTCCTGCTCACGCAGCGTACGCAGCGCCGAGGCGTCCAGCCCGGCAAGACGTGCCTTCGCCTCCGGCACGGTCAGGGTGGACAGGTCCGGCAGGGCCGGCAGAGCAGTGACGGCCGCGGTCCTCCCCACGACTGGGGGCGCCGGCGCCTTGCGGCGTCCGGGCACCAGGCGCGTCTGCTTGACCGACTGCGCCACGGTCCTCGTCGCCGTCTCGGCGAGGCGACCTGCCGTCCGCACGGGCGCCGTTGCGGTCTCCGTGACCGTGTCGAGGACCTGCAGCAGGGCCTGCGAGTAGGCCTTGCTGGCGCTCACCAGCTGGCCGAGGAGGTTGTCCGCCTCGGTGCGGGTCAGCGAGCCGCGGACGACGAGGTCGTCCATCAGCTCCTGCAGCTTGGTCGCCTGGATGGTGACGCTGTGCTCGAGGGCGCCGTGCAGCGCCCTGAGGTTCCGGGGGATCAAGTCCGCCGGGCTGCCGTTGCGTGCCATGGGGAGCCTCCAGGTGTCGTCCCCTGCAGCGTAGACCCGTTCGTCGCAGCCGGTCAGTCGCAGTCGGTCAGTCGTAGGCAGCCTCCACCTCCCACGAGCCGGGACTGCGCCAGCACAGCAGCCAGGCCCGGCCGTAGACGCCGACCACCTGGAAGCGGGCCGCCCGGCCACCGCTGCCCGCTCCCAGCCACCAAGAATCATCGACCGGCCACGGCCCGGCCCACGAGGCGACCGGGTGCCAGCGCCGGCCGATCCGGAACCGCCACGGTGGACCGGTCACCTGGCCGCGGCTGGTGACCGCGACGGCGACGCCGCCCTCGTCGACGACCTCGGCCTCCAGCGCCTCCGCGAACACCCGGCTCGGCGCGGGGCCGGGGATCCGTCCGGGCCACGGCCGGTCGACGGGGCGCAGGCCCACCGCCCGCTCGCCCCACGGCACCAACGCCTGGCGGTCGGCCGCGCTCCGGCCGCCCTGGCGGACAGGGACCCGCACGGCGTCGTACCCGATCATGGCCTGGACCCGCGCCACGCCCCGCACGACCTGGTCGTCGGCGCCGCCTCCCCAGAGGCCGTCGACGTGGGCGCCGGCGGGCTCGACGGTGTCGGGGAGGAAGCGGACGAGGGTCACCGGCGAGGTGATCGACTCCCCCGTCGACTTCCGGCTGCGCAGCCCCGAGCTCGCCATCCCGGCCTGGAGCTGCCAGTGCACCCGGTCGACGAGGTCGCGGGAGGTGAAGCAGCGTGGGTGCAGCCAGGTGCGGGCCGAGACACCGTCCTCGAACTCCGCCTCGATCCGCACCCCGGTCGCGACCAGCTGCCGGTCGGAGAGTCCGGCGACGAACCGCTCCGCCGTGGTGCGGACGCTGAAGGTGACCGCTTCCGCCGAGTCGAGGGGCGGCTCGAAGGAGATCTCGCAGGCCAGCTCCGGCGGCGGCGTGCGCGAGGCCAGCCGGACGACCTCCGCGCCCTGCACCCGCCGCCACACCTCGACGCCGTAGGCACCGAACCGGTTGCTCACCGAGGCTCCCGAGAGCGCGGCGAAGTCGCCGAGCAGCACCAGGCCGAGCCGCCGCAACAGGTCGGCCAGCTCCGCGCCCTCCGGCCCGTCATCGGCGAGCACGGTGACCGGCAGGCCACGCAGGAACTCCGCCGACCCGCCCGACGGGACGACGAAGCAGCCCTGGGGCGCAGCCTGGCGGGCAGCCCGTTCGGCGGCGTACAGGTCGTCGGCCGCACCGAACCGGCAGTCCCACACCCCGGCGCCGACCAGGTGCTCGGCCAGCACGGCGGCCGCCGCCTCCTCACCGCCGACCCCGCCCGCACCACCGCGGGCGAAGTAGCGGCCCGGCGCCGGGAGCGCGAGCAGGCCGGGTCGCAGCGGGGCGACCCCGGGCCGGACCTCCTCGACCGTCGTGAGCACCGGCTCGAACCAGCGCGCGTCGCGGTCGGGGTTGGCGCTCAGCAGCACCACCTCGGGACAGCGCGCCTGGGCATCACGACGTCGCTGTCCGCGACGGACGCCCTCGATGCGGGCGGTGGCGTTGCAGACGACCACCCGGTTGTTCGCGAGTACGACGGCCGGCGCGCCCACGTCCAGCACGGGATCGTCCTCGCCCCTGCCGTCGGCGAGCTCCAGCAGCCCCGCCGTCACCGACCAGTCGGGGCACCAGACCACCATGGTGCGCACGCCCTAGGCGACCTCTCCACCGACCACCAGCTCTGACCGTGCCGGCACCCGCCCACCACCCCGGGCGACCAGCTCGACCCGGCGCTCCCGCAGCCGGCCGCGCCCGGCGCCGATGCCCAGCCAGGTGCTCCGCTCGGCGGCCAGGCGCAGCTCGCAGCGTGGCCAGTCGCCCTGCACGACCAGCACGCCGGAGCGTGCACGGAGCCGGGCATCGAGGATGCTGGCCGACTTGGCGTCGACCTGGCCAGGGGCGCGCAGCACCACCACCTTGAGCACGTCGACCAGCGCCGCGGTGACCTCGAGCCAGTGCTCCCCCGGCGACGGGACCAGGACCGTGCGGGAGAGGTCGATCCCCCACTGGTGGGCGGCCTCGACGCCGAAGTCGTCCCAGCCGGCGAAGCCGATCCACTCCCCGGCCTGCGACGCCCCCGCGGCGAGCGCCATGCCGAGGCTGGCCGAGTCGACGCCGTACACACCCCCGGTGCGCAGCTGCACCAGGCCGTCGAGGACGGGCAGCGTCGGCACGGCCAGCCGCGTGGGACCACCCTGGAGCGCCTGGATCCGGCCGCGGAGCTGGTCGACGACCGCGCGCGGGTCGACCAGCTCAGGAGGCTCGACGGCGCGGATGCTCACCCACCCATGTTCGAACATTTGTTCGAACGATGCAAGTGGCCGGGACCCTCACCGATCGGGCACGAACCGCAGCCCGATCGGCCGCCGTGTTGCGGTCTGGGACCAAACCGCACCACTCGGACCGACCCGCGCGGCTACTTCCGCCCGCGCTTCTCCCGCGGCTGGACCTTGATCTCGATCGGCGTGCCGACGAACCCGAACTCCTCGCGCAGGCGCCGCTCGATGAACCGCTCGTAGCCCTGGTCGAGCTTGCCGGTGGTGAACAGCTTGAACACCGGCGGAGCGGTCGAGACCTGGCTGCCGAAGAGGATCCGCGGCTGCTTGCCGCCGCGCACCGGGTGCGGGTGCTCGGCCACGATCCGGCCGAGGAACGAGTTCAGGGCACCGGTCGAGACCCGCGTCTCCCAGCCCTCGATGGCCCGGTTCAGCGCCGGCACGATCCGGTCGATGTGCCAGCCGGTCTTCGCGGTGATGTTGATCCGCGGAGCCCACTGGACCTGGACCAGGTCGCGCTCGATCTCGCGGTCGAGGTAGTAGCGGCGCTCGGCGTCGACGAGGTCCCACTTGTTGAAGGCGATCACGAGCGCCTTGCCGGCCTCGCGGACCTCCTGGAGGATCCGCATGTCCTGCTCGGCGACCGACTCGTTGCCGGCGAGGACCAGCACGCACACCTCGGCGCGCTCAATGGCCGTCGAGGTCCGCAGCCAGGCGTAGTACTCGTGCCCCGAGGCCTCCTTGACCCGCTTGCGGATGCCCGCGGTGTCGATGAAGCGCCAGGTCTCGCCGCCCAGCTCGACCAGCTCGTCGACCGGGTCGACGGTGGTGCCGGCGACGTTGTCGACGACGACCCGCTCCTCGCCGGCCAGCTTGTTGAGCAGCGAGGACTTGCCGACGTTGGGACGCCCGACGATGGCGATCCGGCGCGGGCCGCCCAGCTCGTCCGGGCCGTGCTCCGGAGCCTCCGGCAGGACCGACAGCACCGCGTCGAGCAGGTCGCCCGAGCCGCGCCCGTGCAGCGCGGAGACGGTGAACGGCTCGCCCAGGCCGAGGTTCCACAGGCCGTGGGCCTCCGCCTCGGCGCGCTCGTCGTCGACCTTGTTGGCGGCCAGCACGACCGGCTTGCCGGACTTGCGCAGCACCCGCACGACCGCCTCGTCGGCGTCGGTGATGCCGACCGTCGAGTCGACGACGAAGAGCACAGCGTCAGCCAGGCCGACGGCGATCTCGGCCTGGGCCTTGATCATCGCGGCCATGCCGCGGGCGTCCGGGTCCCAGCCGCCGGTGTCGACGACCGTGAACGCACGACCGGCCCACTCGGCGTCGTACGAGACGCGGTCCCGGGTCACCCCGGGGATGTCCTCCACGACCGCCTCGCGGCGGCCGAGGATGCGGTTGACCAGGGTCGACTTGCCGACGTTGGGCCGGCCGACGACGGCCAGCACCGGGACCACCCCGGTCGGGGCAGCTTCACTCATCACGATCTCCTTGCGGGAGCGGACCCGGCAGGCTCCGCCCCGTCTCCTCGAGCGCGTCGGCGAGCCCGCTGCGCATGTGCGCGCGCAGGGCGGCCGACGTCAGACGTACATGATCCCTCGTCCGGGGCCAGGACACCGCATCGACGGCCATCGGCTCGCCGACCACGATGTCGATCCGGGCCCGTCTCGGCGGCAGCGAGCTGCTCCTCCCACCCGGCTCGCGGGTCCCCAGGAAGGTCAGCGGTACGACGGGCGCGCCGGTCACCAGCGCCAGGTACGCCGCTCCCGTGTGGAACTCCTGCAGGTCCCCCGGGCCGCGGGTGCCCTCGGGGAACACCCCCACCGCGTGGCCGTCGCGCAGCACCCGCAGCGCCGTGCGGACCGCCCGCGGGTCGGTGTGGAAGCGGTCCAGCGGCACCTGCCCGGCGCGGCGCAGGAACCAGCCGAGCGCCCCGCTGAACATCTCCTCCTTCGTCAGCGCATGCACCGGCCGGGGGGCGAAGATCGCCATCAGCGGGCCGTCGACGAAGCCCACGTGGTTGCCGGCCACGACGGCCGGCCCGGTCGCGGGGAACCGCTCGGGGTGGTGCACCCGGACGTCGTACCGACGCCGGATGAGCCAGCGCGAGGTCGGCCGGCCACGGACCAGCAGCCAGCGTGCCGGGGCAATGACCTCGTCGGAACGAGGTGCCTGATGGTGAGCGCTCACACGCGCTCCATCACCAGGCCCACCACCAGCTCGATGACCTCGTCGAGGGTCCGGTCGGTCGAGTCGATGTGGACGGCACCGTCGACCTGGGTCAGCGGGGCCACGGCACGACCCGAGTCGATCTTGTCGCGCGCGAGCAGCGAGGCCTCGGTGGCGGCGACGTCGGCACCGCCGTTCTCGAGGGCGCGACGGGCGGCGCGAGCCGCCGGGTCGGCGGTCAGGTAGACCTTGACCTCGGCGTCGGGGCACACCACGGAGGCGATGTCACGGCCCTCGACGACGATGCCGCCGCTGCGCCCACCGGGATGGGCGACGATCTCGCGCTGGAGGTCCACGAGACGGGCACGCACCTCCGGCACCGCGCTCACGGGCGAGACCGCTGCGTTGACCTCGTCGCTGCGGATCTCCACCGAGACGTCGGTGCCGTCGACGGTGATCGTCGGGCCGAGCGGGTCCGTGCCGGACACGATCTGCGGTTCCTGCGCCCGCGCAGCGACTGCGGCCGGGTCGTGCACGTCGATGCCGTTGTCGAGCATCCACCAGGTCATCGCACGGTACTGCGCGCCCGTGTCGAGGTAGCGCAGGCCGAGCCGGTCGGCGACGGCGCGACAGGTGCTCGACTTGCCCGAACCGGACGTTCCGTCCACGGCCACAACGACATTCAGCGGTGCATTCACGGCCCGCAGACTACCGGTGCGTGGCCCAGCCCTTCGACTCCAGCGCCACCCGCAGGTCCTCGGCGCGCTCGGCGACCACGTCGAGCTCGACGAGACCCACCGGGCGACCCGGATCGTGATCGATCCGCACGTCCTCGATGTTGACGCCGCTGTCGCCGGCGTCCGAGAACAGCCGGGCCAGCTCCCCCGGATGGTCGGGTACGGCGACCCGGACGGCCTCCATCGCCTGCGGAGCCGTTCCGTGCTTGCCCGGGATGGCCCGGGTCCCGGCCTGGCCGTAGCCGAGCAGCGACTCCAGCCCCACCCGGTCGTCGCCGGCGACCGCCTCGAGGACCAGGTCGAGCCGGGCCCGCACCTCGGTGAGCAGGGCCGCCACCTCGGCGGCGTTGCCCCCGATGATCTGGCTGTAGAGCCGCGGGTCGCCGCCGGCGACCCGGGTCACGTCGCGCACGCCGGTGCCGGACAGCGCGAGGTGCTCCGGTGGCGCCGCGGCGAGGGTGCCCGCCACGAGCGAGGCCATCAGGTGCGGCACGTGGGAGGTCCGGGCGACCGCGCGGTCGTGCTCGACCGGGCTCAGCCGGACGGTGACGGCGCCGCACAGCCGCACCAGTGCCTCGACGACCCGGCTGGCCGCGGGCGTGGCGTCCGGGCCGGGCGTGACGGCCCAGGGGCGTCCGTCGAACAGGGAGGCGCTCGCGGTCAGCGGGCCGGAGTACTCGGTGCCGGCCATCGGGTGGCTGCCGACGTAGCGGCCGCGCGCGGGGTGGGCGCCGACGGCGTCCAGCGGCGGCGCCTTCACGCTGCCCACGTCGGTCACCACGGTGTCGGGCCCGGCGGCGTCGAGCGCGGCCACGACGGCGGCGCCCAGCGCGTCCGGTGGTACGGCGACCACCACCAGCTGCGGGACGTCGTCGGCCGTACGGGGCCGGCCGGCGCCCAGGCCGGTCGCGGTCCGCAGGTGGTCCGGCGCGGTGTCGGTCAGCAGCACCTCGAGTCCGGCGCGCCGGCAGGCGAGGGCGATGGACGTGCCGATCAGGCCGGTGCCGATGATCTCGACGGGCCCGGTGAGGATGCCGGCTTCGCTGGTCTCAGGCACCCCGCAAGGTTAGGGGATCAGGCGCCTGGCTCCGCGCCCGGCTGGTAGGTCCCGAACGACCAGTGGTTGCCCTCCGGGTCCCGCACGCTGCCACCGCGCCCGCCGTAGTCCTGGTCGACCATCGCCCGCTCCACCGCCGCTCCCCCGGCGAGGGCCGCGTCGAAGACGGCGTCCGGGTCCGCGGTCACCAGGTAGACCGCACCGGACCCGGCCGGCTGCAGCGGGCCGTCGTCACGGACGGCGCCGAACATGACTCCGCCGCCTCCCGGCCAGAGCCACTCGGCGTGCACGACGGTGCCGTCGTGGTCACGGTGGGTGGCGTGCTCGACGAAGCCGATCGCGCCCAGCCACGCGGTCATCGCGTCGACGTCGCGGAACTGCAGGGCGGGCCAGAGCCGCACGGTGGCGGCCAGTTCCTCAGTGCTCATGCTCCGAGCCTGCTCCCCCGGCGCCGTCGCGGTCTTGGACGAACGGGAACTCCTCGCGCAGCCAGGCCGTGGGCGTGCAGCCCGCGAGTGCGCGCCACTCCCGCGCGAGGTGCGCCTGGTCGGCGTACCCGCACACCGCGGCGACCTCGGCCAACGGCCGGGTGCCGAGGGTCCGGCGCGCGGTCTCGAGACGCGCGATGCGCTGGAACTCCTTCGGCGCCAGCCCGCACTCCGCCCGGACCAGGGTGCCCAACCGCCGCCGGCTGTAGCCGACGTCCTGGGCGACCCCCGCTACCCGCACCCCGACCGTGAGCAGGGCGAGGGCGCGCGCTACCTCCGCCCGGGGCGCGGCGTCGCCTCCGCCGGCCGCGAGCCCGGCAAGGGTGCGGTCGACGAGCGCCACTCGCGCCGGCCAGCTCGCGGCGGCATCGAGCCGCTCGGGCAGCTCCCGCAGTGCCAGGGGTACGACGGCCTCGTCGAGGTCGGTCAGCTCCCCCGACAGGTCGGCGGCCGGGCGCCCCAGCAGGACCCGCGCACCCTCGAGTGTCAGCGCGAGCTGGACGCCGCGCTGGGCGCCGTCGTGGTGGATCGCCGCCGGCCCCGCGTGCAGCCCGGACAGCGACGAGAAGGCCCCGTGCAGGGTGTCCGGGCGACCCGCCCACGAGACCCGGAGCGGGTCGTCGAGCGGCAGGACGAGCGTGACGGTGGTCGACGGCAGCCCACGGTGGACGCCGGGCGCGCCGAAGTCGACGTCGTACGGGACGCGCGCGACGACGTAGCGCCGCAGCGCGGCGGGGACCGGCGGGACCGGGATCACCCGTCCACCGTAGGTCCGGGCCTACAGGCCCACCAGCTCCAGCAGCTGCCCGAGCTCGTCGTCGCTCAGCTCACGCAGCGTGCCGCTGCCGAGCGTCCCGAGCTCGATCGGCCCGAACCGGGTGCGGCTGAGCTGGCGGACCGGGTGGCCGACGTGGTCGAGCAGGCGCCGCACGATCCGGTTGCGGCCCTCGTGGATGACCAGCTCGATGATCGACTTCTCGTTGGCCGTGGCGATGATCCGGGCCCGGCGCACGTCGACCGGGCCGTCCTCGAGGGTCACCCCGGCGAGCAGGTCGGCGACGGTGCCCTTCGCCAGCCGGCCGGCGACCTCGGCGACGTACGTCTTCTCGACCTCGAAGGACGGGTGCGCCATCCGGTGCGCGAAGTCGCCGTCGTTGGTCAGCAGGAGCAGGCCGGAGGTGTCGGTGTCGAGCCGGCCGACGTGGAAGAGCCGCTCCGGACGGTCCTCGACGAAGTCGCTGAGCGTACGCCGCCCCTCGGGGTCCGACATCGTGGAGACGACGCCGCGGGGCTTGTTGAGCACGAGGTAGACGTGCTCGGACACCGGGGGCAGTCGCTTGCCGGAGACCTTGATGACCGCCGTGCGCGGGTCGACCTTGGTGCCGAGGCGGGTCACGACCTCGCCGTCGACCTCGACCTCGCCGTCGAGCATCAGCTCCTCGCAGCGGCGCCGCGAGGCGACGCCGGACTGCGCGAGCAGCTTCTGCAGCCGGATCTGGCCGTCCTCGTCGACCGCGATCTCACGCACCATCGGTGGGCTCCTCGGTCGGCTCGGGATCGGGGGACGCCGACGATGCCAGCTCCTCCTCCATCTCGGCGAGGTCGGGCAGGTGCGGGGCCAGGTCGGGCAGCTCGTCGAGGGAGACGATCCCGATCCGCTCGAGGAAGTACGACGACGTCCGGTAGAGCGTCGCGCCGTGCTCGCCGTCCTGACCGGCCTCCTCGACCAGGCCGCGGTTGAGCAGCGTCCGCATCACGCCGTCGACATTGACCCCGCGCACCGCGGAGACCCGGGCCCGCGAGACCGGCTGCTGGTAGGCCACCACGGCCAGCGTCTCCAGCGCTGCCTGGGTGAGCCGCGCCTGCTGGCCCTCGAGCACGAAGCCCTCGACGACGGCGGCGTACTCGTCGCGGGTGTAGAAGCGCCAGCCGCCGGCGACGTTGCGCAGCTCGAAGCCACGGCCCTGCTCGTCGTACTCGGCGGCGAGGGTGGCCAGTGCCTCGGCCACCTCGTGGGCGGGGTAGCCGACGGCGGTGGCGAGGGCCATCTGGTCCAGCGGCTGGTCGGCGACCATCAGCACCGCCTCCAGCGACGGGCGCAGGGCGGCGAGCGGGACGGCCAGCGCCTCCTCGGTCGGCTCAGTCATCGTTCTTCTCCTCGGCCGGCGGGGCTGCCCCGTCGAACTCGTCGGTGATCAGGTCGTCCACGTCGACCGCCTCGTCGCCGGTCCAGCGCACGGTCAGCTCGCCCAGCGGCGTGACCTGGTCGAAGGCCACCGCCCCCTCCCGGAACAGCTCCAGCAGGGAGAGGAAGCGCGCCACCGTGGTCAGCGTGTCGGGCGAGTCACCGCACAGGGCCCGGAAGGTCATCGTCCCACTGCGGCGCAGCCGGTCCACCACCACGGCCGCCTGCTCGCGGACGCTGACCGTCGGGGCATGGATGTGGTGCAGGGTGAGCTCGAGCTCCGGCTTCGGCTCCATCGCCTTCGCCGCGAGCGCCGCGAACTGGTCGAGGCCGATGCCGATCAGCACCTCCGGCAGCAGACCGGCGAAGCGCTCCTCCAGGCCGACCGCGCGCGGGAAGCGCCGCGACTCGGCCTGGAGACGAGCGTCGAACACCGCCGCCACCTGCTTGTAGGCCTTGTACTGGAGCAGCCGCGCGAACAGCAGGTCGCGCGCCTCGAGGAGCGCGAGGTCCTCCTCGTCCTCCACGTCGCCCTGGGGCAGCAGCCGGGCGGCCTTGAGGTCGAGCAGGGTCGCCGCGACCAGCAGGAAGCTGGTCGTCTCCTCGAGGTCGTCGGACGCCATCCCCGTCTGGGGCAGGTTCTTGACGTGCGCGATGAACTCGTCGGTGACCTTCGACAGCGCGATCTCGGTGACGTCGAGCTTGTGCTTCGAGATCAGGCTGAGCAGGAGGTCGAACGGACCCTCGAAGTTCGAGAGGTGCACCGCGAAGCCACCCCTCGGCTCCGGGTCCACCCCGGCGTCCTCACTCACGCAGGCGCCTGACGAGCGGCGAGTCCTCTCCGGCCGTCTCCAGCTCGGCCAGCACCAGGTGCAGCGCCTCGCGCACCAGCCGGCCGCGGTCGACGGCGAGGCCGTGCTCGCCGCGCAGGGTCAGCCGGGCGCGCTCGAGGTCGATCAGCTCCTGGGAGGTGATGTAGACCGTGATCTTCTCGTCGTGCCGGATCCGGCCGCTCGGTCCCTTCTGCGCCTGCTCGTCGGCGGGCGGGTCGGGGACCGCCCGGACGGCCGGCTCGGAGGTGGCGCGGAAGAGGTCGTCGGCGGCCGGCAGGCTCACACGTCGAGACACCGAACCGCCACCTCCTTGGCCAGCTGGCGATAGGCCTCGGCGCCGCTCGAGCCCGAGGCGTACGACGTGATCGGCTCGCCCGCCACGGTCGAGTCGGAGAACTTCACCGTGCGGCGGATGACCGTGTGGAAGACCTTGTCGCCCCAGGCCTGCACGAGGCGCTCGAGCACCTCGCGGCCGTGGAGCGTGCGGCCGTCGTACATGGTGCCGAGGACGCCGTCGACCTCCAGGCCCGGGTTGAGCCGCTGCTTGACCTTGTCGATGGTCGCCTTGAGCAGTGCGACGCCCCGCAGCGCGAAGTACTCGCACTCGAGGGGCACGATCACGCCGTGCGAGGCCGTGAGCGCGTTGACGGTCAGCAGGCCGAGCGAGGGCTGGCAGTCGATGAGGATGACGTCGTAGTCGGCCATCGCGGGCGCGAGGACGCGCTGGAGCGTCTGCTCGCGCGCCACCTCGTGCACCAGCTGCACCTCGGCGGCGGACAGGTCGATGTTGGACGGCAGCAGGTCCATGCCGGGCACGCCGGAGGGCACGACGACCTCGTCGAGCGTCGTCTCCGGGTCCATCAGCAGGTTGTAGACCGTCATCTCCATGTCGTGCGGGTTGAGGCCCAGGCCGACCGACAGCGAGCCCTGCGGGTCGAAGTCGACCAGCAGCACCTTGCGGCCGTACTCCGCCAGGGCCGCACCCAGGTTGATGGTGGTCGTGGTCTTGCCGACACCACCCTTCTGGTTGCACATCGCGATGACCCGCGCCTGGCCGTGCGCCGTGACCGGCCTCGGGTCGGGCAGGAACGGCATCGGCCGCCCGGTCGGTCCGATGTCGCCCGTGGGCTCGATCGGGACGCGGACCATCGGCGCCTCCGGGGTCGGGAACTGCAGCGTCATCGCATCCTGCGTGCCGAGCGGGATCCCCGCGCCCGCCTCACGCGCGGGTGCCGGGATCGGCATCCGCGGCGGCATGTCGGGTGCACTGGATCCTCCGTAGGTACCGACCATCGCCCTCACCTTTTGTCGTGGAGTGGTTGCGGGCTCCTTCCCCAGAGCCCGGGACCTCTCCATCCAACAATGTCGACACAGAGACATTCGGGAGGCGCGCCGTTCCATCCGGCCCCGGTACGACGCCCGGCCGGATCAGCCCTCCGCGCCGGCGCTGCGGGGGTGGGGCTCGCCGACCGGCTCCGGGAGGACCACGCCCACGGCCAGGACCGCGGCGCTAGCCGCCCAGGCGCCGCATCGCCTCGGTCCGCACGACCGCCTCGCCGGCCTCGTCGGAGGCCGTGAGGTCCACGACGACCTCGATGACCCAGTCGTGGTGGCCCTCGGGGTCGTGGAGCGTCTGGACCGCCCGCCACTGCCCGGGAGCGTGGGCCTTGTCGACGGCGAGGAGGGCGGGCCCGCGCGCATCGGCGTCGGTGAGGAGCCGCTGGTGCTCCTCGTAGTACTCCTCGATCGCCTCGTCCCAACGCTCCGAGCCCATCTCCGAGCCGTCGGGCTCCAGCGCCGCCAGTGCAGGGACGTCGTCGCGAGCGACCAGCTCGACCCGGCGCCACAGCGCGTTGCGGACCATCACGTCGAACACCCGGCCCTGCTGGCTGAGCGGGCGCGGCGGAGGCGGCGGCTCGTGGTGGCTGACCTGCGAGCTCGCGTGTGCCGGGTCGGCCAGCGCCTCCCACTCGTCGAGCAGCGAGGAGTCGACCTGCCGGACGGTCTCCCCCAGCCACTCGACCAGCAGCTCCAGCTCCTCGGTCCGGTACGACGCCGGGACGGTCTGCCGCAGGGCGCGGTAGGCATCGGTCAGGTAGCGCAGTACCAGGCCCTCCGAGCGGGCAACCTGGTAGCGGGAGACCAGGTCGGTGAAGCCCATCCCCTGCTCCCACATCTCGCGCACGACCGACTTGGGCGCCAGCGCGTCGGGCGCCAGCCACGGATGCCGCTCCCGGTAGGTCTCGAACAACGGCTCGAGCAGGTCGCCGAGCGGCTCGGGCCAGGTGACGTCCTCGATGAGGGCCATCCGCTCGTCGTACTCGACGCCGTCGGCCTTGAGCGCCGCGATCGCCTCGCCACGCGCGGCGTGGCGCTGCGCGAGCAGCAGCGGACGCGGCGCCTCGAGGGTGGCCTCGACGACGGAGACCACGTCGAGCATGAAGTCGGGACCGTCGGGGTCGAGCACGTCGAGGACGGCCAGCGCGAAGTGCGAGAGCGGCTGGTTGAGCGCGAAGTCCTCGGGCAGCGCCTCGGTCAGCACGTAGCGGCGGCCGAACCCGTCGACCTCGTCGAGCCGGGTCAGCACCTCGGAGGTGACCAGGCTGCGCGCCAGCCGCACGGCGCGCTTGGCGAGTCGCAGCTGGGTGCGCCGGTCCTCGTGGTTGTCCATCAGCAGCCGGCGCATCACCGGGAACGCGTCCTCCTCGCGGGAGAGCACGTTGACCAGCATCGCGTTGTCGACCTTCATCTGCGACTTGAGCGGCTCCGGGCGGCCCTCGACGAGCTTGTCGAAGGTCTGCTCGGTCCACACGACCGTGCCGGCCGGCGGCTTCCGCAGCTGCGCCTTCGACGCCCGCTTCACCTGCTTCTCGGCACTCATCGCGGCGTTCTTCGCGGCGGCCTTCGCCTTCGCCTTCTCGTTGTCGATCACGTGCTCCGGCGCCTGTACGACGACGTAGCCCGCCGTGTCGTAGCCCGCACGACCCGCGCGGCCGGCGATCTGCAGGAACTCCCGCGTACGGAGCACGCGCTGCCGCGATCCGTCGTACTTGGCGAGGCCGGTGAACAGTACCGTCCGGATCGGCACGTTGATGCCGACGCCGAGGGTGTCGGTGCCGCAGATGACGGTGAGCAGACCGGCCTGGGCCAGCTGCTCGACGAGGCGGCGGTAGCGCGGCAGCATCCCGGCGTGGTGGACGCCGATCCCCTGCCGCAGCAGCTTGCTCAGCGTCGAACCGAACCCCGCGGCGAAGCGCACCGGGGCGAGCCGCTGGGCGATCTGCGCCTTCCGCTCCGCCGGCAGCACGACGTCGAGCCGACCGGGGCCGCTGAGCAGCGACACGGCGTGCTCGACGGCGGCCGCCTGCGTGAAGTGCACGACGTAGACCGGCCCCTGGCCCGTGGTGACCAGCTCGGCGAGCTTGTCGCCCATCGGCTCCAGCGACCACGAGAAGTCCAGCGGCACCGGCCGCTCGGCCTGGTCGACGGTCGTCGTGTCCCGGCCGTTGCGTCGGGTCAGGTCGGCCGCGAGCTCCGTGGTGTCACCGAGGGTGGCCGACATCAGCAGGAACTGCGCCCGCGGCAGCTCGATGAGCGGCACCTGCCAGGCCCAGCCGCGGCCGGGCTCGCCGTAGAAGTGGAACTCGTCCATCACGACCATGCCGACGTCGGCGCCCGCGCCCTCGCGCAGCGCGATGTTGGCGAGCACCTCGGCGGTGCAGCAGATGATCGGGGCGTCCGCGTTCACCGCCACGTCACCGGTCAGCATCCCGACGTCGCCGGCACCGAAGACCTCGACCAGGTCGAAGAACTTCTCGCTGACCAGCGCCTTGATCGGCGCGGTGTAGAAGGTGACCCGGTCGTCGGCCAGTGCCGCCATCGCGGCCGCCATCGCCACGAGCGACTTCCCGGAGCCCGTCGGGGTGGCGAGGACGACGTTGTCGCCGGCCAGCAGGGAGAGGATCGCCTCCTCCTGGTGCGGGTACAGCTCGAGGCCGCGCTCGTCGGCGTACTGGGTGATGCGGTCGTACGCCGCGTCCTGGGACGACTCAGGCATCACGGGCCCTCGGGTGTGCGGTCGCGAAGACCTCGCGCAGGTTGTCGACGGTCACCAGCGTGTAGACCTGCGTCGTCGTCACCGACGCGTGGCCGAGCAGCTCCTGCACGACCCGCACGTCGGCGCCGCCGTCGAGCAGGTGCGTCGCGAAGGAGTGCCGCAGGGTGTGGGGCGAGACGTCGCGGGTGACGCCGGCACGCTCGGCGGCCTTGACCAGAACCGCCCAGGCCGACTGCCGCGACAGCCGCCCGCCGCGCGAGTTCAGGAAGAGCGCCGGAGTGGCCTTCGCCACCAGTGCGGGCCGCCCCCGGACGAGGTAGGCCGACAACGCGGCCCGCGCGAAGGAGCCGACCGGCACCAGCCGCTCCTTGCCGCCCTTGCCGCGCAGCAGCACCGTGTTGTGGTCGTCATCGCGCAGGTCGAGCGCGGAGACGTCGTCGACGTCCAGTCCGACCGCCTCCGAGATGCGGGCGCCGGTGCCGTAGAGGACCTCCAGCAGTGCGCGGTCGCGCAGCGCGAGCGGCGTGCCGGGCGCTCCCGCGGCCTCGAGGATCGCCTCCACGTCGGAGAGCGGCAGCGCCTTCGGCAACCGCTTCGCCGGCGTCGGCGGCTTCACCGCCGCCGCCGGGTCGAGCTGCGCCAGCCCGTCGGCGACCGCGAACCGGTGGAACCCGCGGACGGCGACGATGGTCCGCGCCCGCGACGAGGCGGCCAGCGGTGGATGCTCCGCGTCGCCCTCGCTCAACCGCATCTGGAACTCGCTGACGGTCGACTCGGTCACGGCGTCGAGCGTCTCGATGCCCTCGGCCGCCAGGAATGCGCGATAGCGGCGGAGGTCGCGCCGGTAGGACGTCAGCGTGTTGGCGGCCAGCCCCTTCTCGACCGTCAGGTGGTCCAGGTAGGTCCGGACCGCCCGGTCCACCGCGCCTGCGCCACTCACGCGGTCAGGCTAGGGCATGTCCGCCAATCCTCGACCACGACGGATCAGGCGAGCGCCTCCGCCAGCGTGACCGCGTCGATGCCGACGGCCTCGCCCACGGGGGCGTTGGTCAGCCGGCCGGCGTGGGTGTTGAGGCCGAGCGCCAGGCTGGCATCGGCCCGGCAGGCCTCCTGCCAGCCCTTGTCGGCCAGCGCGACGACGTACGGCAGCGTGGCGTTGGTCAGCGCGTAGGTCGAGGTGTTCGGCACCGCGCCGGGCATGTTGGCCACGCAGTAGAACGTCGAGCTGTGGACCTGGTACGTCGGGTCGGCGTGCGTCGTGGGACGGGTGTCCTCGAAGCAGCCCCCCTGGTCGACGGCGATGTCGACGAGCACCGAGCCCGGCTTCATCCGCGAGACCAGCTCGTTGGAGACCAGCTTCGGGGCGGCGGCGCCCGGGATCAGCACGGCGCCGATGACCAGGTCGGCCTCCATGACCTGCTGCTCGAGGGTCAGCTTCGACGACGCGAGGCCGTGGACCCGGTTGTTGTAGCGCCAGAAGGACATCCGCAGCTTGTCGAGGTCGGTGTCGAGCAGGGTGACGTCGGCACCCATGCCGAGGGCGATGTTGGCGGCGTTCTGGCCGGAGACGCCCGCACCGATGATGACGACCTTGGCGTTGGCGACACCGCCGACGCCGCCCATGAGCACACCCCGGCCACCCTGGGCCTTCATCAGCGCGTGCGCGCCGACCTGGGGCGCGAGACAGCCGGCGACCTCGGACATCGGGTAGAGCAGCGGCAGGGCACCCGACGGCAGCTGCACGGTCTCGTAGGCGATGCCGGTGACCTTGCGCGCCAGCAGCTCCTCGGTCAGCGGCTTGTCGGCAGCCAGGTGCAGGTAGGTGAAGAGGGTCTGGCCCTCCCGGATCCGGTGGTACTCCTCCGCGACCGGCTCCTTGACCTTGAGCACCAGGTCGACGTCGCCGTCGGTGCCCCACGCCTCTTCGGCGGTGGCCACGATCGTGGCGCCCGCGGCGGCGTAGTCGGCGTCCTCGATCGACGAGCCGACACCGGCGCCGGCCTGCACGGCGACCTCGTGGCCGTGCGCCACCAGCTCGTGCACGCCGATCGGGGTGATCGCGACCCGGTACTCGTGGTTCTTGACTTCCTTCGGCACGCCGACGCGCATGGGCTGCAACCCTCCTGGTCAGGGGCGTTCCGATGCGGATTCCCCGGTCAGGAGAAATTGTGAAGATCAGTCGACGAAGCCGCTAGTGGGCGCAGCGATTATTCGCTGGCGCCGCGCGAATCCGGATCGGATCGTCGGCGATCAGGCATGCGGCGCAGGTCGCGCCGAACGTGGTTCGGTCGCCGGCCGCCCACGCAAGTGCTCGAAGATCAGGCTGGTCTCCGTCATCGCGACGTCCTTGGTGCCGCTGAGGTGGTTGACCACGAACTCGCGCAGCTCCTCCGAGCCCGCGGTGGCGACGTGCACCAGGAAGTCGTCGGCACCGGCCAGGAAGTACACGTTGAGCACCTCGGGAAGCCGTGCCATCGCCTGGGCGAAGGCAGCCAGCTCTCCCCGCGCGTGCGGCCGCAACCGGACCGAGATCATCGCCTGGAGCGGACGCCCGATCGACGCCTGGTCGATCTCGGCGTGGGCACCCCGGATGACGCCGCGCTCGAAGAGCGAGCGCACCCGGCCGTGGCAGGTCGACGGCGCGATCCCCACCCGTGCGGCGAGCACGTTGTTCGCCAGCCGGGCGTCGTCCTGCAGCTCGCGGACGATGGCGGCGTCGATCGCGTCCAGCTCGGTCATGCGCGCGCCCGGCCGCGACGGACCTGGAGAGCCAGCACTGCCTGCACCACCGGTCCGTCGGCGACGTCGCCCGCCAGTACGGCGTCGACGAGCTCCCCGAACGGCACCCAGACCTCCTCGAGGTCGGCCTCCTCGTGCTCCAGCACGAAGTCGCCGCGGTCGGCGGGCGCGAGCCCTTCGGCGAGGTAGTAGTGGATCCTCTCCGCGGAGTAGCCCGGCGAGCTCCAGGTCGACAGCAGGTGGGTCCACCGCTCGGCCTGCAGCGCCGCCTCCTCGCGCAGCTCGCGGCGGGCGACCTGCTCCGGGTCCTCCCCCGGGTGGTCGATCACACCGGCCGGCAGCTCCACCAGCCGGGCCTGGGCCGGGTGGCGGTACTGCCGGATGCACAGCACGCGGTCCTGCTCGTCCACGGCGAGGACGACGGCAGCGCCGGGGTGCTCGACCACCAGACGACGGAACGCCGCTTCGCCGTGGTCCCCCGGGCGTCGTACCCGGTCGGAGCGGAGCGCGAGCACCCACCCGTCACGGTGCAGGTCGGCCGAGCTCTCGACCGGCCAGGACTCAGGGACGTCCCGGATCTCGCTCACGCGGTCACTCGTCGTCGTCGACGGGCTCGGGGTGCAGCCCGGACTCGTCGATCTCGAGCCGGGTCTCGCGCTGGCGCGAGATCGCCGCGCCGACCAGGCCCGCGAACAGCGGGTGCGGACGGGTCGGGCGCGAGCGCAGCTCGGGGTGCGCCTGCGTGCCGATGTAGTAGGGGTGCACGTCGCGCGGGAGCTCGACGAACTCGACGAGGTCGAGGTCCGGGTTGATGCCGGAGAAGACCAGGCCTGCCTCCTCGAGCTGCGCCCGGTAGGCGTTGTTGACCTCGTAGCGGTGGCGGTGCCGCTCCTCGATCGACTCGGCGCCGTAGACCTCCGCCGCGATCGAACCGGGCGTGAGCGCGGCAGGGTAGAGCCCGAGCCGCATGGTGCCGCCCAGGTCGCCGGCGCCCTCGACGATGGACTTCTGCTCCTCCATCGTGGCGATGACCGGCTCCGGGGTGTCCGGGTCGAACTCGGTGGAGCCGGCCTTGGTCAGACCCAGCTCGGTCCGCGCGTACTCGATCACCATCGACTGCAGGCCCAGGCACAGGCCGAGTGTCGGGATGCCGTGGGCACGGGCGTAGGTCAGCGCACCGAGCTTGCCCTCGAGGCCGCGGATGCCGAAGCCGCCGGGCACGCAGATCGCGTCGACGTCGGACAGGTGCCGGGTGGCGCCCGCCGGGGTCTCGCACTCGTCGGAGGCGACCCAGCGGATGTGCACCTTGGCCTCGTGGGCGAAGCCCCCGGCACGCAGCGCCTCGGTCACCGACAGGTAGGCGTCGTGCAGGTCGATGTACTTGCCGACCAGTGCAACGGTGACCTCCTCCTTCGGGTGGTGCACCCGGCGGAGCAGGTCGTCCCAGAGCGTCCAGTCGACGTCGCGGAAGGGCAGGTTGAGGCGTCGTACGACGTAGGCGTCGAGGCCCTGACGGTGCAGCACCTTCGGGATGTCGTAGATCGACGGCGCGTCGGCGGCGGTGACCACCGCGTCGTGGTCGACGTCGCACATCAGCGAGATCTTCTTCTTGATGCTCTCCGGCAGCTCGCGGTCGGCGCGGCACACGACCGCATCGGGCTGGATGCCGACCTGGCGCAGGGCTGCGACCGAGTGCTGCGTCGGCTTGGTCTTCAGCTCACCCGACGGGCCGATGAACGGCACCAGCGAGACGTGCAGGAAGAAGACGTTGTCGCGGCCGATGTCGTGGCGGACCTGGCGCGCGGCCTCGAGGAAGGGCAGCGACTCGATGTCGCCGACCGTGCCACCGATCTCGGTGATCACCACGTCGACCGGCTCGGAGCCGCGGCCCATGGCCAGGATCCGGTCCTTGATCTCGTTGGTGATGTGCGGGATCACCTGGACGGTGTCGCCGAGGTACTCACCCTTGCGCTCCTTCGCGATGACCGAGGAGTAGACCTGCCCCGTCGTCACGTTGGCGATCTGGTTGAGGTCGGTGTCGAGGAAGCGCTCGTAGTGGCCGATGTCGAGGTCGGTCTCGGCGCCGTCGTTGGTCACGAACACCTCGCCGTGCTGGAACGGGTTCATCGTCCCGGGGTCCACATTGAGGTACGGATCCAGCTTCTGCATGGTCACCCGCAGACCGCGCGAGCGGAGGAGGCGACCGAGGCTGGAGGCGGTGAGGCCCTTGCCCAGCGAGGAGGCGACGCCTCCGGTCACGAAGAGGTGCTTTGCCTGTCGATTCGAACCGCTACCGGACGCCATGCTCACGGGATTCCATCCTACTGCCTGGAGCCTGAGCCCGCACGCTGCCGCGCCAGTTCGAGCAGCTCTCGTGCGTGGGCGAGCGCTGTGTCGGACTCCGCGAGCCCGGCCAGCATGCGGGAGAGCTCCCGCTCGCGGCCCGGGTCGTCGAGGGTGACCAGCCCCGAGCTGGTGATGGTGCCGTCGCTGGACTTCTCCACCAGCACGTGGCGGTCGGCGAAGGCGGCGACCTGTGGGAGGTGGGTGACGACGAGCACCTGGGCGTCGTCGGCCAGGGTCGCGAGCCGCCGTCCGATCTCGACCGCCGCGGCGCCACCGACTCCGGAGTCGACCTCGTCGAACACGAACGTCGGGACCGGGCTGGTGCCGGCGAGGCAGACCTCGACGGCCAGCATCACCCGCGACAGCTCACCGCCGGAGGCGCCCTTGTGCAGCGGACGCGGCTCGGAGCCGGAGTTGGCCGCGAGCAGGAACTCGACCTCGTCGAGTCCACTGCGGCCGAAGCGCACCCAGCGATCCCCCACCCGGACGACGTCGGCCGGCGGGTGCTCGGGATCGGCGGGCGTGTCGACGGTGCGCGGCGCGACCCGGATGGTGACCTGCGCGTGCGGCATCGCCAGCAGGGTCAGCTCGTCGCTGACCTCGGTCGACAGCCGGCCTGCCGCGGTGACCCGGGCCTGGCTCAGCGCTGCCCCGGCGCTGGCGAGCTCCTCGCGCAGCCGGGCCGATCGCGCGGTGAGCTCCTGGATCCGCTCGTCGGTCGAGTCGAGGTCGAGCAGCCGCTTCGACGCCGTCTCCGCCCAGGCCAGGACCTCGTCCACGGTCTCGCCGTACTTGCGGGTGAGGCCGATCAGCGCCGCGCGGCGCTCGGAGACCGCAGCCAGTCGCGCCGGGTCCGTGTCCACGCCCGAGGCGTACGACGCCACGTCGGCTGCCACGTCGGACAGCAGGTAGCTCACCTCGGCCACCCGGTCGGCGAGGGCGCCGGCCTCGGCGTCGTGGTCGCGGACACCCTCCAGCAGGCCACGGGCCGCGGCGACCGCACCGAGCGCGTCCGGCGAGCCGTGCTCGCTCGACAACGCCTCACGAGCCTGCTCGGCAGCACCTCGGAGGGTGTCGGCGTGCCCGAGGCGGGCCTCCTCGGCCGCCAGCTCGGCGTCCTCACCGGGCTGGGGAGCGACCGAGGCGACCTCGTCGACGCCGAAACGGAGCACGTCCGCCTCGCGGGCCCGCTCGCGGGCCGATGCGGTGACCTCGGTGAGCTCCTGCTCGGTGGTCACCAGGTCGTCGTGGACGGTGAGGTACGCCGTGTGCAGCTCGTCCAGCGCCCCGAACCGGTCGAGGGCGTGACGCTGGGTCTGCGGCTTGAGCAGCCGGTGCTGGTCGGACTGGCCGTGGACGGCGACGAGCGGCTCCGCGATCGCGGCCAGCGTCGACACCGGCACCGCCGCGCCGCCGGCGAACGCGCGCGAGCGGCCCTCCGCACTGACGTTGCGCGCCAGGACGATCCCCTCGTCCTCGACCTCTCCCCCGGCCTCCTCGACGGCCGCCGCAAGCCCGGGCAGGGCCGCGGCGGCGATCAGGCCCTCGACCCGCGCCTGCCGGGCCCCTGCGCGCACGGCACCGCTGTCGGCCCGCCCGCCGAGCAGGAGGCCCAGCGCGGTGACGACCATCGTCTTGCCGGCACCGGTCTCGCCCGTGATCACGGTGAGGCCCGGGCCCAGCTCGAGCACCGAGGAGTCGATGACCCCCAGCGATGTGATGCGCAGCTCCTCGATCACGACGTCTCCTCCTGGGCACGCGCCTGTCGGCGCAGCTCGGCCGCGCCCCGCCAGCCCTCGACGGAGAGCCCGAACTTGGCCACCAGCCGATCCGTGAACGGCGCCTCGTGCAGCCGGACCAGGCGCACCGGGCGCAACCCGCGACTGACCTCGATCCGGGCGCCGGGCGGCAGGTCGACGCTGCGCCGGCCGTCGCACCACAGCACGCCCGAGCTCTCGTTGCCCTCGAGCACCTCGATCGCGATCACCGACGACGGAGCGACCACCATCGGGCGCGAGAACAGGGCGTGCGCGCTCAGCGGCACGATGCACAGCGCCTCGACCTGCGGCCACACGACGGGGCCGCCGGCACTGAAGTTGTACGCCGTCGAGCCGGTCGGGGTCGCGCAGACCACCCCGTCGCAGCCCCACCGCGACAGCGGGCGGTTGTCGATCTCGACGACCACCTCCAGCATCCGCTCGCGCGAGGCCTTCTCGACACTGGCCTCGTTGACCGCGAACGTGGCGTAGACCAGCTCGCCACCCACGAACGCGCGCACGTCCAGCGTGAGCCGGTCCTCCGTCGTGTACCGCTGGTGCACGATCGCGTCGATCGTCGCCGCGACGTCCTCGTGCTCGGCCTCGGCGAGGAAACCGACGTGGCCCAGGTTGACGCCGAGCACCGGCGTCAGGCGGGAGTGCGTGACCTCGGCGGCGCGCAGGATGCTGCCGTCGCCGCCGATCACGACGGTCAGCTCGCAACCGCGGCTGGCGTCGGTCTCGGAGTCGGTCAGCTCGACCGCCGGGTCGTAGCCCTCCGGGTCGAGCTCGAGGTCCTCCGCCTCCTCCTGGAGCAGGCGGACGACGATCCCGTGGCCGGTGAGCTCCTTGACGAACGAGCGGGCGACGTCGCGCGCCTCGGGCCGCCTCGTGTGGGCGAGCACGAGGACCCGACGCGGCGTGTCCGTGGTCGCGGGGATCGTCATGGGGCCACCCTCTCATCCGGCCCCGACGTCCCGCGCCGGACGATCGCCGCGATGGACTCGTCGTCCACAGCCTGCGTGCCGTGGCGCAGCCACAGGAAGAACTCCACGTTGCCCGAAGGACCCGGCAGCGGACTGACCGTCACGGCCCGGGCACCCCAGCCGCGCGCCCCCGCCGCGTGGGCGACGCCGAGGACCGTCTCCACCCAGAGCTCCGGGTCGCGGACCACACCACCCTTGCCCAGCCGGTCCTTGCCGACCTCGAACTGCGGCTTGACCATGAGCGCCAGGTCGCCGTCCTCACGGGTCACGCCGAGGAGCGCATCGAGCACGAGCGTCAACGAGATGAACGACAGGTCGCCGACCACCACCTCGACCGGGCCACCGATGGTCGCGGCCTCGAGCGTGCGGACGTTGGTCCGGTCGTGCACGTGCACGCGCTCGTCCTGCTGGAGCGACCAGTGCAGCTGTCCGTACCCCACGTCGACCGCGACCACCTCGGCGGCGCCCGCGCGCAGGAGCACGTCCGTGAAGCCTCCGGTCGACGCCCCGGCGTCCAGGCAGCGCCGGCCTTCGACACTCAGCCCGAGCGGCCCGAACGCGGTCAGCGCCCCGGCCAGCTTGTGGGCGCCCCGCGACACGTAGTCAGGGCCGTGCTCACCCTCGAGCACGACGATCGCGACGTCCGTGGTGACCCCGGTGGCGGCCTTCGAGGCCACTGCGCCCGAGACCTTCACCCGGCCGTCGGCGATCAGCTGGGCGGCGCGCTCCCGGGACGGCGCGAGGCCCCGCCGCACCAGCTCGGCGTCCAGGCGCAGTCGGCGGGGTGGCACTACGGCGACGTCGGGGGGTTGTCGAGCGTGTGCCGGAGGCCGGCGTGGGCCTCCTCGAAGACCGCTGCGTGCTCCTCGAGGGGCCGGCTGTCCAGCCCCGCGACCAGGTCGAGCACACGGTCGACGGCATCGATGCCGGTCGGCATGGGCGCCGGAACGGGTACCTCGCTCATGGCGCGAGGCTACCGCGCCGCACCCCGCGCAGCGGGGACCCCTGCCGCGGTGATGTCGGCCACCGTCCCGGACGCGTCCAGGTGCGCCCACGCCGCCGCCGCCGCGACCCGCCAGGCGTCATCCGGCTCGGGGTCGTCCGGCTCGGGGTCGGCCGAGCCCGCCCGGACCTCGAGCGCGCCTTCGACCACGCGCGCCTGCCAGCCCCCGAGCACCCAGTGCTCGCCGTTGCGCTCCGGCGCCTCGTGCGCACGCCCGAGCCCCGCGAGGTCGCTGGAGAGGTACGCCGGCCGCAGCCGCGGTGGCGCGGCGACGAGCTCCGGCAGCCCGGTCACCCCGGTCAGCACCAGCAGCGAGTCCAGCCCGGCGTTCCGGGCGCCCTCGATGTCGGTGTCGAGCCTGTCGCCGACCATCAGCGGACGCTCCCCGCCGACCCGCCGGACCGTCTCGTCGAGCAACGGGCGCGCCGGCTTGCCGGCCACGACCGGTGTGACGCCGGTGAACCGCGACAGCATCTCGACGAGGACGCCGTGCCCCGGCGCGGTCCCGAAGGCCGTGGGGATCGTGAGGTCGGTGTTGCTCGCGATCCACGGCAGTCCGTCGCGTATCCGCACCGCAGCGCGCATGATCGCCCGCCACGGCACATCCGGTCCGTAGCCGCTGACCACGCCCGACGCCTCATCGGTGGCCCGCACGGCGACCAGGCCCGCCTCCGACAACGCGGCCTCGAGGCCCGCGGCGCCCAGGCAGACCACCCGGGCCCCCTCCCCCCAGGTCTCGCGAGCCACGCGCGCCGCCGCCTGGGCACTGGTGACCACGTCGTCGACCGCCGCCGCCACGCCCAGCTCGACGAGGTGCTCGGCCACGGCCTGCGGAGGACGGGATGCGTTGTTGGTGATGAAGGCGACCCGCATGCCCGCACCGCGCGCCTCACCGATGGCGCTCGCCGCGCCCGGCACGGCATCGGCCCCGATGTAGACCACACCGTCGAGGTCGAGCATCGCGAGGTCGTAGGCCGAGGTCAGCGGCACGGTGGATGTGAGCAACACGGGTACCACCTTGCCAGCCACTTCCTCACCCGGCTCCGTAGGATTCCCGGGTGGACGCAGCAGCACTGGTGACTCCCCCGTATGTCGCGGGACCGCTGCGCCTCGTTCCGTTCCGCGGACTGATGCTCAGCCCGGGACGGGTCGGCAACCCGACGACAGGTCGGGCCTTCGCGCGTCCCTACAAGGACGTCTCGGCGCGCCTGATGCGCTGGCAGGCGCGGGGCTACGTCCGCCACGACGCCGCTCCGGCGCTCTACCTGCACGAGTACACCTCCGCCGGCATGACCGTCCGCGGCCTGGTGGGCGCCCTCGACGTGTCACGGCGGGCGACGCGGCCGGAGGACCGCGCCGTCCTCCCCCACGAGGGCATCCACCCCGCCCAGGCCGACGACCTCGCCGACCGGATGGCGGAGATGGAGCTCAATCCCGCCCCGATCCTGCTCGTGCACCGCGGGACCGACCGGCTCCGCTCGGTCCTCGCCGAGGTGGTCCGCGGGGAACCCCAGCACGCCTTCACCGACCGCGGTGAGCAGCAGCACCGGATCTGGGCCATCCGGGACGACGCGACCCTCGCCGCCATCGCCGGCGAGCTCGCCGACAGCCGTGCCCTCATCGCCGACGGCCACCACCGGTACGCCGCCTACCTGCGCCTGCAGCGACGCCGGGCCACGCCCACGAACGAGCCGGCCGCGACCGACTTCGGGCTCGCGATGCTCGTCGACCAGGGCAGCACTCCCCTCTTCCTCGGACCGATCCACCGCACGCTCCACGGGACGTCGCTCGACGACCTGCGCGACGCGGCACAGAGCGTCGGGCTCGGCTACGAGGAGCACACCCAACCCGAAGCGGTCGCCGCCCTCTCCGCCACTCGTCTCGCCGCGACCGACGGCGAGCGCTGGGCCGTGGTCGAGCTCGATGCCGGCGTACGCGAGGCGGCCGTCGAGACACTGCACCGTCGGATCGTCCCCGCGCTCCCGCACGGACCGACCTCCGTTGCCTACCACCACAGCGTCGACGACGCGCTGCGCACGGCGTGCCGCGACGGCGTCGCCGTGCTCATGCCGGCGCCCTCGGTCGATCTCGTCCTCGAGATCGCGGCGGCCGACCGCCTCCTTCCGGAGAAGGCGACGTCCTTCCAGCCGAAGCCGAGCCTGGGCGTGCTCATCCGGTCGCTGCGCGACGAACCATCCGGCACGAGCTGACCTCCACCTCCACCCGCGACATCGTCCGCTCGCCGGCGCGGTAGAACCGCCGCCGCAGCGCTCCTTCGATCTCCACCTCGTCACCGACCCGCCAGGCCCCCATCGCGCGGCGCGCACGGGCGGACCAGGCCGCGAGGTCCACGACGTCGACCGAGGAGGACCGCCGCCCCGACGGCAGCACTCGCACCTTGTCGCGCGCAACGGATATCCGGCACACGCACAGCTCGTCACCGCTGGGGAGCGTCCGGAGCTCAGGGGCAGCAGCCAGCCTTCCCGCCAACCGCACCACGTTCGTTTCCATCCTGCGTTCCTTCCTGATCACTGGGTGCGAACAGCGTGTGACCAGGTGCCGACATCCAGCGCCACGTGGGAGGGCTGCTGTGGAGGAAGGGCAGGAAGCGTGTGCCTGTGGATGACAGGAGGCGGCTCGGGGTGCCAAAAACACCGAAGGGCCAGCATTTCTGCTGGCCCTTCGGCGAAAGAATGTCCGGCGGCGTCCTACTCTCCCACATCCTCTCGGTTGCAGTACCATCGGCGCTGGCAGGCTTAACTTCCGGGTTCGGGATGGGACCGGGTGTTTCCCTGCCGCTATGGCCGCCGTAACTCTATGAACCCCTGTTGGTCC
>DATLIG010000073.1:0-11992 GCA_035539555.1 Nocardioides sp. | reverse complement strand
GGCTACTCGACCAGCGGCGGGCTCGCGCTACTCGACCAGCGACAGCTGATTCACTCCCAGAAGACGCGGTCGACGACGGCGCGGGCGTGCCGGGTCACCCTGAGGTAGTCGTCGAGCAGGCGGTCGGCCCCGTCGCTCTGGTAGCCGAGGATCGCCGCCACGACGCGCCGCTCCTGGCCCGCTCGGGGGAACTGCTCGCCCTGCTTGCCCCGGGCCAGCAGGAGCGCGTTGCGCACCCGGGTCGCCATCCGCCACGAGGTCGCGAGGGTCTCGGCGTCGCCGCGGGACACCAGGTCCGCCTCGGCCGCCGCGGACAGGGCGGCGAGCGTCTGCGCCGTGCGCAACCCGGGCACCTCGGCGCCGTACCGGAGCTGGAGGAGCTGGATCGTCCACTCGATGTCGGCCAGTCCCCCGCGGCCGAGCTTGAGGTGGAGGTTCGGGTCGGCGCCGCGCGGCAGCCGCTCCTTGTCCACGCGGCCCTTGATCCGCCGGACCTCGAGCACGTCGTCGTCGCTCAGGCCGCCGGCCGGGTAGCGCAGCGGGTCGATGAGGGCGGTGAAGCGCTCGCGCAGGCCGGCGTCGCCGACCACGGCGTCGGCCCGGAGCAGCGCCTGCGCCTCCCACACGTGCGACCACTTGGCGTAGTACGCGGCGTACGAGTCGAGGGTGCGGACGAGCGGGCCCTGGCGTCCCTCCGGGCGGAGGTCGGCGTCGACGACCAGAGCCGGGTCAGGGCCCGGGGCGCCGAGCACGCGGCGCACCTCCTCGGCAACGATCCGGGCGAAGGTCGAGGCGGCGTGGGGGTCGGCGCCCTCGACCGGATCGTGGACGAAGAGCACGTCGGCGTCGCTGCCGTAGGAGAGCTCGAAGCCGCCGTACCTGCCCATGGCGACGATGGCCATCCGGGTCGGCGGCTCGTCGAGGCCGCGGGCGCGCAGCGTCGTCTCGATCGCGCCCTCCAGCGTCGCCTCGAGCGTGGCGTCCGTGAGCCGGGTCAGCGCGAAGCCGACGTCGGCGACGTCGATCAGCCCGAGCACGTCGCCGGCGGCGATGCGCAGGAGCTCGCGCCGTCGTACGGCGCGCACGGCCCGCACGCCCTTGTCGAAGCCCTCCTGCCGGCGCCCGGTCGCGTTCATCTCCTCGGCGAGCGCCTCCGGCGTCAACGGGAGCAGGTCGCCGCCGAGCAGCCGCACGCCGGCCGGCTCGCGCTCGAGCAGGTCGGTGCAGTAGCGCGAGGTCGCCAGCAGGTGGGCCAGCCGCTCGGCGACCTCGCCCTCGTCGCGCAGGGTGGAGAGGTACCAGGGCGTGCGGCCCAGTGCCTCGCTGATCCGGCGGAACCCGAACAGGCCGCCGTCGGGGTCGGGCGCCTCGGCGAACCACTGGAGCATCGCCGGCAGCAGGGTGCGCTGGATGGCGGCGGTGCGGCTGACACCCGCCGTCAGCGCCTCCAGGTTGCGCAGCGCGGCCTGCGGGTCGTCGTACCCGAGGGCGGCGAGGCGGGCGCCGGCCGCCTCCGACGACAGCCGCACCTCGTCGGCGCCGATCCGCGCGACGGCGGTGAGCAGCGGCCGGTAGAAGATCTTCTGGTGCAACCGGCTGACCTCGCGCCGGTGGTCCTGCCAGGTCTCGTCGAGCCGCTTCTCCGACTCCTTGAGGAAGCCCAGGCTGCGACCGAGGCGACGCAGCGAGGACTCGTCGGCGGGTACGACGTGCGTCCGCTGCAGCCGGTGGAGCTGGATCCGGTGCTCGAGGGTCCTCAGGAACGCGTAGGCGTGGTGGAGGGACTCGCCGTCCTCGCGCCCGACGTAGCCGCCCTCGATGAGGCGGGCCAGCGCACTCAGCGTCGTGGGCGGCCGGATGCTCTCGTCGGCGCGGCCGTGCACGAGCTGGAGCAGCTGGACCGCGAACTCGACGTCGCGCAGGCCGCCGGCGCCGAGCTTGAGCTGCCGGTCGGCCTCGCGCGCGGGGATGTGGTCGAGGACCCGGCGGCGCATGGCGCGCGCGGCCTCGACGAAGCCCTCACGATCGGCGGCCGACCAGACCATCGGGCTCACCATGTCCACGAAGTCGCGGCCCAGCGCGAGGTCTCCCGCGACCGGCCGTGCCTTGAGCAGCGCCTGGAACTCCCACGGCTCGGCCCAGCGCTCGTAGTAGCCCTGGTGGCTGGCCAGGGTCCGGCTGAGCGGCCCCGCCTTGCCCTCCGGTCGGAGGTTGGCGTCGACCGGCCAGATGGTGCCCTCGGCGGTGTGGTCGGAGCAGACCTGCATCAGCTGCGCGGCCAGTCGCGCGGCGATCCGCTCGTCCCCGTCGTGCACGAAGATCACGTCGACGTCGGAGACGTAGTTGAGCTCGTGGCCGCCGCACTTCCCCATCGCGATCACGGCCAGCCGCGTGTCGTCGGCCGCCTCGCCGATCCGGACGCGGGCGACGGCGAGCGCCGCGTCGAGCGTCCCTGCGGCGAGGTCGGACAGCTCCGCGGCTGCGTCGTCGACGCCGAGGTGGTGCGTCAGGTCGCGCGCGGCGAGGCGGAGCAGGAGGCGCCGGTACTCGACCCGCAGCGCGTCGACGGCCTCGCGGTCGGGCTTGCCGGCGACCGCCTCCAGCAGCGAGGCCCGGATCGCCCACGCCGCCGGCCGGGTCGAGCCGAGGTCCGGGTCGGTGAGCTCGCGCCACTGGAACGGGTGCGTGACCAGGTGGTCCGCCAGGGCCGCGCTCGCGCCCAGCACGCAGAGCAACCGCATCGCCGTACCCTCGTCGTCCGCGACGGCGGCGAGCAGCTCCTCCCGGTCGTCGGCGGCGTCGGCCAGCCGGCCGAGCGCGTGCAGGGCGGCGTCGGGGTCGGCCGTGCGGCCCAGGTAGGCCAGCAGGTCCACGCCGACCGGGCCGAGGGCGGCCAGGTCGGCCTGCGCGCGGTCGAGGTCGACGAAGCCGAGCCGCAGCAGCTCGGTGCGCTGGCTCGCCCGGTTCATCTCACCCGCGGGTCACAGGACGGGGAGCATGCGGTCGCGCTCGAAGACGGACACCTGACCGCGGTACTCGTCCCACTCCGCCCGCTTGTTGCGCAGGAAGAAGTCGAAGACCTGCTCCCCCAGCGTCTCGGCCAGCAGCTCGGAGTGCTCGGCGATGGTGATCGCCTCGTTGAGGTTCTTCGGCAGCGGCTCGATGCCGAGGCTGCGGCGCTCGCGCTCGGTCAGCGCCCAGACGTCGTCCTCGGCCTCGCGCGGGAGCTCGTAGCCGTTCTCGATGCCCTTGAGGCCTGCGGCGAGCACGGCGGCGTACGCGAGGTAGGGGTTGCACGCGGAGTCGATGGTGCGCAGCTCGATCCGGGTCGACTGGCCCTTCATCGGCTTGTACATCGGCACCCGGATCATCGCGGAGCGGTTGTTGTGTCCCCAGCAGATGTAGGACGGCGCCTCGCCCCCGAACATCATCCGCTTGTAGGAGTTGACCCACTGGTTGGTGACGACGCTGATCTCGCTGGCGTGCTTGAGCACGCCCGCGATGAACTGGCGGCCGGTCTTGGACAGCTGGTACTCGGCGCCCGCCTCGTAGAAGGCGTTCTGGTCGCCCTCGAACAGCGAGACGTGCGTGTGCATGCCCGAGCCGGGGTGGGTGGTGAACGGCTTGGGCATGAAGGTCGCCCACAGCCCCTGGCTCAGCGCGACCTCACGGATGACCGTGCGGAAGGTCATGATGTTGTCGGCGGTGGTGAGCGCGTCGGCGTACCGCAGGTCGATCTCCTGCTGGCCGGGCCCGGCCTCGTGGTGGCTGAACTCCACCGAGATGCCCATCGCCTCGAGCATCGTGATCGCCTCGCGGCGGAAGTCGGAGCCGTGGCTGTGCGCGGCGTGGTCGAAGTAGCCGCTGCGGTCCATCGGCACCGGCTCCTCGCCGGGCCGCGGCTCGTCCTTGAAGAGGTAGAACTCGATCTCGGGGTGCGTGTAGAACGTGAACCCCTGCTCGGCGGCCTTGCCCAGGGTGCGCTTGAGGACGTTGCGGGGATCCGCGTACGACGCCGAGCCGTCCGGCATCACGATGTCGCAGAACATCCGGGCGGTCGCCGGGCCCTCGCTGCTGCGCCAGGGCAGGATCTGGAAGGTCGTCGGGTCGGGCAGCGCGAGCATGTCGGCCTCGTAGACGCGGGCGAAGCCCTCGATCGCCGAGCCGTCGAACCCGATGCCCTCGGAGAACGCGCCCTCCAGCTCCGCGGGCGCCACCGCGACGGACTTGAGGAACCCGAGCACGTCGGTGAACCACAGCCGCACGAACCGGACGTCACGCTCCTCGAGAGCGCGGAGAACGAAGTCTTCCTGCTTGCCCATGGCTGCAGCCTAGGGGGTGCCGGCGCAGCCGGTGATCGAGGAGGTCGCGCAACCACCACCACCCGGTGGTCGAGGAGGTCGCGCAACCACCACCACCCGGTGGTCGAGGAGGTCGCGCAGCGACCGTCACGAGACCCCCGCAGCCTCCGCACCCCGCAGCACCACACAGCATCCCCGCCCCGGCGCGACCGGTTCCGCGGTCAGGTCCGCACGGTCCAGCCTCCGCGCCAGCGCGGCGACGAACGCGTGGTTGACCCCGCAGACCAGGTCGCGGTGCTCGGCGGCCAGCCGGCCGAACGGGCAGTTGCGCAGCCTGATCCCGGCCCCGGACGCCAGTGGCTCGTAGCCCAGCATCGTCAAGGTGGCGGCCAGCCCGTCCCTGGCGGCCGGCCACTCCTCGGCGACCGAGCGGGCAGCGTGGTCAGCGGCCGCGGCAAGGGCATCGGGCATCGGGGCGCCGGCGAGGTTGCGCTCGACCGCGTCGGCGAGCACCTGCCCGGCGAGGTCGTAGCGCCGGCTCGGGACACTGACCACCACCTCGCGCCCGGAGCGGCGGTAGAGCTTGGCCGGCCGTCCCGCGCCGGGCCCGGTCCGGCCGGTCAGCCGCTTGAACTCGGTGACCAGCAGGCCCTCCTCGACGAGCCGGTCGAGGTGGAACTTCGCCGTGTGCCGCGGGACCTCGACGCCGGAGGCCGCCTGGTCACGACTCACCGCGCCGGGCTGCTCGGCGACGAAGCGGTAGAGCGCTCGTCGTACCGGATCGGCGAGGGCGCCCAAGCGGGTGACCCTCCGGCCGAAGGCCTCGTCCATCGTGCGTCCCTCCCCGGGGATTTCTAGCGGAGACAAGTCTTGCCGAAAGACTACGACAGGTCTACCGTCAAAAGTGATGTCCGTTACAACGGACCACGAGAAAGGACCGGCCATGGCCAGCACCCACGCGTGGGACAACCTCGCCCACGACATGCGCGAGGAGCTCAACGACCTCGCCCACTTCTCCACCATCGACGCGAACCGCCAAGGACGCGTCGCCCTCTGGGCCACCCTCACCGCGCTCCCGCTGGTGTGGGGCCTGGACATGCTGTTCGGCGTGATGACGGATCACTGGGACAGCTACGTCGCCGTGTGGGCCAACAACTTCCTGCCCGGGTCCGCCGACGACGCCGTGATGTGGATCGGCATCGTGACCCTCGCCGTCGGCGTCCTGGTCGCGGTCGCCCCGCACTTCGGCGGCGACGTGCTCGGCATCTGGCTGGTCCTGCTCGCGATCAACCTGTTCGGCGTCGACGGCGTCGCCCACCTCGCGGTCGGCATGCTCGCCCTGGCGTTCTGCAGCTTCGCGATGGCCCGGATGGTGCGCGGCGACCACATCAGGGAGGCCTGAGGGTCACCGCTCCGGGACGTTGGACGCCAGCTCGGCCAGCCATGCTGCCGCGCTGGCGTCCGACGGCATCCGCCAGTCGCCGCGCGGTGACATGGTGCCGCCGGCGCTGACCTTCGGGCCGTTCGGCAGCGCCGACCGCTTGAACTGGCTGCTGAAGAAGCGCCGCACGAACACCTCGAGCCAGGCCCGGATCGTCGCGAGGTCGTACGACGCCCGCCGCTCCTCCGGGAAGCCCGGGGGCCACTCCCCCGCAGCCTGGTCGCGCCAGGCGTGCCAGGCGAGGAAGGCGATCTTGCTGGGCCGGTAGCCGCGCCGGATCACGTGGTGGAGCGTGAAGTCCCGCAGCGCGTAGGGACCCACCGAGTCCTCGGTCGCCTGCGGCTTCTTGCCCTTCTCGGTCGGGATCAGCTCGGGCGTGATCTCCTGCTCGAGGATCTCCCGCAGGACCGCGTCCGCCTCGTCGTCGTAGTTGCCGTCGTGGAGCTGGCTGCTGTCGATGACCCAGCGGATGAGGTGCTGGATGAGCGTCTTCGGGACCCCGGCGTTGACGTTGTAGTGGGACATCTGGTCGCCGACGCCGTAGGTGCACCAGCCGAGCGCGAGCTCGGACAGGTCGCCGGTGCCGAGCACGATGCCGCCGCGGTGGTTGGCCAGCCGGAACAGGTAGTCGGTGCGCAGGCCGGCCTGGACGTTCTCGAAGGTGATGTCGTAGACCGGCTCACCGTCGCTGAACGGGTGGTCCAGGTCGTGGAGCATCTGGGTCGCGGCCGGCTTGATGTCCAGCTCGGCGAACGTGCAGCCGAGCGCCTGCGAGAGCCGGGTCGCGTAGGACTTGGTGGTGTCGCCGGTCGCGAAGCCCGGCATGGTGAAGGCGTGGATGTCGCTGCGCGGGCGGCCTAGCCGGTCCATCGCCTTCGCGGCGACGATCAGCGCATGGGTGGAGTCGAGGCCGCCGCTGACGCCGATCACGACCTTCGGCTGGCCGATGGCGGCGAGCCGCTGCTCCAGCCCGGAGACCTGGATGTTGTAGGCCTCGTAGCAGTCGAGCGCGAGGCGGGCCGGGTCGTCGGGGACGAACGGGTAGCGGTCGACCTTGCGGAGCAGGCCGATGTCGCCCGTGGGCGGGTCGAGGGCGAACTCGATGATGTCGTAGTCGCCGGTCTCGACCCGGGCCTGGTGCCGGTTGTCGTCGAAGGTGCCCTGCCGCATCCGCTCCTGGCGCAGCCGGTCGAGGTCGACGTCGACGACGGTACGACGCGGTCCGTCGGGGAACCGCTCGCTCTGCCCGAGCAGGTCGCCCATCTCGTAGACCATCGTCTGGCCGTCCCAGGACAGGTCGGTGGTCGACTCCCCCTGCCCGGCGGCGGCGTACACGTAGGCGGCGTTGCACCGGGCGCTGGCGCTGCGGGCGAGCAGGTGCCGGTCCTCGGCGCGGGCGACGGTGATCGGGCTGCCCGACAGGTTCACGAGGACGGTCGCACCCGCGAGCGCGGCGTAGGCGCTCGGCGGGATCGGGACCCACATGTCCTCGCAGATCTCGACGTTGATCGCGAGCCCCGGCAGGTCGGTCGCGCGGAAGATCAGGTCGCGGCCGAAGGGGACGTCAACGCCGCCGACGGTGATCTGCTCGCCGCGCTGGTCCTCGCCCGAGGCGAACCAGCGGGCCTCGTAGAACTCGCGGTAGGTCGGCAGGAAGGACTTGGGCGCGACGCCGAGGACGCTTCCGCGATGGATGACGACCCCGCAGTTGAAGATCCGGTTGCCCTTGCGCAGCGGCGCCCCGACGACCAGCACCGACATCAGGTCGACCGATGCCGCGACGATCTCGCCGAGCGCGGCCTGGACCGCCTCGAGCAGGGTGTCCTGCAGGAACAGGTCGTCCACGGCGTACCCGGTCAGGCCGAGCTCGGGGAACACCGCGACGGCGACGCCCTCATCGTGGCAGGCCCGGGCCTGCTCGATCGTGCGGGCGGCGTTGGTCGCCGGGTCGGCGATGGCGACCGGCAGGGTCACCGCCGCGACCCGGGCGAACCCGTGGGCGTAGGCCGAGTAGAAGTCCACGGTGCGAGTCTAGGGAGCGCCCGTGCGATGAGTACGCCGCCCGCGCCCGGTCTCCCTCACCATGAGCATCGCGAGCAGCCACATCCAGCCGTGCCTGTGGTTCGACGACACGCTGGAGGAAGCCGCCCGCTTCTACACCGGCATCTTCCCGAACTCCGCCATCGGCCACCTGACGCCCTTGGCGGGCGAGTTCACCCTGGACGGGATGACCTTCCGCGGGATCAACGGCGGACCGGCGTTCCCGTTCACGGAGGCGGTGTCGTTCTCGGTGACCTGCCGCGACCAGACCGAGCTCGACTACTACTGGGACTCGCTCGCCGACGGCGGCCAGGAGTCGGTGTGCGGATGGCTCAAGGACCGGTTCGGGCTGTCGTGGCAGATCGTGCCGGCGCGCCTCTACGAGCTGATGACCGATCCCGACCTGGTCCGCGCCGAGGCCGCCAGCCGGGCGATGCTGGGGATGCGGCGGATCGTGGTGGCCGAGCTCGAGGCGGCGGCGGACGCCGCCGTACCTCCGGGGTGACCGAGCCCACAGCGCGCCCACCCCGCTGCGGGACTAGCCTCGTTGTTGCCCTTTCACGAACGTGGACCCACACCGGTGGGCCGCGAGTCACCAGAGTGGAGCAACGATGAGCAACACCCCCGAAGAGACCGCCCCGTACGGCGGCGCCCCCGCCGCGGCGGCGTCGCCCGCGCCGATCCGGCGGATCCGCACGCACCACCTGCGCGAGATGAAGGAGCGCGGCGAGCGCTTCTCGATGCTCACCAGCTACGACCAGCTGACCGCCGGCATCTTCGACGAGGCCGGCATCGAGGTCCTGCTCGTCGGCGACAGTGCGTCCAACAACGTCCTTGGCAACAGCACCTCGATCCCCGTCACCGTGGACGAGCTGCTGCCGCTGACCCGCGCCGTGAGCCGCTCGGTCTCGCGTGCCCTGGTGGTCGGCGACCTGCCGTTCGGCAGCTACCAGGCGTCCCCCGAGCAGGGCTACCTGACCGCCGTCCGGTTCATGAAGGAGGGCGGCGCGCACTGCGTGAAGCTCGAGGGCGGCGTCGAGATGGCGCCGCAGATCGAGCTGATGACGCGCGGCGGCATCCCGGTCATGGCGCACATCGGCTTCACCCCGCAGTCCGAGCACGCCCTCGGCGGCTACCGGGTGCAGGGCCGCGGCGCGGCGGCCGACCGGGTGCTCCGCGACGCCCTGGCCGTCCAGGAGGCCGGCGCGTTCGCCGTGGTCATGGAGATGGTGCCGGGCGACGTGGCCGCCGAGGTGACGGCCAAGCTCGACATCCCCACGATCGGCATCGGTGCGGGCAACCAGTGCGACGGCCAGGTCCTCGTCTGGCAGGACGCCTTCGGCCTGCGCACCGGCAAGCTCCCCCGCTTCGTCAAGCAGTACGCCGACCTCCGCTCGGTGCTGCTCGACGCCGCCCGCGCCTACGACTCCGAGGTCAAGGACCAGAGCTTCCCCGCTCCCGAGCACACGTTCTGACCCACGGGCCGCTCCGGCGACGTACCGTCGCTCCCATGAGGGAGCGTCTCGCGGTGCTGTCGGTTGTCGTCCTTCTCGCGTCGGTCCTCGGCGCCGCCTGTGCCGGCGGCGTCGAGGAACGCGGCACGCCCGCCCTCGCGGTCGAGGTCGTCGCCGGCGGACTCGACCACCCGTGGGAGGTCCAGGAGCTGCCGACCGGCGACCTGCTGGTGACGCAGCGCTCCCGCCGGACGCTGACGTTCGTGGACTCCGACACCGGGGCGAAGCGCAACCTGGTCTTCCCGAGCAGCAGCGTGTGGGCCCAGGGCGAGACCGGGTTGCTCGGGCTCGCGGTCGACCCACGGTTCGCGAGCAACCGGCGCATCTACACCTGCTCGGGCTGGCGGACGGCGAGCGGCCACGACATCCGGGTCGTGTCGTGGCAGCTCGACACCGGCCTCACCCGCGCGACCCGGCTCCGCTTCCTGAAGGTCGCCCTGCCGTCCAACAGCATCGGCCGGCACGGCGGCTGTCGCCTGCTGATCACCGGGTACGGCGCCCTCCTCGTCGGCACCGGCGACGCCGCCCACGGCACGAACCCGCAGAACCTCTCCTCCCTCGGCGGGAAGATCCTGCGGATGGACCGCTTCTACGGGCGGCCGTGGCCGACCAACCCGTGGGTCAAGGGCACCGGCAACCGCCGGTGGGTGCTCACCTACGGCCACCGCAACGTGCAGGGGCTCGCGCAGCGCTCCGACGGGAGCATCTGGTCGGTCGAGCACGGGTCCTACCGCGACGACGAGATCAACCTGGTCCGCAACGGCCGCAACTTCGGCTGGCACCCGGTCCCGGGCTACAACGAGAGCGTCCCGATGACCGACGGCAACCTGCCCGGCACGCAGTACGGCGCCCGCTGGCGCTCCGGCGACCCGACGATCGCGCCGTCCGGCGCGGACTTCGTGCGCGGCTCCGGCTGGGGCGACCTCGCCGGGACGCTCGCGGTCGCGGTGCTCAAGGACCAGCGGCTGATGTTCGTGCGGTTCGACAGCGAGGGTGTCCTGCAGTGGACCCGGTCCCCCGCCGAGCTGCGCGGCACCCGCGGCCGGCTCCGCGACGTGACGGCAGCCCGCGACGGGTCCCTGCTCGTCACCACCGACAACGGCGGCGGGCAGGACGTCGTCCTGCGGGTCCGGCCGGCCTCGTGAACCGCGGTCGTGTGGGCGAGCGTGACCCAGGGATCACGCTCACCCGCACGACTGAGCGTCAGGCCAGGCCGCGGCGCTCCAGCAGCGGCTGGATCGGCGCGGGCCGCCCCCGCCACTCGAGGTACGACGCCAGGGGGTCGCGGGTGCCCCCGATGCCGATCACGTGGCGGAGGTAGGCATCACCGTTCTCGCGGGTGAGGCCGCCGTTCTCCTTGAACCACGCGACGGTGTCGGCGTCGAGCACCTCGCTCCAGATGTAGGAGTAGTAGGCCGAGGCGTAGCCGGAGCTGAAGCTGTGCGCGAAGTAGGGCGTCGAGTAGCGCGGCGGCACGGCGGGGTTGTCGAGGCCGACGGCGGCCAGCGCCTGCTGCTCGAACACCGCGACGGCCTCGGGGTCGGTCGGGACCTCGTCGGGCGCGAGCTCGTGCCAGGCGAGGTCGACGAGCGCGGCGGCGAGGTACTCGCTCGTCGCGAAGCCCTCGTTGAAGGTCTCGGCCGCGCGGATCCGTTCGACCACCTCGGCCGGGATCGGCTCGCCGGTCTCGTGGTGGACCGCGTAGTTCGCGAGCACCTCGGGCCACAGCACCCACATCTCGTTGACCTGCGAGGGGTACTCGACGAAGTCGCGGAAGACCGAGGTTCCGGAGAACTTCGGGTACGTCGAGCGGGCCAGCAGCCCGTGCAGGGCATGGCCGAACTCGTGGAAGAGGGTGCGGGTCTCGTCCCAGGTCAGCAGGGTCGCCTCGCCGTCGGCCGGCTTGGGCACGTTGAGGTTGTTGACCACGACCGCCGACTCGTTGCCGAGCAGCTCCGACTGGTCGACGAAGCTGCTCATCCACGCGCCGCCCCGCTTGGAGTCGCGCGTGTAGAGGTCGAGCAGGTAGAGGCCGATCGGCGTGCCGTCGCGGCTGACCTCGAAGACCCGGACGTCCGGGTGGTAGCCCGCCAGGTCGCCGCGCTCGGCGAAGGTGAGCCCGAAGAGCCTGCCGGCCGCGAAGAAGACGCCGTCCTGCAGGACCCGCTCGGCCTCGAACCACGGGCGCAGCGCGGCCAGGTCGACGTCGTACTCGGCGGCGCGGACCTTCTCCGCGTAGAACGGCCAGTCCCACGGCGCGACCTCGAAGCCGGCCTGTGCGGACAGTGCCTCCTGCTCGCGGCGGGCGTTGCGGGCGGCCGGTGCGGCCAGCTGCTCGAGCAGCGCTCGGACGGCGGCCGGCGTGCCGGCGGTGTTGTCGGCGGTGACGAGGGCGGCGTGGTTGTCGAAGCCGAGCAGGCGGGCGCGCTCGGCGCGCAGCCTCAGGATGTCGAGAGCCAGCGCGCGGGTGTCGTGCTCGCCGCCGCGGCTGCCGCGCGAGCGCTGCGCCGAGGAGAGCCGCTCGCGCACCGACCGCTCGGTCAGCGCGGCGAGGTGCGGGTGGGCGGTCGGCAGCACCAGGGTCAGCAGGTACTTCCCGTCGAGCCCACGCGCCGTCGCGGCCGCTGCCGCCGCCGACACCTCGCCGGGCGTCAGGCCGGCCAGCTCGGCGGCGTCGTCGACGACCACGGCGAGAT
>DATLIG010000072.1:0-15999 GCA_035539555.1 Nocardioides sp. | reverse complement strand
ACGGTGACCCGACCAAGGTCTCCCGTCCGTTCGACACCGGCCGCGACGGTTTCGTGCTCGGTGAGGGTGCCGGTGCCGAGGACCTCCGCGTAGATGCGGGCACCGCGGGCCTTGGCGTGCTCGTAGGACTCGAGCACGAGCGCACCGGCACCCTCACCGAGCACGAAACCGTCGCGGCCGGTGTCGAACGGACGGGAGACCTTGGTCGGGTCACCGTCGTTCTTCGACAGCGCCATCATGTTCGCGAACGCGGCGATCGGCAGCGGGTGGATCGCCGCCTCGGTGCCGCCGGCGACGGCGACGTCGACGCGGCCGAGCCGGATCTGGTCGGCCGCGAGTGAGATCGCCTCGTTGCCGGACGCGCAGGCCGAGACCGGCGTGTTGACCGGGCCGCGGGCGCCGATCCTGAGGCTGATGGTCGCCGCCGGGGCGTTGGCCATCAGCATCGGCACGGCGATGGGGGAGACCCGCCGGGGGCCCTTCGCCATCAGGACCTCGTGGTTGGACAGCAGGGTCTGGACGCCGCCGATGCCGGAGGCGAAGGCGACGCCGAGACGCTCGCTGTCGATGTCGCCGGCCTCCTGGGCGGCGGCCAGGCCGGAGTCGGCCCACGCCTCGAGCGCCGCGACGAGCGCGAACTGCGAGGAGCGGTCGAGCCGGCGGGCGACGACGCGGTCGAGAACCTCGGTGGGTTCCACGGCCGCGACGCCGCCGATGGTCACGGGGAGGCCGTCAGCGATGTCGCCGAGGTGACGAACCCCCGAGCGACCGGCGAGGAGGCCCTCCCAGGTGCTGGCGACATCGCCGCCGAGAGGGCTGGTGGTGCCCAGGCCGGTGACGACGACACGGATGCGGGACATGGCTGTCGGTCTCCTTCGTGAAGCAGGCTGGCTGAGTCGGTCGGACTTGCTCAGGCGGCCTGGTTGCGCTCGATGTAGGCGACGGCGTCGCCGACGGTCTTGAGGTTCTTGACCTCGTCGTCGGGGATGGTGACGCCGAACTTCTCCTCGGCCTCGACCACGACCTCGACCATCGACAGCGAGTCGACGTCGAGGTCGTCGCTGAAGGACTTGTCGAGCTGGACGTCGTCGGCGGGGATGCCGGCGACCTCGTTGACGATGTCGGCGAGGGCGGCGCGGATCTCTTCGGTGCTCATCTTCTTCTCCAGGGTTGTTGGTGGAACTCAGGCAGATCTTGGGGTCAGGGGACGGTGACGACCTGGGCGGCGTACGCCAGGCCGGCACCGAAGGCGATCAGGAGCGCGAGGTCTCCCGACGTGGCCTCGCCATCGGCGATCATGCGGTCGAGGGCGAGGGGGATCGAGGCGGCCGAGGTGTTGCCGGCGTCGATGATGTCGCGCGCGATCCTCACCGTGTCGGGCAGGCGGAGCGCACGGGCCATGGTGTCGGTGATCCGGTTGTTGGCCTGGTGGGGCACGAAGACGTCGAGCTGGTCGGCGGTGATGCCGGCGCGGTCCAGCGCCTGCTGGGCCACCTTGGCCATGCCGTACGACGCCCAGCGGAAGACCTCGTTGCCCTTCATCGACAGGTTGGGCATCTCGCCGGTGGCGACGTCGCGCCAGTCGGGCGTGCGGATGTGGTCGTAGTGCTCGCCGTCGGAGCCCCAGACGACCGGTCCGATGCCCGGGGTGTCGGACGGTCCGACGACGACGGCGCCGGCGCCGTCGGCGAAGATGAAGGCCGTCCCGCGGTCGGTGGGGTCGGTGATGTCGGACAGCTTCTCGACGCCGATCACCAGGACGTGGCGGGCGCTGCCGCCGCGGACCATGTCGTTGGCCAGGGCGACCCCGTGGCAGAAGCCGGCGCAGGCGGCGGAGATGTCGAACGCGGCCGGCTGCGCGGTGCCGAGTGCGTGGGCGATCGCCGTCGCGGCCGACGGCGTCTGGATCAGGTGGCTGATGGTCGCGACGACGACGGCGTCGATCTGCTGGGCGTCGATCCCGGCGGCCTCGAGCGCCTTCTGCGAGGCGGCGACGGCCATCGAGACGACGGTCTCGTCCTCGCCCGCGAAGCGCCGGGTCTTGATGCCCGAGCGCTGCTGGATCCACTCGTCGCTGGACTCGATGGCGTCGACGACCTCGGAGTTCGGCACGACGCGGGCCGGCCGGTAGGCCCCCACGCCGAGGAAGGCAGCGTGGGTGGACCCGGTCTCGGTGCGCAGCGTGACGCTCATGCGGACACGACCTCGGCCAGCTCGGCGTGCCGCTGGCAGAAGGCGCGCGCCTCGTCGAGCTGCTCGGGCCCGTTGAGGGCGAAGGTCTCGACGGTCATTCCGCGGTCGCGGAAGAAGCGCTTCGCGATCCCGGTCAGCGTGCCGGCCGGGGGAAGCTCGAGGAAGCCGGTGACGCCCAGCTCGGCCATCGCGTCCAGGCAGAGGTCCCAGCGGACCGGGCGGGCGATCTGGCCGACGATGCGGTCCAGGACCTCGGCACCGTCGCTGAGGACGGTGCCGTCGGAGTTGGTGATGAACGGGATCTGCGCGTCGCTGGCACGCACGGAGTCGGCGAGGCCGGCGACGTGCTCGACGGCCGGCGCCATGTGCGGGGAGTGGAAGGCGCCGGCGACCGCGAGCGGGCGCAGGCGAGCACCCTTGGGTGGGTTCTCCGCGAACTTCTCGAGCTGCTCGAGCGTGCCGGCCGCGACGATCTGGCCGGGCCCGTTGTCGTTGGCGGGGGTGAGACCGTGGGCCTCGATCGCGGCCAGGACCTCGTCGCGGTCCCCGCCGAGGGAGGCTGTCATGCCGGTCGGGGTGACGGCAGCCGCGTCGGCCATCGCCTGGCCGCGCTCACGCACCAGGACCATGGCCTGCTCGGCGCTGAGGACGCCGGCGGCGACAGCCGCGCCGAACTCGCCCACACTGTGGCCGGCGACCGCGGCAGCCGGCTGTGGCCCGAGCTGCTGGGCCGAGGCCAGGGCCGCGGCGACCAGCAGCGGCTGGGCGATCTTCGTGTCGCGGATCGTGTCGCCGTCGGCCTCGGTGCCGTAGTGCGCCAGGTCGAGCCCGGAGACTGCTGAGAGCCAGCCGATGCGCGCGGCGAAGGCCGGGTCCTCCAGCCAGGCAGAGAGGAAACCGGGGGTCTGTGCCCCTTGTCCGGGGGCCACGATCACGAGCACGGGTCCAGCCTGCCGGGCGGGGTGGGGCCCACGCGCCTGCGCCTCCGACGAATCTGGCCGCGCCCTGTTGTGGGGTCCCTACAAGTCCGTCGCCTGCCGGCCCAGCACCAGCGCGAGCTGGAGGACCAGCGCGTCACGCGGGACCGAGGGGGTCAGGCCGGTCACGTCACCGATCTGACCGAGCCGGTAGCGCACGGTGTTGGCGTGGACGAAGAGTGCGCGGGAGGTGGCCTCGATGCCGCCGCCGTTGGCGAAGTAGGCGACCAGGGTCTCGACCAGCTCGCCACGGGCCTCGGCGAGCGGGCGGTAGAGCTGCTCGACGGCGTCGGCGCGCGCGGCGACGTCGCCGGCGAGGATCCGCTCGGGGAGCAGGTCGTGGGCGGAGACCGGTCGCGGGGCGTCCGGCCAGCCGACCGCGGCACGCAGTGCGCCCAGCGCGACGGTGGCCGAGACGTGGGCGCTGGACAGGTCCGTGGCGGTCGGCCCGACCACCACCGGGCCCTCGCCGAACAGGTCGACCAGGGGAGCGGCGTCCTTCTCCGGGATGCCCACACCGCCGAGGATCACGACCAGCAGGTGGCCCTGCACCGCGCACAGGGCGTCCAGCCCGCGCTCGTGCGCCTCCCGTCGTACGGCGTCGAAGGCACCGGTCTGCGTACCGATCGCCTCGGCGGGGGCGGTCCCGACCACCACCGCGACGGCGCCCCGGGCAGCCCATCCGACCGCGCTGGCGCGGGAGAGCACCGACTCGTCGGTCTCGGCGCGCAGGACGGCGTCGACGACCAGCGCCTCGAGCCGGGCGTCCCAGCGGCCGCGGACCTCGGCGGCCCGGGCGTAGACCTCGGCGGTCGCGAACGCCACCTCGCGCCCGTAGCGCAGCACGGCGGCGTGCACCTCGTCCATGACGTCGGGCTCCAGCAGGAGCTGGATGTTGCGCTCGACCTCGTCGATGGTCAGCTTGATCAGCTCGACGGTCTGGTGCAGGTCGACCACCCCGGCCATCGCGCGCGGCGCGGCGCCGAAGACCTGGATGACGACCTCGTCGTCGCTCGGGTCGGCTCCGCCCCCGTCGGCGAACCAGTCGACGAAGCCCTTCACGCCGGCCTGCACGATCATCCCGACCCAGGACCGTTCCTCGGCGCCGAGCTCGCGGAACCAGCTGAGGTCCGCCTCCATCCGGGCCACGGCCGCGGTGCTCAGCGACCCGGAGGCCGCGCGGAGCTGCCGGGTGGCGCTCTTGTGTGCCTTCGAACCGGTCGGCGACATGGCACCAGCCTAGGGCGCGGCGCCCGTCCACGGATCCGGACGGGTGGGTGTCGCGACGGCGGGGCCTCGTGATTGAATCGTCCATCACCTGCTAGCAGGAGCAAGCACCTGCTAGCTCGTCAGTGAGGGGGCCCGCCGTGGCGGAGAAGACTGACCGGGTCGAGGACCCGCGTGACGACGTGCAGTACGTCACCATCCACGGCAAGAAGCGCGCCTTCGTCCTCAAGGGAAGCGGCCCCGCGCTCCTCCTGCTGCACGGGCTCGCCTGCGACCACACCACGTGGACGCCGGTGATCGACCAGCTCGCGAAGAAGTACACCGTGATCGCCCCGGACCTGCTCGGACACGGCCTCTCGGACAAGCCGCGCGCCGACTACACGCTCGGCGGCTACGCCAACGGCATGCGCGACCTGCTCACGGTCCTCGGGATCGACAAGGTCACCGTCGTCGGGCACAGCTTCGGCGGCGGGGTGGCGATGCAGTTCGCCTACCAGTTCCCCGAGCGGACGCAGCGGGTCATGCTCGTCGCGACCGGCGGCCTCGGCTCCGAGGTGTCCACGTTCATCAAGCTCATCCAGGTGCCCGGCTGGTTCCGGCTGATGGGCGCGCTCACCCTGCCGGGCGTCCGCCACCTCGAGACGTTCGCGCTCCGCACGGCCCACGAGTACGGCGACATCGGGCCCCTGCGCAAGGTCACCCGTGACCTCGACGAGGTCGCCGACATCGTCGAGTCGTGGAAGGACCGGCGCACCCGCTTCGCGATCCGCCACCTCGTGCGTGCAGTCATCGACTGGCGCGGCCAGATCGTCACCATGTCCGACCGCGCCTATCTCAGCGACGCCATGCCCATGGCCGTCGTGTGGGGGAGGGACGACCAGGTCATCCCGGTGCGGCACGCGAGCAACGCGGCGGCCCTCGCGCCGGACGTCCGGGTCGAGGTGCTGCCGGACGCCGGGCACTTCCCGCACAAGAACCACCCCGAGGAGTTCGTGCGGATCCTCGACGACTTCGTCAGCACGACCGCCCCGGCGTCGTACAACCGGGCGCGGTTCCGCCGGATGCTGAAGGCGGGCGGCACTGCTCCCGCGAGCCCGGTGGAGACCATCGAGGGCGCGCCGGAGCCTCAGGCGGCCACCTCCGCCTGAGGGGTGGCACGGGTCGTGGCGGTCGCTGCGCGACCTCCTCGACCACCGGCGGGTGAGAGGTTCGGTCGCGGGGGTGGGTGGCAACGCCTGTCGCCACCGCAGCCGGACGCACTTGCCCTCAAAGTCGAGTAACTCTATTGTCTTTGAAGAGTCGGAGGATTCCGGCTCACCCGACCACGCACGAGGAGGAACGACGCATGGCCTCGACCCGGCTGATCTGCCGCCGCCACGTCGACCTGTGCCTGGTCTCCAGCGCGTCGTGTCGCTGACGTCGTGATCCTCACCTGACTCGCTCCGTCTCGGAACCCTCCGGGGTCGGTCAGGTCGATCCGTCGTCGGCAACGACGCCGACGAGGGATCCCGCCCCTGCCCCCACCGCGTGCTCGGCGTCCGCCGCACGCACTCCCACCGGAGGACGACATGTCCACGCCCCCAGCGCGCCCGCTCCACTTCGCCGCGTTCGTGATGAACACGACCGGCCACATCATCCAGGGCACCTGGCGCCGGCCGAGCGCCCGCCAGACCGACTTCAACGACCTCGAGCACTGGGTCGGCCTCGCGAAGACCCTCGAGCGCGGCAGGTTCGACGCGATCTTCTTCGCCGACGTCGTCGGCCTCTACGCGCCCTACCGCGGCGACGAGCGCACGTACTTCGAGGCCGGCCTGCAGGTGCCGAGCAACGACCCCAGCGTGCTGGCCAGCGCGATCGCCTACGCGACGGAGCACCTCGGGATCGCGTTCACCGCCTCGATCCTCCAGGAGCACCCGTTCAACTTCGCCCGCCGGGTGAGCACCCTCGACCACGCCAGCAAGGGTCGGGTGGCGTGGAACATCGTCACCAACTACCTCCCCAACGCCTCGCGCAACTTCGGGCTGGAGGGCCTGACCAGGCACGACGAGCGCTACGCCTGGGCCGACGAGTACGTCGACGTCACCTACAAGCTCTGGGAGGGCTCCTGGGAGGAGGACGCCCTCGTCCAGGACCGCGAGAGCGGCATCCACGCGCGCTACGACAAGGTGCACCGGATCAACCACGAGGGACCGCGCTACAAGGTCGAGGGACCGCACCTGGTCAGCCCGAGTCCGCAGCGCACGCCCCTGCTCTTCCAGGCCGGCGCGTCGGAGGCGGGCCGCAGCTTCGCGGCCCGCAACGCCGAGGCCGTCTTCATCCAGGCGCCGACGCTCGACGCCGCTGCCCGCGACACGGGCGACATCCGCAGCCGCGCGGTCGCCGAGGGCCGGCGGCCCGACGACCTCAAGTTCTTCCAGGGCCTCTACGTCGTCCCCGCGTCCACCGAGGAGGAGGCCCGCCGCAAGGCGGCCGAGCTGGACGAGTGGATCGACTACGACGCGCAGCTCTCGCACATGTCGGGTGCCGTCGGGATCGACTTCGGGCACGAGGACCTCGACAGGCCCGTGGGGGAGATCCGGACCGAGGGCGTGCAGTCGATCGTCGGCTGGATCCACGACCTGGTCACCGACCGGCCCGCGACGCTGCGCGACGTCGCGCACTTCACCGCGACCAACAACCGCATCGTCGGCACCCCCGAGCAGATCGCCGACCGGCTGGCGGCGTGGCAGGCGGCCGGCGTCGACGGGATCAACCTCGTCAACGCCGAGATCCCCGGCAGCTACGAGGAGTTCGTCGACCACGTCATCCCGACCCTGCAGGCACGCGGCCTCGCCCAGACGGAGTACGCCGAGGGGACCCTGCGGGAGAAGCTCTTCGGCCGCGGCGACCGGCTGCCCGAGCGGCACCCGGCGACCCGCTACCGCGGGGCCTTCGCCCCGGTCGGCACGCGATGACCACGGGCACCGGCCAGCCCAAGCGGCTGATCCTCAACCTGTTCGAGATGAACTGCGTCAGCCACATCACCCACGGGCTGTGGCGGCTGCCGGACAACAACCGCGAGCGGTTCAACGACATCGAGTACTGGACCGAGCTGGCGCGGCTGCTCGAGGACGGCGGCTTCGACGCGGTCTTCCTCGCCGACGTCGTCGGCACCTACGACGTGTTCCGTGGCAGTGCCGAGACCGCGGTGCGGCAGGGCCTGCAGATCCCGAACAACGACCCGGCGGTCGTCGTACCGGCGATGGCGGCGGTGACGAAACACCTCGGGTTCGGGATCACGTTCTCGACGACGTACGAGCCGCCGTTCGCGTGGGCCCGCCGCGCCAGCACGCTCGACCACCTGACCAAGGGGCGCGTGGGCTGGAACATCGTGACGTCGTACCTCCCGAACGCCGCGCGCAACTTCGGTCTCGAGGGCGAGGTCGAGCACGACGAGCGGTTCGCGCGTGCCGACGAGTACCTCGACGTCCTCTACAAGCTGTGGGAGGGCTCCTGGGACGACGACGCGATCGTCGCGGACCGCGAGCACAACGTGTTCGCGGATCCTGCGAGGATCCGGCCGATCGACCACCAGGGGACCTACTTCAAGGTCGAGGGTCCGCACCTGCCCTCGCCGAGCCGGCAGCGCACGCCGCTGCTGATCACGGCGACCCAGTCCGATGCGGGCACGGCCTTCGCGGGCAAGCATGCCGAGGTCGTCTTCACCGGCGGGCCGGACCGGGCGGGACTCGCGGCCACCGTCGCCCGGCTCAAGCAGGCCGCGGTCGATGCCGGGCGCCACCACGGTGACCTGAAGGTCGTCACGACCGCCGGCGTCGTCGTCGGGGCGACCGAGGCGGAGGCGCGGGCCAAGCTCGCCCGCTTCCAGGAGCTCTCCGACCCCGAGGGCTACCTCGCCCACGCCGGCCTGCCGTGGGACCCGACCGCGCACCCCGCCGAGGCGAAGCTCGGCGAGCTCGCCGACAGCCGCGCCCACGGCCGATGGCGCCGGATCGCGGACCCGGACCAGACCGTCGGCGACTACCTCGCCGGCTTCGGCGACCTCAGCGCGCACCCGCTGTTCGCGGTCGGCACGCCCGAGCAGGTGGCCGACGAGATCGAGCGCTGGCTCGACGAGCTCGACATCGACGGCATCAACCTCCTCCAGTACCACACCTACGACACCGCGAAGGACTTCATCGAGCTCGTCGTCCCGGTGCTCCGGGCGCGCGGCCGCCTCCGGTCGTCGTACGACGAGGGGGAGTCCTTGCGCCACCGCGTCTTCGGCGAGGGCGACCGCCTGCCGGAGCGTCACTTCGGCGCCCGCTACCGCGGTGGCGCCCACCTGCCCAACCGGACCGGGATCTCGGACCCGGACCAGCTCACCGCATGACCAGCACCACGCCCGGCCCCATCCCGAGAGACCACGAAGGAAGCACGCACATGACCCGTCCCACGAACCGCCGCCCCCGCTTGAGCCGAGTCGGGCGGATCGCCGCCACGACCGCCGGCCTCGCGCTCGCCGGACAGGGACTCACGGCCTGCGGCTCCGACACCGTTTCCGGCGCGGGCGACCGTGTCGAGGGCGGCACGATCACCTACGCCCACGTGCAGGAGCCGCCCTGCATCTTCGGTGGCTGGATCCAGCAGGCCTACATCTCCCGGCAGGTCCTCGACGGCCTGGTCACCCAGGACGAGGACGGCTCGGTGAAGCCGTGGCTCGCGACGGAGTGGACGGTCTCCGAGGACGGCCTGACGTACACGTTCACCCTCAAGGACGGGGTGGAGTTCACCGACGGCACGCCGCTGGACGCGGCCGCGGTGGCCTACAACTTCGAGCAGTTCGAGAAGACCGACCTCAACGGCACGGCGAAGGTCTCGATCGACCCGTACTACAAGAAGGCCCGGGCGATCGACGCCACCCACGTGGAGATCGCGCTCAACAAGCCCTACCCGCAGTTCCTGACCCTCATCACGCAGGGCTACTTCGGCATCCAGTCGCCGACGGCGCTGAAGACGCGGACGAAGGAGGAGAACTGCGAGCAGCCGATCGGCTCCGGCGCCTTCACCGTCGAGGAGTGGAAGAAGGGCGAGGAGGTGGTCTTCAAGAAGAACCCGGACTACACCTCCTGGCCGTCCACCGCGAAGCACGAGGGACCGGCGTACGTCGACGAGCTGCGCTGGAAGTTCGTCGCCGACGGCGTCTCCCGCTATGCGTCGCTGACCACGGGGCAGACCGACGTCATCTACGAGGTGCCGACGGTGAACTGGAAGGACGCGGAGCAGAAGTTCGACAACACGATCCGCTACATCACGCCCGGCAAGCCGGTGTCGTTCTACGTCAACACCAAGCAGGGCATCTTCACCGACAAGCTCGTGCGCCAGGCCTTCGCCTACGGCGCCGACCGCAAGGGCGCGGTCGAGACCGGCTTCCACGGCGTGATCCCGTACGAGGGCAACCCGTCGGTCAGCCAGTCGACGCCCGACTACGACAGCGAGGCCGCCGACGCCTACGCCTTCGACCAGGACAAGGCCAACGAGCTGCTCGACGATGCCGGCTGGAGCGAGAAGAACGCCGACGGCGTGCGCACCAAGGGCGGCCGGACCCTCACCGCCAAGCTCGTGTACGGCGCCGGGTTCATCTTCACCACCGAGGGTGCCACGGTGCTGCAGGCCCTGCAGGAGCAGTGGAAGGAGGTCGGCTTCGACGTGAAGCTGATCCCGGCCACGATGGCGGAGCTGTGGGGTGGGAAGTACTCCGACCCGTCGACGTACGACGCGACGCCGTCGTACTGGACGAGCCCCAGCCCGGCGATCCTGTGGATCGTGTGGCGACCGTCGACCGAGGCGCTGCCGAACTACAACAACCGCTCCTTCTACGACAACGAGGAGCTGTCGCGCACGATCCAGGCGGCCAACAGCGAGCTCGACCCCGCCAAGGCGACCGAGCTCTACCAGAAGGCGCAGCAGATCATCCAGGACGACGCCGCCGGCATCGGGCTCTACACCCAGAACACCACGATGGCCGTCGCCAACAACCTCAAGGACGTCTGGGTCGAGAAGAGCCAGGGCGAGCCGATCTTCTCCGACGCGTACTTCGTGGAGTGACGGCACATGAAGATCGCAACGGTTCGAGTGCTCGTCCGGCTGCTCTCCGTCGTGGCCGTGCTCGTCGCAGCCGCATCGGTGACCTTCTTCGCGCAGCTGCTGGTTCCCGGTGACCGGGCCACCACGATCCTGAACCTGCAGAACGGACGCGAGCAGGAGTGGACCGCCGCCGAGCTCGCACCCGTCAACCAGAGGTTCGGTTTCGACGACCCGCTCCTGCTGCAGTACCTGCACTACGTCGGAGGCCTGCTCAAGGGCGACCTCGGGACGTCGTACACGCAGTACCAGTCGGTGACCTCGGTCATCGGCGCCCAGATCGGGCCGAGCCTGGCCCTCACCGCGGCGGCGCTGGTCGTCGCGTGGGGGCTGGCAGTCGGGGTGACCCTGCTGACGGTCAAGCGGGGCCGGTTCGTGACCGGCCTGGGCTCCGGGTGGGAGACCTTCGCGGCCAGCCTGCCGACGTACTGGGTCGGCGTGGTGCTGCTCGTCCTGCTCGCGGTGAAGATCCCGGTCTTCCCGGTCATCGGGGGAAGCGGGGTGTGGGGGACCGTCCTGCCGGTCCTCACCCTCGCCATCCCGTTGGCCGGGTTCCTCGGGCAGGTGACCCGTGACGAGTTCGACAAGGTGCTGGACCAGCCCTTCGTGACCACTGCCCGGACCCGCGGGATGGGGGACACGGCGGTGCGCCTCCGGCACGGCCTGCGGCACGCCGTGCTGCCGGGGATCACGCTCTCCGGCTGGGCGCTCGGCGCCCTCGTGTCGGGCGCGGTGATCGCCGAGAACATCTACGGCCGGCCCGGCATCGGGCAGGTGCTCGTCACCGCGGTCAACACCCGCGACGTGCCGACCGTGTCGGGCATCGTGCTCGTCGTCGCCGGGGTGTACGTCGTGGCGAACCTGCTCGTGGACCTCGCCTACGCGGCGGTGGACCCGCGGCTCCGCTCCCACGCGAGGGTGGCGACGGCATGACGACCCTCGCACCGGCGCTGCGGGTCCCCGCGGCGCGACTGACCGGCCTGCGGGCCAGGCCCGGCACGGTCCTGGCCCTCGGGTTCGTGGTCCTCGTGGTGGTCGCGGCCGTGGCGCCCGGCGTGCTGACCGACCGCAGTCCGACGGCGATCGACTTCGGCAACGCGCTGGCCGCGCCGTCGTGGAGCCACCCGTTCGGCACCGACGAGGTCGGCCGGGACCTGCTGACCCGGGTCATCCACGGATCCCGGCTCTCGCTGGGGATCGGGCTCGGCGCCACGGCGCTCGCGATGTCGATCGCGATCGTCCTCGGCTTCACGGCCGCACTGGCGGGCGGGATCATCGACACCGCGATCACCCGCGTGCTCGAGGTGGCCTTCGCCTTCCCGGCGCTGCTGCTCGCCCTGCTGCTGATCGCGATCTTCGGGCCGTCGGCCACCACCCAGGTGTTCGCGGTCGGGATCGGCTCCGCGCCCGGCTACGCCCGGATGGTCCGCGGCCAGGTGCTGAACGTCCGGCAGGCCGGCTACGTCGAGGCCGCCGCGGCACTCGGCCACGGCCGGTGGACCGTGCTCCGGCGGCACCTGTTCCCCAACGCGATGCGGCCGCTGGTCGCCGTGGTCACCCTCGGCGTCGGCCAGTCGATCGTCTGGGCGTCGAGCCTGGCGTTCCTCGGCCTCGGCATCGCCCCGCCCAACCCCGAGTGGGGGGCCCTGCTCGACGCCGGTCGGCTCTACATCACGACGTCGTGGTGGCTGGAGATCCTGCCCGGCTTGGTGATCGTCCTCTTCGCGATCTCCGTCACCACCTTGGGTCGCACCCTGCAACGCCGCCTCGAAGGAGCCAGCCGATGAGCGTCGACACCGATCGCACCCGTACGACGGCAACGGCCGCCGCCGCACCCCTGCCCGTGGCCCCGGAGGAGTCGGCGGCGCCGGTCCCGCTGCTCGAGGTCGAGGGCCTGCGGGTCTCCTTCGCGGGCAAGGAGGTGGTCAAGGGCATCTCCTTCACCGCCCACGCCGGCAGGTGCCTCGCGATCGTGGGGGAGTCGGGGTCGGGCAAGAGCGTCACCGCGCGCACCCTGGTCGGTCTGACCGGTCCCGGCGCGGAGGTCGAGGCCGACCGGCTCGAGCTCGGCCCGCACGACCTGACCACGCTGGGTGAGCGGCAATGGCGGCGGATCCGCGGCAAGCAGGTCGGCTTCGTCCTCCAGGACGCGCTCGTGTCGCTCGACCAGCTCCGCAAGGTGGGCCACGAGGTCGCCGAGCCGCTGGCCGTGCACGGGATCGGCGACCGCCGCTCCCGCGCGGCGAGGGCGATCGAACTCCTGCGCGCTGTGGGGGTGCCGGAGCCCGAGGTCCGTGCGGCCCAGCGTCCCTACGAGCTGTCCGGCGGCCTGCGCCAGCGGGCGCTGATCGCCTCCGCGATCGCCCTCGACCCACCGCTGGTCATCGCCGACGAGCCCACCACGGCGCTCGACGTGACGGTCGGGGCGCAGGTCCTCGACCTGCTGGCCGCGTCGAAGGCCCGGGGGACGTCGATCATCCTGATCAGCCACGACCTCGCCGTGGTCGCCCGGCTCGCGGACGACGTCGCCGTGATGCAGGGTGGGGTGCTCGTCGAGCACGGCCCGGTCGAGCAGATCCTGCGGGCGCCGCAGCACCCCTACACGCAGGCGCTCCTGGACGCCGTACCGTCCGAGCACACGCGGGGCACCCGCCTGGTGCGGCCGGCGGACGGCGAGGAGAAGCCGGCGCGGACCCGGCGTCCGGTCGACCGGGGTCGTCCGCTGATCGAGGCGCGACACCTGGTCAAGGCGTTCCGCGGCCCGGACGGCAAGGACCGCGAGGTCGTGCGGGACGTGTCCTTCGAGGTGTTCGGCGGCGAGACCCTCGGCATCGTGGGGGAGTCGGGGTCCGGGAAGACCACGACGGCGCGGATCGCGCTCGCCCTGACCGCGCCGACGAGCGGGGAGGTGCTGCTCCGTGGCGAACCGTGGTCGGGCCTCAGCCCGCGGCAGCGGCGGCCCGAACGGAGCCGGATCGGCGTGGTCTACCAGGACCCGCTGAGCAGCTTCGACCCGCGCTGGAGCGTCGCGCGGATCCTCGCCGACGCGCTGTCCCGCGGGCCGAACCCGCCCGGGAACGGTCGCGAGGCGCGAGCCCGGTCGCGGGCGCTGCTGGAGCAGGTCGGCCTCGGCGCCGAGCACCTGAACGCCGCCCCGTTGCGGCTGTCCGGCGGCCAGCGGCAGCGCGTCGCGATCGCCCGGGCGCTGGCGCCGGAGCCGGACCTGATCGTCTGCGACGAGCCGGTCTCCGCGCTCGACGTCTCCGTGCAGGCACAGGTCCTCGACCTGCTCACCGACCTCCAGGACGAGCTCGGCGTGACCTACCTGTTCATCTCCCACGACCTCGGCGTCATCCACCACATGTGCGACCGGATCCTGGTGATGAAGGACGGTGAGGTGGTCGAGTCGGGCACCGCGGACGAGGTCTTCGAGCGGCCACGGCACCCGTACACGCGACAGCTGCTGACCGCGCTGCCGCGGCTGGAGGTCGCGCGATGACCGACGCCAGTACGACGGACGCAGCCCTGACCGCTCGGTTCGGCCCGGTCTTCGAGAAGATCGCCGAGGGCGCGGCCGAGCGGGAGGCCGACCGGACCCTGCCGTTCGAGCAGGTCGAGTGGCTGCGCGAGGCCGGCTTCGGCCGGGTCAGGGTGCCCGTCGAGCACGGGGGGCTGGGTGCCAGCCTGCCCCAGTACTTCCGCCAGCTCGTCGAGCTCGCCCGTGCCGACTCGAACCTCCCGCAGCTGCTGCGCGGCCACGCCGGCTTCGTCGAGACCCGGCTCACCCACCGCGACCCGGACGTCCGGGAGCGGTGGCTGCGCCGGGTCGCCGCCGGGGTGCTGGTCGGGAACGCCCAGTCCGAGCAGGGCAACAGCTCGTTCTGGCAGAACGCCACCACGATCCGGCGTGACGGCGGCGGCTGGCTCCTCACGGGGCGGAAGTTCTACTCGACCGGCAGCCTGTTCGCCGACTGGATCCACACCACGGCGACGGTCGATGCCGAGCACAGCGCGACCGTGCTGGTGCCGGCCAACGCCCCCGGGGTCCAGCGGATCGACGACTGGGACGGGTTCGGGCAGCGGCTCACCGGCAGCGGCACGACCATCTTCGAGGACGTCCCGATCCACCTCGACGACGTCGAGATCCAGCCCAACGGCGACTTCAGCGGCACCTACCTGCTGGCGTTCTTCCAGCTCGTCCACCTCGCCACCCTCGCCGGCGTCGGCAAGGCGGCCGTCGACGATGCGGTCGGGTTCGTGCGGCAGCGGGGTCGCAACTTCGCCAACCCGGCCCACCCGGACCCAGCGCAGGACCCGCAGGTCCAGCAGGTCGTCGGCCGCGTCCAGGGCAAGGCGTTCGCCGCCGAGGCCACCACGATCGCCGCAGCCGAGCGCGTGGAGGCGGCGTACCAGGCGCAGGTGGCAGGCGGGCCGGGCCCGGTCGGCACCGAGGTGTTCGACGCGGCCGATGCGGCGACCTTCGCCGCCCAGAGCGCCGTCATCGACACCGTGCTGGCGCTGGTGAGCGAGCTGTTCGAGGTCGGTGGGTCCTCAGCGGTCACCGACCGGTTCCGGCTCGACCGGCACTGGCGCAACGCCCGCACGCTGGCGTCGCACAACCCGGTGATCTACCGCCAGACCATCGTCGGCGACCACCTGCTCAACGGCACGCCGCCGAGCAGGTGGGTCAGCCGGTCCTGGGACGTGGTGAAGGGCCGCGTCTCGTGACGGCCGTTGCGCGACCTCCTCGGGCGGGCTAGGCGTCGCCGCCCTCCTGCAGCACGCCGGCCACGGCCGTCGGGTCGTCGATGCGGTACTTCTCCAGCGCGTCCTTGACCCGGCCCGGATCGATCTCGCCGGCGTCGGCGAGAGCGGCGAGCGCCTGCACGACGACCGACGGGGCGTCGACCTGGAAGAACCGCCGCGCGGCGGGGCGGGTGTCGGCGAAGCCGAACCCGTCGGCGCCGAGGACGCGGTAGTCGGCCGGGACCCACGGCGCGATCTGCAGCGGGACCGCGGTCATGTAGTCCGAGACCGCCACGACGGGGGCGTTGGCGTTGGGCCCCTCGCCCAGCGCGGCGGTGACGTACGCCGTGCGGTGGGACTCCTCCGGGTGGAGGAGGTTCCACTTGCCGGTCGCGATGCCGTCGCGGGCGAGCTCGTTCCACGAGGTGACCGACCACGTCTCGGCCTGGACGCCCCAGTCCTCGCTGAGGATCCGGGCCGCCTCCTCGATCCACGGGAAGCCGACGCCGGAGGCGAGCAGGCGGACCCGCGGGCCGTCGGCGTGGCCGCCGGGCGCGGAGACCTGGTACATGCCCTTGAGCAGTCCGGCGACGTCGAGGCCCTCGGGCTCGGCCGGCTGGGCGACCGGCTCGTTGTAGACCGTGATGTAGAAGATGACGTCCTCGCCGAGCGGGTGCGCCTCGCTCGTGCCGTACATCCGCTCGAGGCCGGAGCGCATGATGTGCCCGACCTC
>DATLIG010000071.1:0-26526 GCA_035539555.1 Nocardioides sp. | reverse complement strand
ATGCGTCGAGGCCGACACCTGGATGCGGTGCGGGCGGCCGTGGGACTCCATCCGGCTGGCGGTGTTCACGGTGTCGCCCCACAGGTCGTAGGTGAACTTCCGGCGTCCGATGACGCCGGCGACGACCGGGCCGGAGGCGATGCCGATCCGCATGGCGATCGGGCTCGGCCACTCGGGGGAGAGCCGGGTGAGGGTGCGTTGCATGTCCAGTGCCAGCTCGGCCAGCGACGCGGCATGGTCGGCGTCGGGGAGGGGGAGACCGGCGACGGCCATGTAGGCGTCGCCGACGGTCTTGATCTTCTCGATGCCGCGCCGCTCGCACAGCTCGTCGAACTCCCGGAACATCGTGTCGAGGAGCTGGACCAGCTCCTCGGGCGTCAATGACTCCGACACCGGCGTGAAGCCGACGATGTCGGAGAACAGCACGCTCACCTCGGGAGCGGAGTCGGCGATCGCGCCCGGCTCCGTGCGCAGGCGCTGGGCGATGGTGACCGGCAGGACGTTGTGCAGCAGCTCGTCCGAGCGCGCCTGCTCCATCTCGACCTCCTGCTGCCGCAGAAAGTCCGTACGCCGCAGCTTCTCGAGCGAGTACGCGATCAGCACGGCGATCGAGGCGAGGCCGATGGTGGGTGCGACGTGGCGGGCGAGGGTGTCGACACCGCCGAGCGCACCGGGCAGGGTGAGGCAGATCGCGGCGTAGACGGCGGTCATCGCCATCGCGGCGTGCATCCGCAGGCGGAGCAGACCCACTGCGCCGAGCAGGGTGACCGTGCAGGAGGTGCTGAGGTACTCGGTCGGGAAGTCCGCCGTCCGGCCCATCGCCGTACCGAGGAGGAGCAGCGTGGCCGTCAGCAGCAGCGCGGAGGCGAGCTGGAGCCGGCGGGCGACCCAGATCGCGCGGCCGGTCACGACCAGGGCCCCAGCGAACATCGCGACGACGGCGAGCCGGACGAGCGCCACCTCCGTCACCACCCCGTCGAGCACGAGGACGTCCACGACGCCGTACACGATCGTGAACAGGATGCCGATGCCCAGCGCGAAGCGGCCCTCGTTGAGGCCACGGACGTCGTCGTAGACGACGAACTCGTGCTCGGCGTCGTCGTCGTCGAACTCGAGCATCCATCGGGCCATGTGCAGCTGGCCGTGCTGCTCCTGCAGCCAGCTGCTGATCGTCTTGAGGCCCACGCGCTGATCGTGGCAGAAGACCGTCCGGAAATGGCCCAGAAATAGCGCCGACCCGGCTCGAATCGATCGAGCCGGGTCGGACGAGGACGGCGAGCGGTCAGTGACCGTTCTTCAGCGCGGTGCGCAGGTCCTTGTTGAGCTGCGAGATCACGTCGAGCGGGATCTCCTTCGGGCAGGCAGCCGCGCACTCACCGATGTTGGTGCAGCCACCGAAGCCCTCGTGGTCGTGCTGGCCGACCATGTCGACGACGCGCGACCAGCGCTCCGGCTGGCCCTGCGGGAGCTCGCCGAGGTGCGTGATCTTCGCACCCATGAACAGCGAGGCGGAGCCGTTGGGGCACGCCGCGACGCACGCGCCGCAGCCGATGCAGGTCGCGACGTTGAACGCCCGCATCGCCTTGTCGCGCGGCGCCGGAACCGAGTTGGCCTCGGGAGCCGAGCCGGTGTTGGCGGAGATGTAGCCGCCGGCCTGGATGATCCGGTCGAAGGCGGAGCGGTCCACGACCAGGTCCTTGAGGACCGGGAAGGGCTCGGCACGCCACGGCTCGATGGTGATGGTGTCGCCGTCGTTGAACGAGCGCATGTGCAGCTGGCAGGTCGTGGTGACCTCCGGTCCGTGCGCCTCGCCGTTGATCATCAGCGAGCACATGCCGCAGATGCCCTCGCGACAGTCGGAGTCGAACGCGACCGGCTCCTCGCCGCTGGTGACGAGCTGCTCGTTGAGCAGGTCGAGCATCTCCAGGAAGGACATGTCCTTCGAGACGCCGTCGAGCTCGTACGTGTGGATCGCACCCGTGGCGGTGGGGTTCTCCTGCCGCCAGATCTTGAGAGTGAGCTTCACTTGTAGGACCTCTGCTTCATCTCGATGGCCGTGTAGATCAGGTCTTCCTTGTGCAGGACCGGCTGGCCGCCGTCGTTCGAGTCGCCGCCCCACTCCCAGGCCGCGACGTACGCGAACTCCTCGTCGTGGCGCAGCGCCTCGCCGTCCTCGGTCTGCGACTCGGCCCGGAAGTGGCCGCCGCAGGACTCGCGCCGGTTGAGCGCGTCGATGCACATGAGCTCGCCCAGCTCGAGGAAGTCGGCGACGCGGCCGGCCTTCTCGAGGTCCTGGTTGATGTTGTCGGCGGAGCCGAGCACCTTGACATTGGTCCAGAAGTCGGCGCGCAGGTCGCGGATCTTCTGGATGGCCAGCTTGAGGCCTTCCTCCGTGCGCTCCATGCCGCAGTACTCCCACATGATGGAGCCGAGCTCCTTGTGGTAGCTCTCGACCGAGCGGGTGCCGTTGATCGAGAGGAACTTCGCGACCCGCTCCTTGACCGAGGCGAGCGCCTCGACCACGGCCGGGTTGGACTCGTCCACCTTCTCGAACGGGCCGTCGGCGAGGTACTCGCGGATGGTGTTCGGGAGGACGAAGTAGCCGTCGGCCAGCCCCTGCATCAGCGCCGAGGCGCCGAGGCGGTTGGCGCCGTGGTCGGAGAAGTTGGCCTCACCGGTGACGAACAGGCCCTCGATGTTGGACTGCAACTCGTAGTCGACCCACAGGCCGCCCATGACGTAGTGGACGGCGGGGTAGATGCGCATCGGCACCTCGTACGGGTTCTCGCCCGTGATCCGCTCGTACATGTCGAGGAGGTTGTCGTACTTCTCCTCGACGCCGTGCTTGCCGAGGCGCTCGATGGCGTCCTTGAAGTCGAGGTAGACGCCACGGCGGACCTTCTTGGTCGTGCCGTCCGGCTGCAGCTCCTCGATCTCGGGTCCGACGCCGCGGCCCTCGTCGCACATGTACTTGGCCGCACGCGACGCGATGTCGCGGGGGACCAGGTTGCCGAACGACGGGTAGATCCGCTCCAGGAAGTAGTCGCGCTCGTCCTCGGGGATCTCGCGCGGGTCCTTCTCGCAGTCCTCGACCTTCTTCGGCACCCAGATCCGGCCGTCGTTGCGCAGCGACTCCGACATCAGGGTCAGCTTCGACTGGTGGGCGCCGGTGACCGGGATGCAGGTCGGGTGGATCTGCGTGTAGCAGGGGTTGGCCATGTAGGCGCCCTTGCGGTGCGCGCGCCACGCGGCGGTCACGTTGGACCCCATCGCGTTGGTCGACAGGTAGAAGACGTTGCCGTAGCCACCCGAGGCGAGGACGACCACGTCGGCGAGGTGGGTCTCGATCTCGCCGGTGACCATGTCACGGGCGACGATGCCGCGGGCCTTGCCGTCGACGACGATGAGCTCGAGCATCTCGTGGCGGGTGAACGCCTCGACGGTGCCGGCCGCGACCTGGCGCTCCATGGCCTGGTAGGCGCCGAGCAGCAGCTGCTGCCCCGTCTGGCCACGGGCGTAGAAGGTGCGGGAGACCTGGACCCCACCGAAGGAGCGGTTGTCGAGCAGGCCGCCGTAGTCACGGGCGAACGGGACGCCCTGCGCCACGCACTGGTCGATGATGTTGGCCGACTCCGAGGCGAGGCGGTAGACGTTCGACTCGCGCGAGCGGTAGTCGCCGCCCTTCACCGTGTCGTAGAAGAGGCGGTACGTCGAGTCGCCGTCCTCCTTGTAGTTCTTGGCCGCGTTGATGCCACCCTGGGCGGCGATCGAGTGCGCCCGGCGCGGGGAGTCCTGGTAGCAGAACGACTTCACGTTGTAGCCGGCCTCGCCGAGCGTGGCGGCGGCGGCGCCGCCGGCCAGGCCGGTGCCGACGATGATGATGTCCAGCTTGCGGCGGTTGGCCGGGTTGACCAGGCGGTTCTCGAACTTGCGGGTCGTCCAGCGCTCCTCGATGGGACCGGTGGGGGCCTTCGCGTCGACCAGCTTCTCGCCGAGCTCGTAGAAGCCGGCGGCGTCGTCGGAGGTCTGGACCGACGGCTCGTTGGTCGGGGTCAGTCCGGGGAGGTAGTGGGTTCCTGCAGCCATGTTCGTTGGCTCCTTACTTCTCGATGATGCCGACGAGCACGGACAGCGGGACGAGCGAGAAGCCGCCAGCGACGACGATCGCCACGACCCAGCCGGCGGCCCGGGCACGCGCCCGGGACACGGCGGAGCCGGTGAGGCCGAGCGTCTGCAGCGAGCTGAACGTCCCGTGGTGCAGGTGCAGCGCGAGCGCGACCATCGCGACGAGGTAGATGATCGTCATCCACCAGGTGTCGAAGGTGTCGACGACCAGTGCATAGGGGTTCTCGCCGCCGGTGTCGCCGTTGCTCGGGTTGATCTTGACGATCGTGAAGTTGAGCAGGTGCCACACGATGAAGAGCAGCAGGGTGACGCCGCCCCAGCGCATGGTGCGCGAGGAGATCGAGGAGCCCTTGTTCTTCTTGACGGCGTACTTCACCGGGCGGGCCTTGGCGGCGCGGCTGGCCAGGATCGCCGCGCACGCGATGTGCACGATGACCGCGGCGATCAGCCCGACCCGCATGATCCAGAGGAAGCCCTCGTAGGGGAGCATCGGCTCCCCGAGCTCGCGCAGGTGGTGCGCGTACTCGTTGAAGGACTCCTCGCCGGCGAAGGCCTTGAGGTTGCCGTACATGTGCCCCAGCACGAAGCCGATGAACAGCAGACCACTGAGGGCCATCAGGATTTTCAGGGCGATGGTCGTGCGGGCTGCACGGGAGCCCTTGACCAGTTCAGGTCGCGTCGTCGTTGCCACGGGGGGCCACGCTACTCCCGCTACTGGCCGGTAGGTGACGGGGATCATGTGAGATAGGCACGTAAGGCAAGCCTTACAAGCTTCAGAGCACCGCGCCGGGGTTGAGGATGCCGTCGGGGTCGAGCGCCTGCTTGATCCGCCGGTTGAGTGCCATCAGGTCGGGCCCGAGCTGGTCGGGGAGCGACCCCTTCTTCGCGCGGCCCACGCCGTGCTCACCGGTGATCGTGCCGCCGAGCCCGATGGCGAGGGCCATCACGCCGTCGAACGCCCGTCGTGCGCCGGCGACCGAGACCGGGTCGCTGGCGTCGTACACGACGAGGGGATGGGTGTTGCCGTCGCCGGCGTGGGCGACGAGGGCGATCTCCACGCCGCAGTCCTCCGCGATGCGCGCGATCCCGTCGACCAGGTCGGGCAGTTGGGGGATGGGTACGCCGACGTCCTCGAAGAGGACGCTGCCGCGCTGCTCCACGGCGAGGAAGGCGTTGCGGCGCGCGGCCACGAAGAGCGCGGCCTCCTCCTGGTCCGTGGTCGTGAAGACCTCCGCCGCACCCGCTGCCTCGCAGCACGCGCGGATGACCTCGACCTCGCCGGCGCACGCCTGGCCGGGGGCGTCGGACTGGGCGATGAGGAGCGCGCCGGCCGAACGATCGAGGCCGTGTGAGCGCCAGTCCTCGACCGCGTTGATCGTGACGCCGTCCATCAGCTCGAGCATCGAGCAACGGATCCGGCCCCGGATCGCGACGACCGCTCGCGATGCGTCGGTCATCGACGGGAAGCTCGCTACCAGGGTCGCGCCGGCGAGCTGGGCGGGGATCAGCCGCAGGACGGCTCGGGTGATCACGCCGAGGGTGCCCTCGCTGCCGACGAAGAGCTTCATCAGCGAGAGGCCGGCGACGTCCTTGATCTGCTTGCCGCCCATCCGGACCAGGGTGCCGTCGGCGAGCACGACGTCCATGCCGAGGACGTAGTCGGTCGTGACGCCGTACTTGACGCAGCACAGGCCGCCGGCGTTGGTGGCGAGGTTGCCGCCGATCGAGCAGATCTCGTACGACGACGGGTCGGGCGGGTACCACAGGCCGTGCTCCGCCGCGGCGTGCTTCACCTCGGCGTTGAGGGCGCCGGGCTCGACGACGGCGACCTGGCTGGCCGGGTCGATGGTGATCGACCGCATCCGGTCGAGCGAGAGGGTGATGCCTCCGTCGACCGCGGAGGAGCCGCCCGACAGCCCGGTCCCGGCGCCGCGCGGCACGACCGGGACCCGGTGGCGGGCAGCCCAGCGGACCGCCTCCTGCACCTGGGCGGCGTCCGCGGCGCGGACCACGGCGAGCGGCGTCCCGGCCGATCCGTCCCGCGCGAAGTCCTCGCGGTACTTCTCCATCTCGGCCGCACCGGTCACCACCACGCCGGGGGGCAGCGCGGCGACCAGCTCGCGCACCACGGCAGCCACGACGGCGTTGTCGGCCTCCATGGACGCAGTCTGCCAGTGCGTCCGACCCGTTCGACGAAGGTTGTCCAGAGGCGCCTCCATCATCACCGATGCTTATCACTCGATGGACGATCGATCTTTGACGCGAGGAACTCCACGGGGGAGGCTGGGTGGTGCGGCGCGGGGCCGCGGGACGAGGAGCTCCAGATGCGATCGGACGAGGATCCACGGGACGACCTGAAGGTCAGCCCGCCGAAGAAGTACGCCGCCGGGGTGCCCGCGGTCGCCCATGCCATGGAGTACTCCCTGGCCCAGGCCGGTCCGAAGCGCACGCTGCTGACCCTGCTGAGCCTCAACCAGACCGAGGGCATCGACTGCCCCGGCTGCGCGTGGCCCGACCCGAAGCACCGCCACAAGAACGAGTACTGCGAGAACGGCGCGAAGCACGTCAACGACGAGGCGACGACGCGCCGGGTGACGCGCGAGTTCTTCGCCCAGCACTCCATCGCCGAGCTGGACCAGAAGTCGGACATGTGGCTCAACCACCGCGGCCGGCTGACCGAGCCGATGGTGAAGCGCCCGGGTGGCACCCACTACGAGCCGATCGGCTGGGACGAGGCGTTCGCGCTGGTCGCCGACGAGCTCAACGCGCTCGGCTCGCCGGACGAGGCGATGTTCTACACGTCGGGCCGGCTCAACAACGAGGCCGCCTTCCTGCTGCAGCTCTTCTCGCGCTCCTTCGGCACCAACAACCTCCCCGACTGCTCGAACATGTGCCACGAGTCCAGCGGCTCCGGCCTCGGCGAGACGCTCGGCATCGGCAAGGGCAGCGTCTCCCTCGACGACATCCACGAGTCCGACCTGGTCCTCGTCGTCGGGCAGAACCCCGGCACCAACCACCCCCGGATGCTCTCGGCGCTCGAGGAGACCAAGCGCAACGGCGGCCACGTCGTCGCGGTCAACCCGCTGCCCGAAGCCGGCCTGATGAGGTTCAAGAACCCGCAGAAGCCCAGCGGCGTGATCGGCAAGGGCACCGCGATCGCCGACCAGTTCCTCAAGATCCGCCCCGGCGGCGACCTCGCGCTCTTCCAGATGCTCAACAGGCTGCTCCTCGAGGCCGAGGACGCTGCCCCCGGCACCGTGGTCGACCACGACTTCATCGCCGCCCACTGCATCGGGTACGACGACTTCGCCGCCCACGTCCGCCAGGTGACCTGGGAGCACGTGCTCGCGGCCACGGGCCTGACCCGGACCGAGATCGAGGAGCTCCGCGACCGCGTGCTGGCGGCGAACAGCGTGATCGTGTGCTGGGCGATGGGACTCACGCAGCACCGCCACGGCGTGCCGACGATCCGCGAGATCGTGAACTTCCTGCTGCTGCGGGGCAACCTGGGCCGCCCCGGCGCCGGGGTCTGCCCGGTCCGCGGCCACAGCAACGTGCAGGGCGACCGGACGATGGGCATCTGGGAGCGGATGCCCGACTCCTTCCTCGACCGGCTGGGCGAGGAGTTCGGCTTCGAGCCGCCCCGCACGCACGGTTACGACTCCGTCGCCGGCGTGCGCGCGATGCGTGACGGCAAGGCGTCGGTCTTCATCGCCGCGGCCGGCAACTTCGTCCGCGCCATGTCGGACAGCGACGTCACCGAGCAGGCGCTGCGCAACTGCCGGCTCACCGTGCAGATCTCGACCAAGCTCAACCGCGCACACGGTCTGCGGCGACACCGCGCTGATCCTGCCGACGCTGGGCCGCAGCGATCGCGACGTGCAGGCGACGGGGGAGCAGTTCGTCACCGTCGAGGACTCGATGAGCGAGGTGCACCAGTCCCGCGGTCGTCTCGACCCCGCCTCGCCCGACCTGCTCAGCGAGGTCGCGATCATCGGGCGGATGGCGCGGGCCACGCTCGGCGACGACAGCCCCGTGCCGTGGGAGGACTTCGAGGCCGACTACGCGCTCGTCCGCGACCGGATCGCGCGGGTCGTCCCCGGCTTCGAGGACTTCAACGAGCGGGTCGCCCACCCCGGCGGCTTCCGGCTGCCCAACCCGGTGAACTCCGGCGTCTACCCGACCCCGAGCGGCAAGGCCGTCCTCACGGCCAACGCGTTCGACCAGATCACCGCGCCGGCCGGCCACCTGGTGCTCCAGAGCCTGCGCTCCCACGACCAGTGGAACACCATCCCGTACGCGATGAACGACCGTTACCGCGGCATCCACGACGCCCGGCGGATCGTGATGGTCAACCCCGACGACCTCGCCGAGCTCGGCATCGCCGACCGCGCCGAGGTGGACATCGTGAGCGTGTGGCACGACGGCGTCGAGCGGCGCGCGAAGGGCTTCACCGTGGTCGGCTACCCGGCGGCGCGGGGCTCGGCGGCGTCGTACTACCCGGAGACCAACGTCCTGGTACCGCTCGACAGCGTCGCCGAGATCAGCAACACGCCCACGTCGAAGGGCGTGATCGTGCGGTTGGAGCCCGTTGTCTGAGGAGGGCCCGTGGGCCGCGTGACCGCACGACGCAAGGTGCTCCGGATCCGCGACGGCGTCGTGGACCAGCGTCCGGACACCCTCGCCGCCGAGGAGCCGATGGAGATCCGGGTCGGCGGCCGGGCGCTCACCATCACGATGCGCACGCCCGGCGACGACTTCGACCTCGCCGTCGGCTTCCTCGTGAGCGAGGGCGTGGTCCGCGCCGCGGGCGACGTCGTCGCCGCCCGCTACTGCGCCGGCGCCACCGACGACGGCACCAACACCTACAACGTCGTCGACGTCGCCCTCGACCCGTCGCTGCCGCCGCTGGACGTCTCGCTGGAGCGCAACTTCTACACCACCTCGTCGTGCGGCCTGTGCGGCAAGGCCAGCCTCGACGCCGTGCGCACGGCGTCCACCTGGTCGGTCGCCGACGACCCGCTCCGGTTGACGCCCGCCGTCCTGGCCGCCCTCCCGGAGCGCCTGCGCGAGGCGCAGCGCGTGTTCGACCGCACCGGTGGCCTGCACGCGGCAGCGCTCTTCTCCGCGGCGGGCGACGTGGTCGTCGTACGGGAGGACGTGGGGCGGCACAACGCCGTCGACAAGGTCATCGGACACGCGGTCCGCAACGGGATGCTGCCGTTGCGCGAGTCGATCCTGATGGTCAGCGGGCGGGCGTCCTTCGAGCTCGTTCAGAAGGCCGTGATGGCCGGGATCCCCGCACTGGCGGCGGTCTCGGCGCCGTCGTCGCTCGCCGCCGACCTCGCCGAGGAGAACGGCATGACCCTGGTCGGCTTCCTGCGCGGCACGTCGATGAACGTGTACGCCGGCGGCGACCGGATCAGCCTGTGACCGCGCTGCGCCTCAGGTCGGCAGGTCGACGCCGCGGGCGGTGTCGACCAGCGCCCGCGCCAGCAGCGACTCCGGCCCGTGCCCGGCCAGGACCAGCCCGACCTGGTGGGTGCGCCGCGGCTTGGGCAGCGGGAAGGCCCGGATGCCGTCGGGGACGCCGAACGCCGGCAGCCACGTGTGCGGCACGATGCTCGACAGCCCCAGGGCGGTGAGGTGGGCGTAGATCGCCGAGACGGTGTCGGTCTCGACGACGACGCTCGGCTCGACGCCGGTGTCGGTGAGATGTCCGTCGATGATCCGGCGGTTCTGCATGTCCGGCGTCAGCAGGCACAGGGGAGCGGCGGCCGCGTCGGCCCAGGTCACCGCGTCGGCCCCGCCGAGGTCGCCGGCCGCGGGGGTCAGGAAGAGGTACCGCTCGCGGTACAGCGGCACGACGCGCACCTTGCCGAGCGGCTCGCCGTCGACGTACGTCATCCCGACGTCGACCTCGAAGTCGTTGAGGCGGCTCACGATGTCGCGCGACGACATCGACTCGATCCGGTAGCGGACCAGCGGGTGCTGCCGGCGCATCGGCGCCGTGAGCAGCGAGGCCACGCTGAGCGCGGTCGGGATCGCGCCGATCCGCAGCGTGCCGGAGAGGCCACCGCGCATCGCGGCCAGCGTCTGGTCGAGGGACTCGCGCTCGGCGAGGATCCGCTGCGCCCAGTGCAGCACCTGCACGCCCTCCGGCGTGAAGCCCTCGAACCGTTGGCCGCGGCGGACGATCTGCACGCCGAGCTCGCGCTCGAGCTTGAGGATGCCCGCGGACAGGGCCGGCTGCGTCACGTGACAGGCCTGCGCCGCCCGGCCGAAGTGGCCCTCGCGGGACAGGGCGGCGAGGTACTCCAGCCGACGCAGCAGCATGGCGCTCACCCTACGGCGCACCGGACCCTAGGCTCGTGCAGGTGAAGCGCCCACCCCTGATCGCCACCGCCTGGCCGCGCCTGCTCTCCGCCGTCGGCGCCGGTACGACGGCCGCCGTGCTCGGCTCCCTCGTCGAGGTCCAGCTCGGGGTGCTCCTCGCGATCGCCGTGGCCGGGACGGTCTACGTCGTCTTCGGCTGGATCGTCCTGTGGCCCATGGACGCCGGCGCGACCCGGGTCAACGCGACGCACGAGGACCTCAGCCCCGGCGTGGACGAGGTCGTCGTCGGGGCGGCGGCCCTGGGCGGCCTCGGCGGGGTGGTCGCGCTCCTGCTGGTCGGGTCCGACGTCACCGGTCGCGCCGACGCCGCCGTGGCACTGGGCGGGGTCTTCGCTGCGTGGGCGTCCCTGCACCTGATGTACGCGACCCGCTACGCCCACCTCTACTACTCCGGGACGCCGGGTGGCATCGACTTCAACGCCCCCGCGGACGGCTCCGAGCCGCCGGCGTTCCGCGACTTCCTCTACTTCAGCTACAACCTCGGGATGACCTACCAGGTCTCCGACACGAGCGTGGAGAGCCGGGCGATCCGCGCGGTCGTGCTGCGGCACTGCCTGATCTCGTACGTCTTCGGCGCCGCGATCGTGGCGACCACGATCAACCTCGTGGTCGGGATCGTCGCGACCTGACGCAGGGGCTCGAGGGGCTCAGACGCCCGCGGCGACCGGGAGGTGCTGGGCGACCAGCTCGTCCACCGCGTCCGCCCAGGTACGACGAACGGCGCGGTCCCGCCCGGCCCGGCCCATCAGGTGGCGGTGCGGGTCGGCGACCACGGCCGTCACCGCACGGACCAGGTCGCGGGCATCGCCGGGCTCGTGCAGCAGGCCGGTCTCCAGGTGGGCCACGACGTCACGGGCGCCGCCCGCTCGAGGCGCCACCACCGGGACGCCGGACGCGGCGGCCTCGCGCAGCGCGTGGCAGTCGGTCTCGTGCTCGCCCGGGTGGATCAGGACGTCGAGGGTCGGCAACGCGACGGTCAGGTCGCCGATCGACAGCGGGCCGGTGAACCGGGCACCCGGCACGCGGCGGGAGAGCCACTCGCGCTCGGGGCCGTCGCCGATCACCACGAGGCGGGTCCCGGGGATCCGCGCGACCTCGGCGAGGCGTCGTACGCCTGCGGGCTTGTGGAGGCCGCCGACGTAGCCGACGACGACCCGCTCGCCCTCGCGGGAGCTGGCCTTCGACCAGGAGGCGTGCAACCAGGGGTCGCGGAGCGTGGGGGTGAACGCGCGGCTGTCGACGCCGGGCTCCCACAGGGCGGCCTCGACGCCGAGCTCGGCGGCGCGCGCGACCATCCACGGGGAGGTCACCAGCACGCGGTCGGCGCGGTCGGCGATCTTGGCCCGCCAGTAGTCGGCGGCGAGGTCGAGGACGGCGGACTGCTCCACGGCGACGGTCGGCACGCCGAGGCGGGCGGCGTGCTTGAGCGCCTTGCGGCCGACGTTGCGCGGCGAGTGGGCCTGGACGACGTCCGCGCCGAACGACACGATCGCCTCGCGCACCTGCGCGCCGGTCGGCTCGAGGGGGCGCACGCGCACCACGTCGCAGCCGCGGTAGCTGCCCAGTCCGGGGCCGGGGGCGACGATCCGCACGGAGTGGCCGAGGTCGACGAGCCGGTCCACCGTCGCCTTGAGCGTGGTGGTGGTGCTGTCGACGGCCGGGTAGAAGGTCTCGGTGGCCAGGACGATCCTCATGGCCACCACGGTGGGTGGACGACGTTGCGGGCCCGCGGGCTCCGGGTTGCGAGCGGATGAACGCTCAGGGTTGTCGGTGGCCGCGCCTAGGTTCGACGCATGGACATGAAGCTCGAGCTGGTGATGGTGCCCGTGACCGATGTCGACCGGGCGAAGGAGTTCTACGTGCGGGCCGGCTTCAACGCCGACCACGACCAGACCGTCAGCGAGGAGGTCCGGTTCGTGCAGCTGACCCCGCCGGGTTCGGACTGCTCGATCGCGATCGGCAAGGGCCTCACCGGGATGGAGCCGGGATCGCTCGACAACCTGCAGATGGTGGTTGCCGACGCCGACGCGACCCATGCCGACCTGACCGCCCGGGGCATCGAGGTCTCGCCGGTGGAGGACCTCGCGTGGGGCCGCTTCGTCCGGTTCGCCGATCCCGACGGCAACCGCTGGGCGCTCCAGCAGCTGCCCGACTGGTCCGCGAGCTGACCGTGAGCTGACCCCCGTCCGAGCGCTGGGACGCTACTGCCCGGTAGTCGGACATATCTCACACGCACGGTGACAGCGGTCATGTCACGGATAGTCTTGTCGCTCGTGACTGACTCGCCCCTGACGCTGGCGCAACCCGAGGACGCGCACGAGCGTGCCGACTGGGAGGCCGCCACCGCCGCCGTGCTGCGCAAGTCCCGCAAGCTCGGCGACAACGACCCCGACAGCGCCGTGTGGGACACGCTGACCCGCACCACGCTGGACGGCATCGGCATCACCCCGCTGGGCCTGCCCGGCGGCGCGACCAGCCCGGTCCGGCCCACCCGCCAGGGTGCGTGGGACATCCGCAGCCTGGTGAGCGGCCCCGACGCCAAGCTCGCCAACGAGGCGGCCCTGGTCGACCTCGACGGCGGCGTGACCAGCCTCTGGCTGGCCGCCGACGAGTCCACCGACGTCGCCGCGACCCTCGCGAACGTCCTGCTCGACCTCGCGCCGGTCGTCCTCGACGCCCCGTCGGCGACCACGCAGGTGGCCGAGGCGTTCCTCGCGCTGCCCGGTGCCAAGCACCCCGACAGCAACCTCGGGATCGACCCGCTCGGCGTCATGCTGCGCGACATCCCGATCGCGGTCGACGAGGCCGTCGCCGAGCTGCGGACGCTGGCCCGCAAGGCCGACCAGCACGACATCCGCGCGATCGTCGTCGACGCCACCGCGGCCCACGACCTCGGCGCCAGCGACGCGCAGGAGCTCGGCTGGTCGCTCGCCGTGGGTGTCGCCTACCTCCGCTGGCTGACGGACCACGGCCTGGGCGTCGACCAGGCAGCCGGCCAGATCGAGTTCCGGTACGCCGCCACCGACGAGCAGTTCCCGACCATCGCCAAGCTGCGTGCGGCCCGGGTGCTGTGGGCACGGGTGCTCGAGCTCAGCGGCGCGACCGCGACCGGCCAGCGCCAGCACGCCGCGACCAGCCGGCCGATGCTCAGCAAGTACGACCCCTACGTCAACATGCTCCGCGGCACGGTGGCGGCCTTCGCCGCCGGTGTCGGCGGTGCGGACGCGGTCACCGTGCTGCCCTTCGACAGCGCCAACGGCCTGCCCGACGCCTTCGGCCGCCGGATCGCCCGCAACGTCAACCACCTGCTGATCGACGAGTCCCACGTCGCCGCGGTCGCCGACCCGGCCGGCGGTGCCTACGCCGTCGAGCAGCTCACCGCAGACCTCGCCGAGGCCGGTTGGGCGGAGTTCCAGCGGCTCGAGCAGGAGTGGGAGTCCGGCCACGACTTCGACCCGTTCCGCGAGCGGATCGCCGCCGTGGTCGCGAAGCGCGAGGCCGGCATCGCCCGCCGCAAGCTCCCGGTGACCGGCGTGAGCGAGTTCCCGAACCTCACCGAGACGCTGCCCGAGCGTGCCGCCGACCCGCTCAACGACCGGGTCCGCCGCTACGGCGCCTCCTTCGAGGCGCTGCGTGACGAGCCGGCCGCGAAGCCGGTCTTCCTGGCCACCCTGGGCACCGTCGCCCAGCACACGGCCCGGGCCACCTTCATCAGCAACCTGTTCGCCGCCGGTGGCATCGCGGTCGAGGCCGCGGGCGCCACCGCCGGCGTCGAGGACCTGCTGGCGTCGTACACGGGTCAGGCGGTGGTGTGCCTCGCCGGCACCGACGCCGCCTACGGCGAGTGGGGTGCCGCGGCCGTCGCCGCTCTCCGCGACGCCGGGGCCCAGCACGTGATCATCGCCGGCAAGCCGGACGCCGTGGACGCGGAGGTCGACGACGCCGCCGCGATGGGTGTCGACGCACTGGCGTTCCTGACTGCGACGAGGGAGAAGCTGGCATGAGCAGCATTCCGAAGAGCTTCGCCGGCCTCCCGCTGGCCTCCGACCGGGCCGCGGCCGCCGCGCCCGACCTGCCGGTCGCCGAGGGCTGGAAGAGCCCCGAGGGCATCGAGATCAAGCCGTCCTACGGCCCCGGCGACCTCGCCGGCCTCGACGCGCTCGACACCTTCCCGGGCCTGAGCCCGTTCCTGCGCGGGCCGTACCCGACGATGTACACCACGCAGCCGTGGACCATCCGGCAGTACGCCGGCTTCTCCACCGCCGAGGAGTCGAACGCCTTCTACCGCCGCAACCTCGCGGCCGGCCAGAAGGGCCTGTCGGTCGCCTTCGACCTCGCCACCCACCGCGGCTACGACTCCGACCACCCGCGGGTGCGCGGCGACGTCGGCATGGCCGGCGTGGCGATCGACTCGATCTACGACACCCGCACGCTCTTCGACGGCATCCCGCTGGACCAGATGAGCGTCTCGATGACGATGAACGGCGCGGTCCTCCCGGTGCTCGCGCTCTACATCGCCGCGGCCGAGGAGCAGGGGGTGAAGCCGGAGCAGCTCTCGGGGACCATCCAGAACGACATCCTCAAGGAGTTCATGGTCCGCAACACCTACATCTACCCGCCGACGCCGTCGATGCGGATCATCTCCGACATCTTCGCGTTCACCAGCCAACGGATGCCGCGCTTCAACTCGATCTCGATCTCCGGCTACCACATGCAGGAGGCCGGGGCGACCGCCGACCTCGAGCTGGCGTACACGCTGGCCGACGGCGTCGAGTACATCCGCGCCGGCCTCGAGTCGGGCCTGACCATCGACCAGTTCGCGCCGCGCCTGTCCTTCTTCTGGGCGATCGGCATGAACTTCTACATGGAGGTCGCGAAGATGCGCGCGGCCCGGGCGCTGTGGAGCCGGCTGGTCCGCCAGTTCGACCCGCAGAACCCGAAGTCGCTGTCGCTGCGCACCCACTCGCAGACCTCGGGCTGGTCGCTCACCGCGCAGGACGTCTTCAACAACGTCGGCCGCACGGCCATCGAGGCGATGGCCGCGACCCAGGGCCACACCCAGTCGCTGCACACCAACGCCCTCGACGAGGCGATCGCACTCCCGACCGACTTCTCCGCCCGGATCGCCCGCAACACCCAGCTGCTCCTGCAGCAGGAGAGCGGTACGACGCAGACGATCGACCCGTGGGCCGGCTCGTACTACGTGGAGAAGCTGACGCACGACCTCGCGGAGCGCGCCTGGGCGCACATCCAGGAGGCCGAGGCCGCCGGCGGCATGGCCGCCGCGATCGAGCAGGGCATCCCCAAGATGCGCATCGAGGAGGCCGCCGCCCGCACCCAGGCGCGGATCGACTCGGGCGCGCAGAAGGTCATCGGCGTCAACACCTTCCGGCTGCCCGTCGAGGACAAGCTCGACGTGCTCAAGGTCGACAACGACGACGTCTACCGCCAGCAGGTCGCCAAGCTCGAGCGGCTCCGGGCCGAGCGCAGCAGCGACGACGTCGACGCCGCGCTGACCGCGCTCACCAACGCCGCCGACCGTGGCGACGGCAACCTGCTCGACCTCGCCGTCGGCGCGGCCCGTGTGAAGGCCACCGTCGGCGAGATCTCCGACGCGCTGGAGAAGGTCTACGGCCGCCACCAGGCGGTCATCCGTACCATCTCGGGCGTGTACAAGAGCGAGGTCGGCAACGACGACGCCGCCGCGGCCGTGCTGGCCGCGACCGCGAAGTTCGAGGAGGACGAGGGCCGTCGCCCGCGCATCCTCGTCGCCAAGATGGGCCAGGACGGCCATGACCGTGGCCAGAAGGTCGTCGTCTCGGCCTTCGCCGACCTCGGCTTCAACGTCGACGTGGGCCCGCTGTTCTCCACCCCGGAGGAGGTCGCCCAGCAGGCGGTCGACGCGGACGTCCACATCGTCGGTGTCTCGTCGCTGGCCGCCGGCCACCTGACCCTCCTCCCGGCGCTGAAGAAGGCGCTGGAGGAGCAGGGCCGCGGCGACATCATGATCGTGATCGGCGGCGTGATCCCGCCCGACGACGTGCCGACGCTCAAGGAGATGGGCGCCGCCGCGGTGTTCCTGCCCGGGACGGTCATCGCCGAGTCCGCGCTGGAGCTCCTCGAGGACCTCTCGCAGCAGCTCGGTCACTGAGAGCTGAGCCCCGGTCAGCCGAGGACGTCGCGGATCCAGGCCGGGTTCGCGGCGAACGAGGACGGGTGCTGCGGGTCGACCACCACGGCGTCGTACTCCGCGGCGACGAGGTGGAGCAGCTCGGAGCCGGGCCGCTGACGCACGTCGACCGCCTTGCCGCCGTACATGCCGCTGAGGCGGGTGGAGTCGGTGAAGGCGAGCACGACGCGCTCGTCGCGGTGGTTCACGATGTGGGTGGGTGCCTGTCCGTCGCCGTGGGGATCGGTCACCACGAGCAGTGCCTCGCCCGCGAGGCGGCGCAGCACCTCGGCATAGGCCGCGTCGTCGGGTCGGGCGACGTAGGAGTCCATGGCCGCCTGCGCTGCGGGAGCGGCGACCACCGGACCCGTCGCGACGGTGGCCTGGCCGGTCGGCAGCCAGCGCTTGAGGTAGCCCAGGGTGGCGAGCGGGACCCACGGGCCCGGGTGGTCCATGACGATGCCCGCGACCCCGTGCGCCCCGAAGGACGCCAGCCAGTCCAGCGCCTGCGGCGTGGGTACGCCGAGGAAGGTGCCGCCGGTGCCGGCCACCGCCCCGGCGCGCTCGGGCGTGCTGTAGACGCCGAGCAGCTTGCCGGTTCCGGGCACCTCGAAGCCGCTCGGCCGCGGGTCGTCCTGGGTGCCGCGGTTGACGACGTACCAGATGCCGAGCTGGCTGGCTGCTTCCCAGAAGGCCATCTCGGCCTGCTGGTCCCCGGGGGACAGGGCGGCCTTGCGACGGTCGAGCTCCTCGACCAGGACGGGTGCGTTCTCGATCACGCGCGGCAGCCTGCCCCGATCCGGCGCGTCCACACGCCTCGCTAGCCTTGGCCCCGTGGTCAGTGGAGCAGAGCAGGTGGCGGCACTCGTCGAGGGCGTTCTCGCCGGCAAGCGCGCCCAGGTCTCCCGGGCGATCACGCTCGTCGAGTCCCGCAAGCCCGCCCACCGTGAGCTCGCCCGCGACCTGCTCGCCCAGCTCACACCCCATGCCGGCAACGCGATCCGCGTCGGCATCTCGGGTGTGCCCGGCGTCGGGAAGTCGACGACGATCGAGGCGCTCGGGACCAACCTGACGGCGGAGGGCCACAAGGTCGCGGTGCTCGCCGTCGACCCGAGCTCGGTCCGCACGGGCGGCTCGGTCCTCGGCGACAAGACCCGGATGGCGCGGCTGTCCGTCGACCCGAACGCCTACATCCGGCCCAGCCCCAGCGAGGGGACCCTCGGCGGTGTCGCCCGCGCGACCGCGCAGGCGATGACCATCGTCGAGGCCGCCGGGTACGACGTCGTGCTGGTCGAGACCGTCGGCGTCGGCCAGTCCGAGGTCACCGTCGCGGGGATGGTCGACACCTTCCTGTTCCTGACGATCGCCCGCACGGGCGACCAGCTCCAGGGCATCAAGAAGGGCATCCTCGAGATCACCGACGTGATCGCCGTGAACAAGGCCGACGACGGCGAGCAGGAGCTCGCCGCGCGGGTGGCCGCGCGAGAGCTGTTCGGGGCGCTGAAGCTGGTGCGCGGCTCGGCCGCCGCGCCGCCGGTCGTCACCTACTCGGGCCTCTACAACAAGGACCTCGACGTCGTCTGGGGCGAGGTGGTCCGGCATCGCGAGCGCCTCGGCGCCGACGGCCTGGCCCGCAAGCGTGCCGAGCAGCAGCTCGACTTCACCTGGGCCCTGGTCCGCGACGAGCTCGACCAGCGGCTGCGCCACCACGCCGGCGTGCGCGCCGTCCAGGACGAGGTCCGCGACGCCGTGCTCTCGGGTGAGCTGAGCGCTCCGCTGGCCGCCGACCGGATCCTCGCCGCCTACGACGGCTGACCCCGGATAGGCTGGGTCGGTGGACCTGCGTGAGACCTCCGACCTGCTGGCGCTCGTCGCCTCCGTCGTCGACAAGTACGACGACGAGCTGGTCGCGTTCCGCCGGGACCTCCACCAGCACCCCGAGCTCTCCTGGGGCGAGCGGCGCACGATCGACCGGGTCGTGGAGCGCCTCGAGGGAACCGGTTGGCGGCTCCACCGCGCCCCGCGCAGCGGCCTCGTCGCCGACCTCGGTGAGAGCGGTCCGCTGGTGGCGCTCCGCGCCGACCTCGACGCCCTGCCGGTCGACGACCTGACCACCGACCCGTGGCGCAGCACGTCCGAGGGTGTGTCGCACGCGTGCGGCCACGACGTGCACGTCTCCGCCCTCGTCGGCGCGGCGCACGCGCTGGCCGAGCTGCACCAGCAGGGCCTGCTCGCGGGCCGGGTGCGGCTGCTGTTCCAGCCGGCCGAGGAGGTCATGCCGGGTGGCGCGAAGCACCTGATCAGTCACGGCGCCCTCGAGGGGGTGCAGCGGATCTTCGCCCTCCACTGCGACCCGTCGGTCGACGTTGGCGCGATCGGGGTGCGGTCCGGCCCGATCACCAGCGCGGCCGACCGCATCGACGTACGGCTCGAGGGCAACGGCGGGCACACGTCCCGGCCGCACCTCACCGGCGACCTCACCTTCGCGCTGGCGAAGATCACCAGCGAGCTGCCCGCCGTCCTCAGCCGGCGGATGGACCCCCGCGCGGGCGTCAGCGTCGTGTGGGGCATGCTCCGCGCCGGCTCGGCCCCGAACGTGATCCCCGACCACGGCATCGCGAGTGGCACGGTGCGGATCCTCGAGGCCCAGGCGTGGGCGTCGTGCGAGCCGGTCGTGCGCGAGGCGGTGCTCGACATCGTCCGGCCCTACGGCGTCACCGCCACCGTCGACTACCTCCAGGGCGTCCCGCCGGTCGTCAACGACGGCGTCAGCACCGCGATGGTCACCACCGCGGCCGACGAGCTGCTCGGCCCGCTCCACCGCACCGAGGTCGAGCAGAGCCTCGGCGGCGAGGACTTCGGGTGGTACCTCGAGGACGTCCCGGGCTCGATGTTCCGGCTCGGCACGCGCACGCCCGGGGGAGCGCGCTTCGACCTGCACCAGGGTGACTTCGAGGTCGACGAGCTCGCGATCGGCTACGGCGCGAAGATGCTCGCGGGCGTCGCCGTGGTCGCGCTCGCCGCCGGCTAGCCCTTCCGGTACGGCACCCCGTCGGCAGCGGGTGCCCGCGACGCCCCGACCAGGCCGGCGACGGCGATGATCGTGACGACATAGGGCAGCATCAGCATGAACTGGCTGGGCACGGCCGAGCCGAGCACCGACAGCACGCCGGACAGGTTCGTCGCGAAGCCGAAGAGCAGCGCCGCCAGGGTGGCCCGCACCGGGTCCCAGCGGCCGAAGATGACGGCCGCGAGGGCGATGTAGCCCGCGCCGTCGGTCATCTCCTCGCCGAACTGCGGCACCGAGACCAGCGTGTAGGTCGCGCCGCCGATCCCGGCGACCAGGCCGGCGATGAGCAGCGTCGTGTAGCGGGTGCGGTTGACCTTGATGCCGACCGTGTCGGCCGCCTTCGGGTGCTCGCCGACCGCGCGCACCCGCAGGCCCCACCGGGTGCGGTAGAGGGCCCAGGCGACCAGCGCGACGGCGGCGTACATCAGGTAGACGAGGATCGTCTGGCGGAAGAGCACGGGTCCCACGACGGGGATGTCGCCGAGGAGGGGGATCGCGATCCGCTCGAACTGCGCGGGGGCGTTGAGGCCCTCCGGGTTCTCCGTCATCACCTGGCCGTAGAGGAAGCTGGTGATGCCGATGACGAGCACGTTGAGGACGACACCGACGATGACCTGGTCGACGAAGTAGGTGATCGCGAAGAAGCCGAGCACCAGCGCGACGAGGGCTCCGGCCAGCATGGCCGCGACGAGGCCGCCCCACGGCGAGCCGGTGATCGTGCCGAACATGGCGGCGCCGAAGGCGCCGAAGAGGAGCTGGCCGTCGATCGCGATGTTGACGACGCCGGCGCGCTCGCCGAGAACGCCGCCCAGGGCGCCGAACACGAGCGGCACGGCCAGCGCGATCGAGCCGCCGAGCAGGCCGATGACCGGCAGCGTCTCGCCGGCGGCGGCCCAGCACAGGAAGCCCGTCATGGCGAGCACCGCGAAGAGCGCCACCAGCCAGAGCGGAGTACGACGACCGCGGCTCACCAGCAGCGCCGACGCCGCCGTCATGATCGCCAGCAGCACCACCACCGTGGCGAACGACGCGCTCGAGGGGACCACGACCTCCGGCAGCTCGAAGAAGTCGGTGTCCGTGGCCAGCCGGAAGGTGGTGTCGCCCTCGGCGCCCTTGAAGGCGAGCAGCAGGGCCAGCAGGAAGGTCACGATGCCCAGCACGATCGGCGCCTTGAGCGCGCCACGGGTCGCGACGACCGGCGTCTCGTCGGGGACGACGGGCATCGGGGTCTTGGCGGTGGTGGTCACGCCGTCACCTCCTTGCTGGGCAGGCGGAAGATCGCACGCACGAGGGGTGGTGCGGCGATGAAGAGCACGATCAGGGACTGCACGACGAGGACGATCTCGATCGGGATGCCCTCGGACGCGGACATCGCGAAGCCCCCGGCCTTGAGCGCGCCGAACAGCAGCCCGGCGGCGAGGATCCCGAGTGGGCGCGAGCGGCCGAGCAGGGCGACCGTGATGGCGTCGAAGCCGATGCCGGCGTCGAGGTCGACGGTCACGCCGCTGGTCGTCGTACCGAGGATCTGGTTGACGCCGGCGAGGCCGACCAGGCCGCCCGCGATCAGCATGACGACGACGTAGGTGCGGCCGACGTCGATGCCGGAGGCCCGGGCGGCGTCGGGGTTCTCGCCGACGGCGCGGAAGCGGAAGCCCATCGCGGACTTGTTCAGCAACCACCACACGAAGCCGACGGCGAGCAGCGCGAGGATGAAGCCGAAGTGCAGGTTGAACTTGTCGCCGAGCAGCTTCGGGAGGACGACCGACTCGGGCATCGCCTCGGACTTCGGGTTGCCCGAGCCGGGCGCCTGCAGCCAGCCCTGGCGGGAGAGGGCGTAGAAGACGAGGTAGTAGCCGACGTAGTTCAGCATGATCGTCACGATCACCTCGTGGGCGCCGGTGCGCGCCTTGAGGAGACCGGCGATGCCGGCCCACAGGGCGCCCGCCAGCGCACCGGCGAGGATCGCCAGGGGCAGGTGGAGGATCGTCGGCAGGTCCAGCGAGACGCCGACCCAGCCGGCCGCGGCACCGGCGAGCAGCATCTGCCCGCGGCCACCGATGTTGAACAGGCCGGCGCGGAAGGCGAGACCGACGCCGAGGCCGGCGAGGATCAGCGGGCCGGAGAACTTGAGGGTCTCCGTCAGCGGCCGGATCCGGGTCTCGAACGCATCGACCTCGCTGTTGTAGATCGCGCCGCGGAAGAGCGCCGAGTAGGCACCCGTGATCGCGTCGCTGACCGCGTTGAAGAAGTCGCTCGGGCGAGCACCGATGTAGCTCGCGGCGGAGCGGACGTTCTCGTCGGTCAGCAGGATCATCAGCGAGCCGACGAGGAAGGCCAGCAGCACCGAGAGCAGCGAGACCATCGCGTTGCCGCCGACGATCTCCCGCGCGACGCCGCGCCACGGGCTCTGCCCGTCGGGCTTCTCCTCGACCTCGGGCGTCTGGACGGCTCCGGGCTCGTTGTTCACGCGACGACTCCTTCCGGCCGCTCGCCGGCCATCATCAGGCCGAGCGTCTCCCTCGGTGTGTCGGCCGGGACGATCCCGACCACCTGCCCGCGGTAGAGCACCATGATCCGGTCGGACAGCGCGACGATCTCGTCGAGCTCGGTCGACACGAGCAGCACGGGTACGCCGCTGTCGCGGGTCGCGACGATCTGCTTGTGGATGAACTCGATCGAGCCCACGTCCACGCCACGGGTCGGTTGCGCGGCCACGAGCAGCCGCAGGTCGCGGGACAGCTCGCGGGCGACGACGACCTTCTGCTGGTTGCCGCCGGAGAGCTGGCCGGCGGTCGACTGGATGCCGGACGCGCGGACGTCGTACTCGACGAGCTTGCGCTCGGCGAACTCCTCCAGCACCTTGGTGCGCACGGTGCCGAGCCCGACGAAGGGGGCGCTGTGGGAACGGTTGAGCATGAGGTTCTCGGCGATCGTGAAGTTGCTGACCAGGCCGTCGACCTGCCGGTCCTCGGGGATGAACCCGACGCCCGCGTCGAGCACCTTGCGCACCGACCTGCCGACCAGCTGGTGCCCGTCGAGCTCGATCGTGCCCTTGACGTGCGACTGGAGGCCGAGGACGGCCTCGGTGAGCTCGGTCTGCCCGTTGCCCTGGACCCCCGCGACGCCGAGGACCTCACCGGCAGCGATCGAGAAGGTGATGCCGTCGAGGTGCACGTGGCCGGTGTCGTCGCTCACCCGCAGGTCGCGGACGATGAGCGCGTCGGCCCCCGGCTTGGCCGGGTCCTTGTGCACGGTGAGCTCGACCGGTCGACCGACCATCAGCGCGGCGAGCTCGGCGTTGGTCGCGGTGGGGCTGGCCTCGCCGACGACGGCGCCGCGGCGGATGACCGTGATCCGGTCCGCGATGGCCCGCACCTCGCGCAGCTTGTGGCTGATGAACACGATGGCCGTGCCCGACTCCTTGAGCTGGCGCATGATCTCCATCAGCTCGTCGGTCTCCTGCGGGGTGAGCACGGCGGTCGGCTCGTCGAAGACGAGGACGCGGGCGTCGCGGGAGAGGGCCTTGATGATCTCGACGCGCTGCTGGACGCCGACGGGGAGGGTCTCGACGAGGGCGTCGGGGTCGACGTCGAACCCGAACCTCTCGGAGATCTCACGCACCCGCTGGCGTGCCGCGTCGATGTCGAGGGTGCCGGCGAAGCCGGTGGCCTCGTTGCCGAGCATGACGTTCTCGGCGACGGTGAAGACGGGGATCAGCATGAAGTGCTGGTGGACCATCCCGATGCCGGCTGCCATCGCGTCGCCGGGACCGGACAGCTTGAGCTCCGCGCCGTCGAGGAGGATCTCGCCCTCGTCGGCCTGGTAGAGGCCGTAGAGGACGTTCATCAGCGTCGACTTCCCGGCACCGTTCTCGCCGAGGAGCGCGTGGATCTCGCCCTCGTTGACGGTCAGCGAGATGCGGTCGTTGGCGACCAGCGCACCGAAGCGCTTGGTGATGCCCCTGAGTTCGAGCGTCATGGAGGCGATCCTCTCCGAGTGACGGGATGGATGCCATCCCCGGGGGTGGAACAGGGGGTGAAGGAGGGGGAGAAACACAGTCCGGGGGAGGCCGGCGTGAACCGACCTCCCCCGGAACCGGAGGTGTTACTGGTTGAGGTACGACGTGACGGGGATCGAGCCGTCGATGATGCCGGCCTTCACCGTGTCGAGCTCGGACACGAGCGTGTCGGAGATCTTGCTCTCGAAGTTGTGGAACGGAGCGAGACCGACGCCGTCGTTCTCGAGCGTGCCGACGTACGGCGCGAGGTCGAGCTTGTCCTCACCGGCGGCGAGGATGGCCTCGTACGTCGACGTCTTCATGTTCTTCAGGATCGAGGTGAACACCACGGCCTGCGTGTTCGGGTCGGTCTCGTAGAAGTCGGCGTCCACGCCGACCAGCGCGACGTCCTTGCCGGAGTCCTTGATCGCGGTGAGCGCACCCTGGTAGATCGGGCCACCGACCGGAAGGATCACGTCGGCGTTCTGGTCGAGGATCTGCTTGGCGGTGTTGGTCGCCTTCTCGTTGGCGTCGAAGCCACCGGTGAAGACACCCTTGTCGTTGCCCTCCCAGCCGACGAGCTTGACCTTGGTGCCCTTCTCCTTGTTGTAGTAGTCGACACCCTGCTTGAAGCCGTCCATGAAGATCGTGACGGTCGGGAACGGCTGGCCGCCGTAGGTGCCGACGACCTTGGTCTTCGTGTAGTCCGCGGCGGCGTAGCCGGCGAGGAACGCGGCCTGGGCCGTGTCGTAGAGGATCGGCTTGATGTTGGGCTGGTCGGCCTTGCCGTCGAAGGTCGCGCCGTCGTCGCCACCGTCGGCGGCGTCGTCGATCAGGATGTACTCGATGTCGGGGTTGGCCTTGGCCGACTCCTTGGTGGCCGCGGCGAGCGCGAAGCCGACCGTGACGATCGTGTCGCAGCCCGCGCTGACGAAGCCCTCGAGCGCGCCCGCGTAGTCGTTCTCGTTCTTGGACTCGAACTCCTTGTACTCGCTCCCGAGCTTGTCGGCCGCCTCCTTCACGCCCTCGTAGCTGAGCTGGTTGAACGACTTGTCGTTGAAGCCGCCGGCGTCCGAGAGGATGCAGGGCAGGTAGTCGTTCTTCTTCTCCGCGCCCTCCTCCGGGGCGTCGCCGCACGCAGCCAGGCTCGCAGCCGCGACGAGAGCGGCGGCGGTGATCGCCGAGGTCCTCTTCCAGGTCTTCACAAATGTCCTCCAGATCGACGCCCGGGCACGCTGGCCGGGCAGGGGGATGGCGGGAATGCTCGGTGCATCCTCACCCAACGACCGCGCGGCGGGAAGCACCTTCGGTGAAACGGTTACCAACTTGGGACATTTGCACCGGTGGGGCGCTCTCGCCGGACGATCCTCGCGCAGACGCAGGGTACGACGGGTACGTTGAGTCCGTGGTCGATTGGGAGTCCCTGCAGCGTTCGGCGTCCGAGATCGCCGAGCGCGCCTATGCGCCGTACTCCGGCTACCGGGTCGGTGCCGCGGCCCTGGCCGACGACGGCCGGCTGGTGGTCGGCTGCAACGTCGAGAACGCCGCCTACGGGGTGACCCTCTGCGCGGAGTGCGGTCTGGTCTCCCAGCTGCACGCCACCGGCGGCGGCCGGCTGACGCACTTTGTCTGCGTCAACGGCAGCGGCGCGGTGATCATGCCGTGCGGCCGGTGCCGCCAGCTGCTGTGGGAGAACGGCGGCGCCCCGCTGGAGGTGCTCACCCCCGAGGGCGTGCTCACCATGGACCAGGTGCTGCCGCAGGCGTTCGGGCCCGAGGACCTCGGCCGCTAGCGTCTGCCGACTAGGGTTCCGGCATGGCTGAATCGCACGACGCCGTCGAGGTCATCCACACCAAGCGGGACCGCGGCACCCTGACCACGAGCCAGATCGACTGGATGGTCGACGCCTACACGCGCGGCGTGGTGGCCGACGAGCAGATGTCGGCGATGGCGATGGCGATCCTGCTCAACGGCATGGACCGGCGCGAGATCGCCGACTGGACCGCGGCGATGATCGCCTCGGGGGAGCGGATGGACTTCTCCTCGCTCTCGCGGCCGACCGCCGACAAGCACTCGACCGGCGGCGTCGGCGACAAGATCACCCTGCCGCTGGCGCCCCTCGTCGCCGCGTGCGGCGTCGCCGTACCCCAGCTGTCCGGGCGGGGGCTGGGGCACACCGGCGGCACCCTGGACAAGCTCGAGTCGATCCCCGGCTGGCGGGCCCTGCTGTCCAACGAGGAGATGCTGGCGCAGCTCGACGACGTCGGCGCGGTCATCTGCGCGGCCGGCGACGGCCTGGCGCCGGCGGACAAGAAGCTGTACGCGCTGCGCGACGTCACCGGCACCGTCGAGGCGATCCCGCTCATCGCGTCGTCGATCATGAGCAAGAAGATCGCCGAGGGCACCGGCGCGCTGGTGCTCGACGTGAAGGTCGGCAGCGGCGCCTTCATGAAGTCGGTCGACCGTGCCCGCGAGCTCGCCGAGGTCATGGTCGGGCTCGGCACGGACGCCGGCGTGCGGACGGTCGCGCTGCTCACCGACATGGACACCCCGCTCGGCCTCACCGCCGGCAACGCGATCGAGGTCGCCGAGTCGGTCGAGGTGCTCGCCGGCGGCGGCCCGGCCGACGTCGTCGAGCTGACCGTCGCGCTGGCCCGCGAGATGCTCGCCGCGGCCGGTCGACCCGACATCGACCCGGCAACGAAGCTGGCCGACGGGTCCGCGATGGATGCCTGGCGGGCGATGATCGGCGCCCAGGCGCCAGGCCGC